>JAHEDH010000074.1 GCA_024641285.1 bacterium | reverse complement strand
CGAGATCGAACGCAACATCTCGACCGTGTTCGACGTTCTCGCCCCCCTCGACCCGCAGGTGATCGTCGTCGATGACGGTTCGACCGACGGCACCTGGCAGGCGATCGGACGGGCCGCCGAACTGGCACCCCATCTCGTCGGTGTCAGGCTGGAGGCGAACCGCGGGAAGGGCAGAGCACTGCTCTCCGGCTGGCATGCGGCCACCGGCGACGACATCGTCTTCCTCGACGCGGACCTCGACCTGCCGCCCGACCAGATCCCCGACATGCTGGAGCGACTCGGACGTGCCGACATCGTGGTCGGCACCAAGCGAGGGAGCATGGCTGGCGGCGCCTACCCCGGTGCACGGCGAATCCTGAGTAGGGTCTTCGCCCTGCTGACGGGCGGGATCTTTCGTCTCCCGGTCAGCGAGACACAGACGGGCCTCAAGGCGTTCCGGAGAGAGGTGCTCGAAGCGATCGCGGACAAGGTCAGAATCGATCGCTACGCGTTCGACATCGAGTTGCTCGTCAGGGCGCACGCCGCAGGCTTCGTCATGGTGGAGGCTCCCGTGCGCCTCGGAAGCGGCGCCGCCCAATCGAGCCTCCGCCCTTCGATGATGTGGAACCTCGCCGTCGACACGGCGCGGATCGCATGGTGGCGTCTGACCGAGCCCGGTTTCAGGCGCTGAGCGCCGACGCCTCCTCCGCGTCGCTGCGCAGGCGGTCCCTGATCGCCGGAATCGACCGGGCTCCGACCAGACCGCCGATGGCCAGCAGGGTTGCACCGAACCCGACGAACTCGATCCATGATCGACCGAAGTGCAGCTCCACGTGCTCCTCGGTCGGCACGACCACCATCAAGCTGGGGGCAGCCCGATACGGCCCTTCGGCGCCTTCGGCGACCCAGTTGGGGAAGTAGGAGACCTTGACGAGATGCGGCACGCCAATCGCATCCGTGTCGAAGCTGATCCAGTCGTCGCCGATCTCGATGTTCGACACGTTCCCGACGGCGTCGAGTTCCTCTGCTCCGGCCACCGAGTCGGCGTCGGGAACACGGAGCCATTCATCCGGGCCATCTGCCACCAGCCATCGATCGAGGGTGCCGATCGAGCCGTACCAGTCGAGCGCGACGTCACCGAAACTCTCGCCACCGCCGACGGGCTCGTAGACCGAGGGCTCGTATCCGGCGACTTCGACGAGGTCGGAGTCGTCCACTTCGAAGATCACGAACGGCCCCGAGCGCTCGATTTCTGTCAGGCGGGCATCTTCGAAGGCCTTCTCCTCGGCTTCATCTGTGAAGCTGACGTAGTAGTCCACGCCGTAGAGCTGGAGATGGGGAATGCCGCGTTCGAAGTCGAACGTGTGGTAGTCGAGTCCGGGCACTGGCCTGCTCGGGCTCAGGCTCATCTCCGCCTGATTGAGGAAGTGGAACGGCACGGTCAACGAGGACTCGAAGAACAGCCCTTCCATCGACTGGTGGCCTTCGCCCACCCAGTACGGGATCAGCATCAAAGACATCGTGGTTCCGTACTGGTTCAGCTCGCTGTTGAACTCCCACTGGTATCGACCCTGAGGGAGCCCATCGACACTGCTCATGAATGCTTGATACTCCCCGAATGTCTCCTTGCCCTCGTACCCGGAGTAGTTCCAGCGGGCCCAACCATCGACGAACGTGACGCCCGCCAGCGCCCCGAGGGCGAGCACGGCGGCAGCGGTCGCCGTCACCACCGAGACGGTGCTGACCGGCCCGGTCCACGCGAACGTGGCTGCGATCACCCCGGCGAACACGACTGCGGTCGCGACCGCGACCCAGCCGGGGAGTTCATCGTTCGAGACGACCTGGTAGACGGTCACGGCACCCACGACGGCCAACACGATCCGGACCACGAATCGCGGGGAGTGCTCTGGCAACCGCCGGTTCCATCCCGATAGCGCGGCGCCGATCGCCAGGGAGGCGAAGTACACCACCCCGAAGTACCAATACGGCAACATCCGCCCGTTCCAGAACTTCCACCGGCCGTCCTCGAAGATCGACGGAAGCAGCTCCGGGAGCAGATTCGGAAGCGGGTAATACAGCAGCGGGAGCAGCGTGAGCGCCACCACCGGCAGCACACTTCGATTCCGTCGAGCCGCCCAGACGATTCCCACGATCGCGAAGGGAAGCAGAAGCCAGATCTCGATCGGGAAGATCTCCTCCCACCGAGACAGCGGGGTCCAAGCCATGTCGGTGGAGAGCGGCAGGCGAAGCAGAAGCGGAATCGACCAGAAGCCGCTCAGCAGCCCGGCCCATACCCAGACCGTCGCGATCGGACCCAACGCCCCCTTGCGGAGGAACAGCGCTGCCGTGCACACGACGAGCATGATGATGGTGAGGATGTGCGAGAGGGCCGCGGCGGCGAAGACCACCACGGCTTTCGGGATCAGGTCTCTCTCACCTTCGAGGATTCGCGCCAGGAGACCGAGGTAGACGAAGCCGAGTGCGAACGACCAGCTGTATGAGAACTCACCGGCGAGGGTCGAGGCGATGTTGCCGCCGTAGATCGTGAACGACTCCATGAAGACGAACGCGGCCGAGGCCGATGCGGCCACGGCCGCGACGGTTCGGTTGAACCGGAACGCCCGCGTCATGAAGTACACGGCCGGGGGCGTCCCGATGAGGCCGATGACCGTCGCCAGCTTGAAGGCGACTCCGTACGGCAGGAACACGTCCAGGATCACGATCACGATCGACGGCAACGGGAAGTAGAAGTAGAAGAGTGGAAAACCGGCGAACCAGTCGTTCGACCAGCCGCCGATCCTCAGGTTCGGTAACAAGACGTCCCTGAGGTATGCCGGCGCATACACGTGGGCTCCCATGTCGCCCCCTGACGGGGTCGAAGGGTCGAGGAGCAGCCAGGGATTCAGCACCAGCAGAACGACGAGGGAGGTCGCTACGACGATCATCGTCGGCAGGAATGATCGGCTGGCGACGAAGCGTCGCACAGTGGTCACCAGTCAGCTTCGAGGTTTGCGAACCAGGTCGAGAACGTCCCGGAGCTCCATCGTCTCCCCCGACCGATCCCACCACTTCTCCTCGCAGCGATGACAGGAGAAGAACACCACCTCAGTCTCATCTGGAAGGGTGTGTTGGATTTCGATGACGTCTGTGATTCCACATTGTGGGCAGTTCATTGCGCCGACTCCAGGACGGTTCGAGGGAGGAGTGTACGCACGTCGCGAGGAATAGTTGAGCTCTTCGAGTTGCTGCGCCTCATTCGTCGAGCAGCTTGCCGACGTAGGTCGAGCGCCTCCGGCCGTCTTCGGTCCAGAAGGCGTACCAGTACGGACCGTGCGGGCAGGCGCTGCAGGCCGCTTTGCCGCAGCGAACCGAGCGCTCTCTGAGGCGGACGCCGTGCTCGATCCTGCCGACCGCCACGCCCGCACTCTCCAGTCGAGCGCGAGCGAGGATGAACAGTCGCCTGAGACCCGGCTCATCAAGCTCCCGGACTGCGTCGATCAGGTCCCGGTCGAGGGGAACGCTCAAGCGACTTCGCTGGATCCGGTGGGGGTGAAGAGGCGGGTCACGTTCCGGCGATCGGTGAGCGTCCACGCGAGCGGAGGCGTCATGCGGTCGGCGTGCCCTGTGCACAACGAGTAGCCGCGACCCGGCTCGGTGTCCGGCTCGAGTTCCTCGAGCCAGACGGCCCGCTCGTTGTAATCGAATGTCATGAGTGCCGCAGCGGGCGTCGAGCAACGTACGCAGGTGAACATTGGGAGCACGCTAGGACCACCGGCCGGTTCGATCAAGGACCGAGCCAGCGCGCGAGCGCCCGTGCGCTCGGAACACCTTCCGATATCCACGAGCCCGCAGCGTCGGAAGAGACGTGTGCGACCGCAGGGACGCGTTCGATGTGATTGGCCCGCAACACGCTCTCTTCGGCTTCGAAGCTGTGTTCGGCGAATGCATGCGACCCCGAAGCCAACATCTCCCTCGCCCGAGCGCAGGACGCGCATGCCAGGGACGTGAACAGATGCAGCCCGGCCCCGAGATCGGTCGGCTCGAACGGGCGACGGCGGAACGCACGCCCGCGGCGAGCTGCGAACGCCGCAGCCGCTGCCGTCACGGCGAGGCCGCTCGCAACGGCGACTCGGACGAGCAAGTCGTCCACTCACTCCCCCGCCGTGAGCACAGGACGGCCGACCCCGAGGGCCAAACCGGCATCGCCGGCCACCGACCAGGCGACGAAGATGTCACCGTCGGCCCGCACGAGGTACCCCGAGCCGGGGCCGGACACGGCGACATTGGCCGTCGATCCGGCCGGGATCGTCAATGACTCGGCATCGGCTCCGGCAATCAGCGGTTGGATCACGACCGCCGCGTCCAGTCCGGAAGGATTGACCAACCGCAGGACCGAGCCGATGCCTCCCGGTCCGGGAACGAGCCACTCCGAGGCGGCTCGAGGCGCTCCTGGAGTGCCGGCCCTGATGTCGTCGCTCTCGATCATCGTCGAGGCGACGCTGAGCCCCGTTGTCGCGACTCTGATCGCCGACACCCCGTCCCCGAGCTGAGCAACGTCGAGAACGATGTGCTGATCCGCAGGGATCGTCCCCTCGAGTGACTCTCCGATCGGGCCGGACTCGCCGTAGGCGTCGACGACGAACCCCACCTCGACGCCCCCTGTGGGCAGAATCGTGACGATCGGCGAGGTGCCCGTGTTCGGAAGCGGCAGGAACCACTCCTGATCTGGCTCGACGGCTTCGACGATCGCGCGCTCATTGCTCGAGCTCTGTACGGCGGCGGCATGGACGACGCCGCGCTCGGGGATGATCCGGATCGACAGGCGCGTCCGGAGCGGGAGAAGCCGGGCCAGGTCGACCGACACCACCGAGCCGGCGGGGACGAGAACCGACTCGAGCTCGGAGGCGGAGTCGACGCCGGCTTCGCTGACCGTTCGAACCTCGACAACGGCATCGTTCGTGTACGGGTTCGCCAGGACGAGGTCGAGGCTCTCGCCGGATGCTGTCGACATCCCGGCGATCGCGACCTCACCGGTCACGGGTGGAGTGCAGTTGGACGCAGCAAGGACACCTTCGGAGGTCGTGAGGATCGACACCGCACCGGCTGCGTCCGGGAGGTCCGCCACCAGGCCGACGGTGAACGCTCCGACTGCAGCGCCGAGATCGAAACCGGCACCACCGGAGTCGTCGAGCTCGAGGTCGACTGCTTCGATCACGGTTCCCCCGGCCGAGGCGGTGACGGCCACGGGGCCGGGCACCTGGGAGGCGATGAGTGCATCGCTGGTCGCGTCTCGACCTGTGATGACCGGACACGCGACCGAGCTCGCAGGGGCACGATCAGGGCCGATCCCGAGGTCGGGTTGGCGGAGTTCGGGAGCCTGAGTCCAGAAGGCGATCGACACCAGCACCATCAATCCCACCACCACACGTGTCACTGACGTCATCTCGGTCTCCGGTCACGCAGACCGATCGATGCCAACAGCGCCGACACGAACACAGACACGACCGTGAGCGCCAGCGTCCGCCTGATCGGCACAGGCTCGTAGGTGATGGTGCCCTCCGATGCAGACACCCGGTTGGCCCACTCGTCTTGGCTCCAACCGGGACCGAACCGGACAGAGGCGTTGTCGGCAACCCGGACGGTGCCTGGGCCGGCCGGCCCCGATCCTCCGACGTATCCGGCATCCCACACTCCCGACGAGGCGTCGAGACGCGGCACGAAGGCCTCGTTCCGAAACACACGCACTCCCTCCGACAACGGCACCTCGGTCAGGTCGACCTGCGCCGAGAGCACGTCGGCGAATTCGACCTCGTCGACCACCATCACCCATTGCACTGCGAAGGGGGCCAGAAGCTCCCCGGGCTCGAGCACGTCGCCACGGTCGATCAGGGAGAGCGCCTCGCTCAACACCCGATCGCCCACGCGTGGTGGCGCCAGCCTCGCCTCGGCGAGCGTGACGGAGTCACCCGACACCAGCCGGTAGGCGTAGCCGTTCCCGATTCGGGAGTCTCCGGGGAGCGAGTCGGGCAGCCCTACCAACAGCGTTCTGGCCGACTCCGGATCCGGGGAGAGCCCCGCGACGAACGCGAGACGATCCGTCCACGCATCCTCCGGTAGACCGAGCCTCCCGTTGCCGATCGTGGTGAGCGCGGCGCCGATGACGAACACCGACGCGGCGACGGCCAACCACTGGACTGCAGAGGCCGCGATCGAGCGCTCCTGGTCCACTGCGAGCCCCGCCGCAACGATCACCCCGGAGCCGAGCGCTCCGAGAACGGCCGCTCCAACCGACACGTCACCACCGACCGAGAAGAGCGCAGCGCCGAGCGCCACGCCGACCATCGAGACGCCGACGCCCATCACACCGACGACCCGGCGCGAACCGGACACCGCCATCAGCACCGCCGCCGCTGCCAGCGCCCCGCCCACCCACGGGCTCATGATCAGATCGACATCGGGGCCGAAATCGGTGAATGCTGCAGTTCCAACTCCGGCGAGATACGGCGACAGGGCAAAGACCCCGAGGTCCACACCCAGGATCATCGTGAGCAGGCTGGAGGTGCCGACACCCGGCACGAACACGCTCACGGCGATCACGCCAACGGCACCGAAGGCCAAGGCAACGGGGGCGAACGAGGCGAGCGCAGTGGCGACGAGGAAGAGAGCTCCGACCCTGCCGATCCGGCCCCGCCAGCTACCGGGCCACGCCGATATGCAGAGGTCGACGAACCACGGCATCGCCCCGATGGCGACGAGACCGGCCCAGTCGCCACCTCGCCCGACCGCCGTGGCGAACGTGCCCGCCAACATGGCGATTCCTCCGAGATAGCGGGAGGGACCGTCGATCCCCAGGCGGCCCATGAGCCGCCCGAAGCCGATCGTGCCGAGGACGAGCGACGCCGCGGTGATCACGGTGGTGACGGCCGGCCAACCCCCGAACATCCCTTGGACCGCCGAGGTGAATGCGACGGACGGATGGACGGGCTCGAGACTGCCCAACCCGGCGGGATTCCACGATCCGGCGTACGAGGCGAGCACCGACGACCAGTCGTGTTCGAGCGGAAGGCTGAAACGCTCTGCAGGCAGCGGCCGGAACAAGACGCCCCTGGCCGCCAGTGCCAGCAGCGCAAGCGTGATGGCCACCACGACCGGCACCGCACGCGAAGACTCGGATTCGATCTCGTCCTGGGTGACGACTCCGGGTTCGGCATCGATGACCCACCCGAAGCGCTCTCCGATGTCGGCTCCGAGGTCCCGGAGGAGCACCGACCCTGGCAGCTGATACCGGAACAGCTCCTCGTCACCCACGTGTCGGATCGATCGGACCCGCATCCGGGCACGCAGGCTCCCCGGAAACCTCCAGATGTTCCACGCCACGGCAAGGCCGTGGTCCACCAGACGCCTCGGCTGACGCAGGAAGATCCGAACGATGCCGTCGATCAATCCGATGATCAGGGACAGCGGGATGAGCCAGATCAAGGTCACGACGCCGTACACCTTGAGCATCGCTCGGTATCTCCCTGCCCGTTCCTGCCAGGTGGAGACGTCGTGGCCACAGGTCCCGTCGTGCCGCACCTCCGAAGACGGCACGATCATCACCCGGCTGCCGGCGAGCCGGGCCCGCTGTGACAGATCCTGGCCGGCCGCTCCCGGTGGAAGCGCCGGATCGAGCCCACCGAGGCCTCTCAGGAGATCACGGCGAACCAGGGTCGAAACGCCCGATACCGAAGCGACATCCCGGACCACGTCGTACTGCTCGAGATCGACCTCATCAGGATCCAGACCGGAGTAGGGCTCCCCGAACACATCCGTGGCCGAACCGACAGACTCGAGGTGGACCCCCGTCGCGTCGACGATCTTCGAGCCCACGAGGGAGGCGTGGTTCCTGTCCATCTCGGCGACCAGCGCTCCCAGCGCATCGGGCCGCGGACGCGCGTCCGAATGGACGATCCATACGGCATCGATCTCGGAGCCGATCGTGGCGAGCATGGCATCGATCGAATCGAACCCCTCGAGCCCTGCGAGGACCTCGCTGCCGATGACCGCGACCCGGTCGACCCCATACACTGACGACCGCACGGCTTCGACGGTGCCCGCGACGTGACCCCCCTCGACCTCGAGGACGGCGCATGCGACATGAGTGTCGTCCTCGGAAGGACCAGTGGGTTCAGAGACGGACGTCATCGAAGCCACCATTGTTACGGGACAGAACCCCGAGAGGCAATCTCAACCATGCGGATCGTGATCTTGGCTGGAGGCGTTGGTGGCGCGCGGATGGCGCGGGGGTTTGCCGCGCTCGAATCGATCGCCACGACCGTGATCGTCAACGTTGGCGATGACGACGCCGTCTACGGCGTCGATCTGAGCCCGGACATCGACACCGTCGTCTACATGCTCGCCGGGATCGAGGGCGAGTTCGGGTGGGGACGTGAAGACGAGACCTGGGAGGTCATGGGTGAGCTCGAGCGGTTCGACATCGACACCTCCTTCCGGCTCGGTGATCGCGATCTCGCCCTGAACCTGTTCCGAACAGCGCGACTTCGAGCAGGTCAGCCGTTGAGCGCCGTCACCGCGAAGCAGTGCGCGACATTCGGCGTTTCGGCCAAGGTGCTCCCCGTGACCGACGACCGGGTTCGGACCCGCCTCGAAGTCGAGGGTGGGGTGTGGCTCGACTTCCAGACGTACTTCGTTCGCCGTCGGCACCAGGACCGGGTGACGGCAGTCGCCTATGAGGGAGCGGCCACTGCAGCCCCGGCCCCCGACGTGTTGGAGAAGATCGAGGAGTGCGACGTCGTCGTCCTGGCACCGTCGAATCCGCACCTCTCGATCCTCCCGATCCTGTCGGTCCCCGGTGTTCGTGAGATGGTCGAGAGGAAACGGGTCATGGCAGTCAGCCCCTTCGTCGGAGGCAAGACGGTGAAAGGCCCTGCGGCCGACATCATGCGCTCGCTCGGACACGACCCGAGTCCCGCGGGTCTCCAGAGTCTGTATGGCGGCCTGATCGATCATCTCGTCGTCGACCCTGTAGACGCCGTCGAGTTCGACGGTTTGCACGTCCACCCCACCGACATCATGATCAAGACGCGGGAGCAAGCATCCCGGCTCGCGAGGGAGATGATCGAATGGCTGTCCTGACGGTGTTCCCGATCGAGGGGATCGGAGAGATCACGCCGGGCACCGACCTCGCTGCAGCCATCGGCGATGCGATCGACAGCTCGCCAGGGGAGCTCATGGACGGCGATGTCCTGGCGGTCACCCACAAGATCGTGTCGAAAGCCGAGGGCCGTATCGTCGAATTGGAGAACGACGGCCCCGACAGCCACCGCCATCTCGTCGAGCAGGAGGCGAAATCGATCATCCGTCGTCGAGACTCGCTGGTCATCGCCGAGACCCGGCACGGGTTCGTGTGCGCCAACGCCGGCGTCGACAGATCGAATGCGGGCCCGGCGAGGGCGATCCTGCTCCCGATCGACCCCGACCGTTCTGCAAACAGGATTCGCCTCCGGTTGGCCGAGCGGTTCGGCGTGGTCATCGCCGTCATCGTCACGGACACATTCGGACGTGCATGGCGGCGCGGCCTCACGGATGTGGCGATCGGAGTCGCCGGCATGGCAGCGATCGACGACCTCCGAGGCCAGACCGACGACTTCGGCAAGGTGCTCGAGGTCACCGAAGTCGCCACCGCCGACGAGATCGCCGCCGCAGCGGACCTCGTGATCGGAAAGGCGAGCCGCAACCCCGTGGCAGTCCTCCGCGGCGTCGCCTGGACCCCCGCCACAACCGGAGTCGCCCCCTTGATCAGGCCCCCCGGCGAGGACTTGTTCCGTTAGGTCGGCCTGGCGGCCTCCTGCCATCCGCCAGGCGCTTCACGATGTCGGGACCACGCTGGCTTCGTGAGGACGCGCGAGGGAGCGCGAATCTCGACCGATCGCCCGTCCGGGTTGCCAATCGCATCGAGGAGTCGGGCGAGACCCGTGAAGTCGACAGCTGACAGCCGAGAGCCCGACAGCGGGAGAGTACGCCCAGGCCGACCTACGCCTTGGGTCGCCCGAGACACCTGTAGAGCAAGCCTGCAGTTCTCACGGCGTCCGGATCGAGGAGATTCCTCGCATCGAACACCATGTCTCCTGCCATTCGCTTGGCGACTTCCGCGAGATCGATCCGGAGAAACTCCGGCCATTCGGTCGCAACGAGCAGCAGGTCGGCGTCGTCGACCGCCTCGAGCGGACCTTCGGCGGCGATGAAGTCGGCGAACAGAGCTTCGGGATCCCACGCCTCGACCGTCGCACCGCGCCTGGCAAGCGCCTGTCCGATCGCCACCGCTGGCGAATCGCGGATGTCGTCGGTGCCCGCCTTGAAAGCAAGCCCCCAAACCGCGATCTTCACTCCAGTCAGATCGCCGTCGAACTCCGAGGAGATCCTCTCGACAATCCTGTCGCGCTGCAGGTCATTGGTAGAGATCACCGACTCGAGCAGAGGGAACGAGTACCCGACATCGCCGGCAATGGACAGGAGGGCCGATGTGTCCTTCGGGAAACAGGAGCCGCCGTAACCGGGCCCTGGACGCATGAAATGGGGCCCGATTCTCCTATCGAGCCCGACGGCCCTGAGGACATCGGTGACGTCCGCCCCGACCTCCTCGGCCAGATTGGACACTGCGTTGAAGAACGTGAGCCGGGTCGCCAGGTAGGCGTTTGCCGCGTACTTGGTCAGTTCTGCCGAAACCGGGTCCGTCACCACGATCGTGGCAGCGAGGCCCCCGTAGAGGCGCCGGAGCACATCTGCGTCTGCGGCGAGGTCCGCGCCGATCACAATCCGTTCAGCTTTGAGGAAGTCCTCCACGGCAGAGCCCTCGGACAGGAATTCGGGATTGGAAACCACCGAGGCGCTGCATCCCGTCTCATCCAGGATGCGGCGCAGAAGCGCATTCGTACCGACCGGAACCGTGGATTTCACGGCGAGGATCGCCGACGACTCGAGCGATGGGGCGAGGTCTCGCACGGCCGCCTCGAGGATGCTGAGATCGGCCCGCCCATCGCCGTCAGGGGGGGTGGGCAGCGCGAGAAAGATGACGTCCGCGCCACGGACCGCCTCATGATTGTCCGCATGCAGAGAAATGAGGTCATGCGCAAGGGCTCGGGCGAAGAGCTCTTCGAGACCGGGCTCATAGATCGGCAGCTTGGCTGCTCTCAGAAGCGATAGCCGCTCGGGATTCGACTCCCCGACCCTGACGGTGTGTCCGAGATGGGCCAATCCTGCGGACTGCACCAGTCCGACATAGCCCGCACCAATGACGGTGACCTTCATGATGACTTCCCCATTCGAGTGCCTCCCATATCCCACCTCTCAGGGTATGCGAAGTCTCCTTATCGGACGCTGAGTCGATCGACCCAATACTTTCGTCGAAGGTTTGCGTCCTCGGTCAAGTCCCCGAATTCGTGTCGTCAATACCGACGATGACGACCGCTCCGAGGTCGGGGCCGATGCTCCCGATCTCGACTGCCCCGTACCCGAGCTCTCCGGCGATCAACTCGCCGAAGGCAATGGTGTCGGGGCGGACGAGGATCGTCGTGGCGGCGAAGTCCTTGCGTTCGGCATCGCCGACACTGGCGACGGTGAAACCTCGGGCTTCGAGCCGATCCGCCATTGCCCCCGCGCTGCCTGACACACCGTTGCCGTTGAGCACTCGGACTCCGAGCCCTGATGGGTCGAAGGTGACCATCGGCTCTCCCGCCCTCAGGGCGGCCAGGATCTGATCTGCCTCGGGGTCGGAGGGGATGACGATGCTGGCTCCGTCGACCATTGCGACATCTCCCGGGAGTGTCGCCGCCTCGATCTGATTCGGCCGCACGTTGCGCATCGTGTAGGCGAGCTGCACCAGCGAGCCTTCCGCCAGCGTGGTGTCGACCGTGAGATACTCGGCGAACCCGCCTACGAGGCTGCCCATCTCGACCAATGACGATGGTCGAGCGAGGCCACGCAGGATCGCGTAGATGAGCTGCTGCTGGCGCCGCGTCCGACCGAAGTCGTTGGCGTCCACGGAGACCCACGATCCGTCCTGCAGTTCCTCGTATGAGCGCGATCGGGCGAAGGCGAGTGCCTGGTAGCCGTCGAGGGTCTGCCGTCCCGCGCTGACGTTCAATCCGGACTTGGCGTCCCTCGCAGGGAACGGGAAGTCGATCTCGACACCGCCAAGCTCGTTCACGATGGCCTGGAAGCCGACGAAGTCGACTTCGACGTAGTGGTTGATCGAGATCCCTGTGAAGTTCGAGACGGTCTCGACCATGAGCGGCGCGCCCCCGAACGCAAAGGCAGAGTTGATCTTGTTCTTGCCGTGTCCGGCGATGTCGACGTAGGTGTCGCGGGGGATGCTCAGCATCTGCGCCGTTCCATCTTCGGGGACGATGCGTAGGAGGATGATCACGTCAGCCCGCTCGCCTCCCGACGGTCCGAAGTTCTCGAGCGATTCGAGGCCTTCCCTGGAGTCCGAGCCGATGAGCAGGAATGTGATGGGCTGCGAGCGGTCGGCCACGGTGGGCGAGAGGACTGGCACCACCTGATCGTTCGTCGTGACGTTCTGATCGAACTGCGCTTCGGTGTTGCGCAGTTGGAGGAACGCAAACAACGCAACGAGGTTCAGGGCGACCAGAGCCGTGAACACGAGGCGCTTGAGCCATGGGCTGCGGCGCGGCGCGGCTGGGAGAGTTTCGGTTTCGGCAGTCATCGAGGCGCCTCGACAGGAGAGGTGTGTATGTCTGGGTTCAGACGACGACGAGGCTACCAGAGTTCCCGGCCTCGGCATCTCGGCCCTCCGTCTCTACTTCGCTATCGTTTCCCCGGCTCGAACGAGGATCTGGAGAACATGGCGACGCTCCCGCACGAAGGCACGTACTCGGTGATGTACGGCAATCTCGCCGTTTCCGTTGGCAGCGGCTACCGCCGCGGGTACCTCGCACGACCCGACCAGGCGGGACGTTGGCCGCTCGTCGTCATCGCTCCGGACCTCGACGGCCTCGGAGCGCACGAGAAGTACCTTGCGAGGCGCCTGGCCAGGAAGGGCCTGGCAGTCCTGGCGGTCGAGTTGTACCCGGAGACGCCGGCCGATTCCGACGCCGGGCTCGTCGCGTACAATTCGCTGACCGATGCGCAGGCTCTCAGAGTCTTGGATGAGACGCACGAGTACGTCTCGAGCGACGACATCACCTGGGCACACACCGACAGGATCGGCGTGCTCGGACTCGACGTCGGTGGCCGGTTCGCGCTCATCACCGCGGCGCATCGGGCCTGGGTGGGAGCGTCGGCGCTCGCATACACCCCGCTGACCGGTGACGAGACTCGGGCGTTTCCGGTGGCCGAGATGCTCGGCCACCTCGCCACGCCGGTACTCGGCCTGTATGGCGCCGACGACGACCTCATCGACCCCGAGACAGTCGACGAGGCCCAGGCGAGGAACGCCGCCGGGCAATGGCTGCTCTATCAGGGCGTCGGCCACGGCTTCCTCGATGAGGTCGGACCCAACTTCGACGCCGCCTCGTTCGAGGATGCGATCGTGCGGCTGTCGCGATTCTTCACCGAGCGCCTCCCCCGAGCCGAGATCATCGACCTGGGATAGGTCCGCCTGGCGGCGTCCCGGCTCTCAGCCACCAGCTCTCAGCCATCAGCTCTCAGCCATCAGCATCCGGCATTCGGCTGTGGCCTCTGATGGCGCCGTTCTGTCACCTGTCACCTGTCACCTGTCAGTTGACGGGCGGACGTGCGACACCGTGGCCGACGTGAGGAGCCGGCGGCCTTCGGGGGTCTCGACCACTAGCGCACCAGAGTCATCGATGTCGACTGCGTGACCGCGGCCGTCGGGCTCCCAGGTCACGTCTTGGCCGAGCGTGGTACAGAGGCGTCGATACTCTTCGATGGGCCAGGCCGTCGGGCCCGCGCCGATCAGCCGAAGCAGGGTCGTCGCCCATGCATCGGCCAGGCGGGGGCCTGCCTCGTGGCCCGGGTCCTCGCCGTGGATCCCGGCGACCCCCGCAGGCGGGTCAGGCCACCACAGATTGACGCCCACCCCCATCACCACGACGCCGTCGGACAACTCTGCCAGCAGCCCCGCCACCTTGGCGCCGCCGATGAGCACGTCGTTCGGCCATTTGAGGGACGCCCCCGGGATCACTGAGCCGGCGGCCACGCCCGCCACCAGCGTGATGGTGGGCAGGTCCGCGACCGGCCACCCAGGTGCGAAGGCCAGCGAGCCGGCGATCGCCCGTGGTGCGGTCTGCCAGACAGAACCGGAGCGACCGCGCCCTGCGGTCTGGACGGCTGCCGTCACCAATATCGGGTCCCCCGTGAAGGCACGGCGCGCGACGTCCTGGGTGGATGGGGCCTCGTCGAGATGTCTCGATGAATACGATGTAGCCATTGCATCCTCCGGCGAGTCAGATCACTGGATACCGGACGCGACCCTAGACAGGAGCACAGTGGGCACCGAGGCAAGGATCGAAGAACTCAGGCGACTCCGCGACGAGGCGCTTCACGCGGGAAGCGAGCGGGCGATCGCCAGGCAGCATGAGGCCGGCAAGCTCACGGCGCGCGAACGGATCGATCTTCTTCTCGACAAGGGCTCGTTCCAGGAAGTCGACATGATGGCTCGGCACCAGGCTCGCGGCTTCGGGATCGAGAACCAGCGCCCGGCCGGCGACGCCGTCGTCACCGGATGGGGCACCGTCGACGGGCGGACGGTGTTCGTGTTCGCCGAGGATTTCACGGTGTTCGGCGGATCACTCGGACGAGCCGTCGCCGACAAGATCTGCAAGCTGCTCGACAAGGCAATGGAAGTCGGCGCACCGGTCATCGGGCTCAAGGACTCCGGCGGAGCGCGCATCCAGGAAGGCGTCGCCGCCCTCGACGGGTACGGGCGGATCTTCGAGCGCAACGTGCGCGCCTCAGGCGTGATCCCACAGATCTCGGTGATCATGGGGCCGTGCGCCGGCGGCGCCGTCTACTCCCCCGCCATCACCGACTTCATCTTCCAGGTGGACGGGACGTCGCACATGTTCATCACGGGACCCGATGTCATCAAGACCGTGACTGGTGAGGAGGTCACCTTCGAAGAGCTCGGCGGAGCCTTCACACATGCTTCGAAGTCGGGCGTCACCCACTTCGTGACGAAGTCGGGCGAGGATGCGATGGAGGCCGTGCGCTACCTGCTGTCGTTCCTGCCGCAGAACAACATGGAGCATGCGC
>JAHEDH010000073.1 GCA_024641285.1 bacterium | reverse complement strand
AGATGCGAAGAACCCTCGTCGCATTCACCGCAATCGCCATGTTCACCATTCCGGCGGCCGCCCTTGCGGCACCGGGAGGTGGCGCTGGAGGGGTCTCTGGACCCGCCTTCTATGTCGACGGAGAACTCTATCGAACAGTCGGAACTCCCACCGACCTGTCGACCACCGGCGCGCCCGAGCACAGCTTCGACACGATCTATGTGATCCCGAACCAGCCGAACGTGGCGACTGCTGCGCCTGGCGACAAGGGGTACAACGGTGGTCGATGGATGGTTCACGCCCTCGGCTTCGACGACTATGAAACTGCGGTGGCCGCGGTCGACGTGAACGGCAGCGGCGACATCGACTCCGATGCCGAGGTCGACGCAGCGCTCGCAGGCGGCTTCGCCTGGGATCTCGGCGTGGCTCGCTCATTCGAGTGTCCCGTCATTCCGCTTCCGAGAAACGGCTGATCACCCTCGCCGAGGGCGGTCACCGCCGGCTCCCGGTGCCACACGCTGTGTGCGTCGGGAACCCAGACGAACGGAAGTGAGCATCGACCCGGCCCCGAGAGGGGTCGGGTCGATCACGTGGGCCTGTCCGCTGCGGGAGACGCTCTTAACGTCGATCTAACCGGCCGATAAGGCGCGGCGATGCTCGTTTCGCGATGATCAGCACGTGAACGTGAGGCCTGGGCCTTGTCGGCGCACCACATGCGAAGGCTCTCGCACACGACGGTTGCCCTCCGTCGGACGCGAGCGCTTTGGTGGAAACCGTCGGGTCTGGTGACTCCGAGAGAGCCCCTCACGTCAGGATTCGGCACGGGTTGCCTCCCAGCCTTTGCCCTCGGCGCCGGATCCTGACGTGAGGCTCGCCACGAGACGATTCGGGTTCCGGGCCGGAGAACACCTCGAGCGCAGTCGGTGTGGCGGCCTTCGCCTGCTTCCTCGGACGCCTCCGGTTCTTGGACGCTCGAGCGACGATGGCCCCGGGGGCTCACTGCGGGTTGACGACACCCAGAGCTATCGGTACCGGTCGGCTGAGCGCTGTCGCGCCTTGGCCGCCTCGACCTCGCGGTCCTTCGGTGGGGCGGCCGTGACCAGTGAGTCCACCAGGAAGCGCGTCGCGGCCTCGACATCCTCGACGGCCCGGTCGAAGACGTCCTGGTTCGCCCGAGACGGATCGCGGGCTCCGCTGATCTTGCGGACGTATTGGAGAGCGGCGGCGTGCACCTCCTCGTCGGTCGCCGGTGGCTCGAAATTGTGGAGAGTACGGATGCTGCGGCACATGGCCCAGAGCGTACCGATCTCCTATGACAGGAACTCGGGGAGGACTCGGTCTCGGCTCTCCGGTCTCCGCTATCCGGTCTCCGCCGGAGGCTGTCGGCTGTCGGCTGTCGGATAGCGGACTACTGGGCGTGACCTTCGCCTCTGGTACTCGGAAGCCGCGGTCCACAGCATCAATTCATGGAGCTTCCGGTTCAATTCGAGAATGCCCAAAAGCGCCGGCTGGCGATGAGGGAAGCCATGACCACGCTCGAGCAGGCCTTGGCGATGGCGGCATCGTCTCCCGCCTGGCGGTCGTCGGTCACGAGAGCACTCGTCGAGGTCCGCAATGCCATCCAGGCTCACGTCGATGAGGTCGAGGCGACGAACGGCCTGCTGCCGCAGCTGGTGGCGGATGCCCCGAGGCTGTCGAACCGCGTTCGCATCATCGAACGCGACCATCGCCACCTCCTCGAGACGTGCTACGAGATCATCTCGGTTTCGTCGGGTGCTGATCCCGCCGAGATCCGGTCGATGGCCCGAGCTCTGCTGGGCGACCTGGTCGATCACCGTCAGCAGGGTGCCGATCTGGTCTACGCCGCCTATTCGGAGGACATCGGCGGTCAGGGCTGAGCACGGATCCGTTGTGACGGGTGTGGCGGCAGTGGGGACGAACGGCCCTTCTCTCGCGCCCCGACCCCGCCGACCATGACGTCGTGTACGCCATCCAGGACGCCCGGTTCATCGCACCCGACGTGAAACGGTTCCGGGTCGACGCCCCACGGGTCGCCCGGTACTGGAAGCCGGGTCAATTCGTCATCGTCAGGGCGACCGACGACGGGGAGCGAATCCCGTTGACGGTGGTCGAGGCGGATCCCGGTGCGGGGACGATCGACCTGATCGTTCAGGGGGTCGGCAAGACGACGCGCACGCTCAATGCACTGACCTCCGGGGAGTGGATACACGATGTGGCGGGACCGCTCGGGAGCCCCTCGGAGATCGACGACTTCGGCACGACGATCGTCGTCGGCGGTGGAGTCGGCACGGCCATCGTTTATCCGACGGCGAGGGCACTCGCCCGGGCCGCCAACCGGGTGATCGCGATCGTGGGAGCGCGGACCGCTGATCTCCTGATTCTGGTGGAGGAGCTCGAGGCCGTCGCTGATTCGGTGATCGTGACCACCGACGACGGCACCGCCGGCCGCAGCGGATTCGTCACCGACGCGCTGGCGGAGGTGATTTCAGTGGAGCACGTCGATCGGGTGATCGCGATCGGCCCCCTGCAGATGATGGCTGCCATCTCGCAGCTCACCCGTCCGGAGGCGATTCCGACGATCGTCTCACTCAACCCGATCATGGTCGACGGCACCGGAATGTGCGGGGGGTGCCGTGTGAGCGTTGGCGGAGAGACCAAGTTCGCATGTGTCGATGGCCCGGAGTTCGATGCCCATGGCGTCGATTTCGATCTGCTTCGGATGCGCAACGCCACGTATTGCGACTTCGAACGGCGCCGGCTCGAAGAGCTGGGATCGACATGACCGAGTCGACCAGGCGCGAGCGGATGAAGATGCCGCGTACCGCGATGCCGGAACGCGACGGCAGGAACCGGTCGACGGACTTCGAGGAGGTCAACCTCGGATACACCGAGCAGCTCGCCGTGCTCGAGGCCAGCCGCTGCCTCCAGTGCGCCCGGCCGGTCTGCGTCGACGGCTGCCCGGTGGGGGTCCGGATCGGGGACTTCGTGGCAGCGGTAGCCGATCGGCGCTTCGACGATGCCGCCCTGATCGTCTCCGAGGACAACTCATTGCCGGCCGTGTGCGGACGAGTCTGCCCTCAGGAGCATCAATGTGAGGGTGCCTGTGTGATGGGGCGTCGCAGCTCACCGATCGCCATCGGCCATCTCGAACGGTTCGTCGCAGACCGGGCCGCGGCGTCCTCCGGCCGGCCGAGTGGTTCCGCTCCGACGGGCAAGACCGTCGCCGTCGTCGGGAGCGGCCCCGCCGGGCTCGCCTGTGCAGCCGACCTGGCTCGCTTCGGTCATCAGGTGACGGTGTACGAGGCCCTTCATCAGGCTGGAGGTGTCCTCGTCTACGGGATCCCCGAGTATCGACTGCCGAAAGCGGTGGTGGCGGCCGAGGTGGCCCAACTGGAACACGAAGGGGTGAGATTCGAGATGAACGCACCCATCGGCCGAGCCGAGAGCGTCGACGACCTCCTCGAACGTCACGATGCCGTGTTCATCGGCGTCGGTGCCGGGCTGCCCAAGTTTCTCGACGTTGCGGGTGAGAACCTGGTCGGTGTCCAGTCCGCCAACGAGTTCCTGACTCGAGTGAATCTCATGGGTGCCAATCGGCCCCAAGCCGAGACGCCCGTCCTGGTGGGCAGGCGCGTCGCCGTCATCGGCGGCGGCAACACTGCACTCGACGCCGTGAGGACGGCGGTGCGAACGGGTGCGGAGTCGGCAACGGTCTATTACCGCCGCACCGAGGACGAGATGCCGGCCCGAACCGAGGAGATTCGTCACGCCAGGGAAGAGGGTGTCCACTTCGAGTTCCTCCTCAACCCCGTCGCGTTCGGGGGCGAGACTCGGGTGGAGACGATGCGCCTGATTCGCATGCGTCAGACCGAGCCCGGTGACGATGGCCGTCGCGGCGTCGAACCGATCGACGGCTCCGAGGTCGACGTGCCCGTCGACACCGTCGTCGTCGCCGTCGGCAACGCACCCAATCCGATGCTGTCTTCGACCCCGGGGCTGCGCATGTCGAGATGGGGCACCATCGTCACCGACCCGGACACCGGGATGACGGAGAAGGCGGGCGTGTTCGCCGGCGGTGACATCGTCACCGGGGGAGCGACGGTCATCCTGGCGATGGGCGCCGGCCGCCGTGCGGCCAAGGGCATCGACGGCTATCTCCGGACCGGCGCAGTCGCCGCAGCATCGCTCGACTGATCGGACGCCACCCGCTCCGAGCGCCCTGATCACCGGCCTAGCCTCAGACCGTACGTGGAACGACTGACCCGACTACCCGAGCGAGGACTCGCCGCTCTCCGCAACCCCGAGGGGGGCATCTTTCTCGGCATCGCGCTGGTCGTAGGGGTCGCAGTAGGGCTTGGAGCCGCGACGCTCATCTGGGTGCTCGACGGCGTCGAGTCGATCTTCGAGCAGCTGGGAGAACTCCTGGCAGGTGGATCGGCATGGTTCCTGTTCATCTCGGTGCCGGTCGGTCTGCTCGGTGCCTGGTGGATCGCCCGCAGATTCGCCAGCGAGGTCGCCGGTGACGGTGTCCCCGAAGTCACCGCGGCGCTCGCCATCCGTGCCGGGTACCTGTCCACCAAGTCGATCCCGCTGAAGATCGTCGCAACGGCGTTGACGCTGGGTGCCGGCGGGTCTGCCGGTCGAGAGGGCCCCATCGTGCAGATCGGAGGGGCGATCGGATCGTCGATTTCCCGGAGGTTCGGACTCGGGGAGGATCAGGTCAGGAGTCTGCTCGCCGGTGGCGCTGCAGCCGGGATCGGCGCCTCGTTCAACGCCCCGATCGCCGGGATGTTGTTCGGGCTCGAAGTGATTCTCGGTTCGTTCGCCGTGCGCCACATGTCTGCCGTGGTGCTGGCCTCGATCTCCGCCGCCGTCACGTTCCGGAGCCTCGTTCCCGAGACCGAGCTCCTGCGGGGCGGGATCTATCAACTCCAGGATTGGCGAGAGCTGTTCCTCTACGCCGGGCTGGCGGTGCTGGCGGTCGTCGCTGCCGTCCTGTTCCTGCGTCTGCTCGATCTGGTCGAACGGACCTCTCACGCCAGGGCACGTCCGGCTTGGCTTCGCCCGGTGTCGCTGGGCCTGGTCATCGCCGCGCTCGGCATCTTCGAACCGCGGCTGCTCGGCACCGGACAACCATTCGTCTCGCAGCTCCTCGAGACTCAGAACATGGGCGAGCAGCTCGGGGTGGTCGGCTACGGCACCTCGCTGCTCTTGATTCTCGCGGTCGGAAAGATCCTGGCGACCTCGCTCACGATCGCAGGGGGAGGCTCGGGTGGGGCGTTCATGCCGTCGCTGTTCATCGGAGCGACTCTCGGCGCAGGCTTCGCCCAATTCGCCGAACCGTACTGGACCATCACCGATCTCAGTCCGGGGGCGTTCGCCGTCGTCGGGATGGCCACCGTCTTCGCAGCAGTCGCGCGCGCCCCGCTCACGGCGATCCTCATCGTGTTCGAGGTGACCGGAGCGCGTGACTACGAACTGATCCTTCCGCTGATGCTGTCCGCGACCTTCGCCACGTTCGTCGCCGACCGCGTGCACCCGCAGAGTGTCTACACGATGCCGCTCGAGCGCAGAGGGATCAGGCTCCGGAAGTCGGGTGAGATCGATCTACTCGACGCGATCTCGGTAGGCGCAGTGATGAGCCCGCCTGAGGTCACGACGTCGTCTCTGACGTCGGTCGCGGAAGCGATCACCTTGATGGATCGCTTCCGGTTCCACGGCCTGCCGGTGGTCGACGACGGAGACCTGGTCGGTGTGGTCTCGATCACGGACCTCCTCAGGGTGGAGAAGGACCGCGACACCACGCCGGTGGCGGCCGTCATGACCTCGCGTCCGGTCACCGTCAGCCCGGGCACACCCGTGTCGGAAGCCATGGAGCGGATGGCCGTCCTCGACGTCGGGCGGCTCCCGGTGGTGGCGGACGACCGCGGCCGCTCTCTGATCGGGGTGTTCCGTCGGGTCGATGCGATCAAGGCCTATCACCATGCCCTGGCCGAGTCGACCGGTGGGCAGCTCGACAGGGATCGTTTCCGCCAGAGGGTCGATCCAGATGCCGGCTATTACGACTTCCGCATCCCGGCGGGCTCCGTCGCCGACGGGCGTGACGTTCGTGATGTCCGATGGCCGGCCGGGTCGACGCTGGTGTCTGTGCGTCGCGGGACAGAAGTGCTGATACCGGAGGGGAGTACCTCGCTTCGAGCAGGTGATGTCGTCACCGCGTTCGGCACGGCCGAGTCGAAGCAGCGGATGATCGATCGGATGAACACCGGGGCGGAAGAGCCCACCGCCGAAATCGAACTCGGTCCGATCGCGGCACTTGGCGAGCAGGCCGATCAGCCTGCCCCTGGGACGGATTAGGGGCTTTCACCCATTGTCGGAAGAGCGCGGTGGGAGCGATGTTGTACGCATGGACAGAAATCGCACGCTCGGAATGGTCGTCGGTGGCATCGCCGCGGTTTCGCTCATCGTGATCGTGATCGCTGCGCTGACCGACGAGCCGATCACGCTCGATCCGGACACTCCGGAAGGCGTCGTTCAAGCCTATGTGACCGCCGTCGCAGACGGGGACTGGGCAGAGGCGCAGTCGTTCTTCACCGCCGATCTCGCCGAGCGGTGCACCGTATCGGACATGGCCAGCGGCCGGATGGACGATGTTGCACGCGTCTCGATCGATGACGTTTCGGTCTCTGGTCAGCAGGCGGTCGTGGATGTGACGGTCACACATTCCAGCGCAGACGATCCCTTGTCGACTTCGACCTGGGACGAAGGCGTCACGTTCGTGTTGACCGATGAAGGTGGCTGGGTGTTCGATGAGATCTCCTGGCCGTACTTCCCGTGCAGATGGGATGAGCCATGATTCCTCTCGGTGGATTGATTTCGCTTCTTGTTCCTTTGGCGGTGATCGGCCTGATCGTGCGGTTCTTCGTGCGCCGCGTTCGCGGAGGGACTGGTGCCCCGGTCGCCCGAACCATCGGGGCCCTCGCCTTGATCGGCGTGGTCATAGCGGCCATCACCGCAGTTCGGAGCCTCATCGATCTGGTGCTTCCGGGAGTTGAGATCTTCGAGGACACGACGCGGATCGTCGCGTTCGCAGTTGCCACCCTCGTGGTCACGGTGCCGGTGGCGATCGTCCTGTGGAGGGCATTGTTCGCGCGGGAAACGGACTTCGCCCGGCGACTGGCAGTCGTCGGAGGCCTGTCGATCGCGCTGGTGGCTTCGCTGTTCTCGCTCGTGAGCTTCGGTCGGAGCTTGGTGGTCGGCGACGGCTTCCAAGGGGGCTCCTTTTCGACCCTGGTCGCTTTCGGTGTCGCCTGGGCGGGCTACGAGTGGCTCCTGAAGGGCGAAGGCGGCTCGTTCGAGGTGACCGATCTGCGTCCCACCGCCGGCTCGGCGGTGGGCCTGGCGTTGACCATTTCGGGGCTGGTGCTCCTGATCGAGACGGCGTTGACCGAGCTGTTCGGGCTCGGGGGTGACGTCATCCTCGGCGGCACGGTCGGTGAGGATTTCGGGACCATCGGTGTCCTGCTCGTCGTTGGCCTGCCGACGTCGTGGTGGTTCTGGCTGCGTGACCTGTCGCGACGCGAGACCAGGTTCCGCAACGGGTACGCCGCAGTCGTCTCCTATGGCGGGCTGGCCGCGCTCGCCTCGTCGATCGGTGTCGCGGCGTTCCTCGTGCTCGATTGGCTGCTCGGATGGGGCGAAGCGACGGCTGTCGCGCAGTTCGAGGCTCTCCCGGTCGCGGTCGCAAGTGGCGTGGTCGGTGCCGTGGCCTGGCTCCACCATGTCCAACTCCTGGAGCCGAGGCGGGGTCTCGCCGCGAGGGCATACGGTTACGGGATCGCTGCAACGGCTGTCGGATTCGTCGCCGGCGGCCTGGTGACGCTGGTGTCGGTGGCCTTGGAGTCATTCACCTCCGACTCGATCGTGAGAACCGACTCGAGTCGCTCGGCTGCTCTGGGTGCCTTGCTGGCAGTCGGGATCGGCTCGCTGTTGTGGTGGAGGGCATGGGGCGAGGCCGACGTCGACCTCCCGGGTGAGCGCGAGTCGGTGCCCAGGCGCCTCTATCTCACGGGGCTTCTCATCATTGCCGGCCTCACCGGCGGAGTAGCGCTGGTGATGGCGTTGTTTGGCCTGGTGCAGGCGGCCCTGGAAGGCACGCTCGGTCTCGACGTCCTGTTCGATGGCCGCTTCGTGATCGGGCTCGTCCTGACCATGGCGCCGCTGCTCTGGCATCTGCTGATCCATATTCGTGCCGATCGGGAGGGCCGCCCCGAAGTGGCTCGCCTTCGCGAAGCGATCGTCATCGCCGGCGATCGCGGGCCGCTCGGCAACGGCGTCCACTTCGTTACCCGCGCCGATGGGCACGGCGCCATCACGGTCGACATCGCAGAGCGGATCGACACGCTGCTGGCTCAGGCCGGCCCGCCGGTGGTGATCACGGTCGACGACGACGACGAACTGGTGGTCGTCGAGGTGACGGCCGTCACGTAGGGTCGATCGGCGAACCCAGGGTTGCTGGCCACAACTGTTGTGGATCTCAGCTCCAGGTTCGGAAGGATCCATCCAATCGGTATGTGGGTCCAGTGTGGCCTCATCGACCGTGACGGCGGTTCCGGAGCGGCGGGATGCGGTCTCGTCAGAGCTGTCCCCCATACTGGCCGGGTGACTGACACAGACACCAGGGCCCGGGCGCAGACGCTGCTGAACGACATCGCCGGTCGTCCCGTCGAGTTTCGGGCCGGTCAGTGGGAGGCGATCTCGGAGATCGTCGAGCGATCGGGCCGGGCACTCGTCGTGCAACGGACGGGTTGGGGCAAGAGCGCCGTCTACCTCATCGCCACCCGACTCATCCGTGAGCGAGGCGGTGGCCCGACGCTGATCGTCTCTCCGTTGCTGGCCTTGATGCGCAACCAGATCGAGATGGCCGAACGTGCCGGGGTGCGGGCGGCGACGGTGAACTCCACGAACCGGGACCAGTGGGACGAGATCGCAGACCGGGCGATCGGTGGTGACATCGACCTGCTGTTGATCTCGCCGGAGCGACTCAACAATCAGACCTTTCTCGAGACGACCTTCCCGAGCTTCGTCAGACACATGGGCGTGTTGGTGGTCGACGAGGTGCATTGCATCTCAGACTGGGGTCACGACTTCCGCCCCGACTACCGCCGGCTGTCACAGGTCGTGAAGTCCCTGCCATCCGAGGTGGCGGTGCTGGGAACGACCGCCACGGCAAACGATCGGGTCGTGTCCGATGTCGCAGGGCAGCTGGGAGCGAATCTCACCATCCAGCGGGGCACATTGGAGAGAGAGAGCCTTGCCCTCCAGGTCCTCGATCTGCCCCGTCAGACCGATCGGATGTCGTGGCTGGCACAACACGTCCCAGACCTGCCTGGATCCGGCATCGTCTATTGCCTGACCATCTCCGATGCCTATCGGGTCGGGCGTTGGCTGAAGAGCCGGGGGATCGAGGTCGAGGTCTACACCGGAGCGACGGATCCTGACGTGCGACTGGGCATCGAGGACCGCCTGACCGCAGGCGATCTCGACGTCGTTGTCGCCACCTCGGCGCTGGGGATGGGATACGACAACCCGCACATCACGTTCGTCATCCACTTCCAGTCGCCGGGCAGCCCGATCGCCTACTACCAACAGGTCGGGCGGGCCGGCCGCGCCGTGGGCCACTCGGTCGGCGTGTTGATGTCGGGCTCGGAGGACACCGACATCCAGGACTACTTCATCGAGTCGGCGTTCCCCTCCGAGCGCCTCACCGATTCCGTGATCGGGGCGCTGCGAGAGGCACCCAAGAAGCTCACCGAGTTGGAGCGGGAAGTGAATCTCGGTCGGGGTCGCTTGACCGGCCTGCTCAAGATCCTCGAAGTCGAAGGGGCGATCATCAAGGACGGCTCGTCGTGGCGCCGGTCCGAGCTGGCGTGGTCGTATCCGTCCGAGCGGGTGGCCGCCGTCACCGAGGAGCGTCGGCGTGAGCAGCAGGCGATGCAGCAGTACACCGAGACTTCTGCCTGTCTGATGCGGTTTCTGCGGATCGAACTCGACGATGTCGAGGCTGACGACTGCGGTCGGTGCGCCAACTGTCTCGGTCGCCCAGTCGTCCCGGTCGACATCGATAGGGATCTCAGCGATGCCGCGCTCGAGTTCATGGGCCGCACGTCCATCGTGATCGAGCCCAGGAAGCGCTGGCCGGTGGGAGCGAAATGGGGCAACCTGTCTCAGCTCGGCAACGAGGAGGGTCGGGCGCTGGCGTATCGCGGTGATCCCGGTGCCGGTACGGAGGCCGCGCGAGCGATCCGCCAGGGCATCGGGTTCCCGGCACCGCTCGTCGAGCAGATGGCGTCACTCGTCGAGAAGTGGGAACCCGACACGCCACCGACCTGGGTCACAGCCGTCCCCAATGCCGGGGAGACGGATCGGATGTCGGACTTCGCCGCCCGGCTGGCCGAGCGGTTGGGGTTGCCCTTTGTGCCGGCGGTCGTGAGAGTCGGCGATCGCCCGTCACAGTCCGAGATGTACAACTCGGCCCAACAGCTCGCCAACGTCCGTGGGGCGTTCGAAGTCCACGACCCGCTGCCGGGCCCCGTGCTCCTGTTCGACGACCTCGTCTCCTCTCGCTGGACGGTCACCGCAGTCGGCCATCTTCTCAGGGCCGCCGGCGTGGCGGCGGTGCTCCCGATCGCCCTGCTTGACGCATCCCGTGGCGGCGTCTGAGCGCGGCGATCATCGACTCGCCCCTGCGGAAAGCGGCCGCGCAGATGGGTGACGGGCGCGCGAGAGAGTGTTCGGCCCGGGCCGACGTCAGGCACAGGCGGACCGGACGGGGCCGCCGCCGGGCACATACCGCTCCCACTCGTCATCCGTCAAGTCGCGACCCACGAAGTCACACGCCTGCTCGATCCATCGTTCCAGATCGAGGCTGATCTTCAGGAGCCGACCCGAAGTCGACACCCACACCGAGTTTTGCGCCTCGTCGAACCACGGCATCGTGCTGCGAGTCGCACCTGTGCCGCGGACGAGCGTTCCCACGAGCTCGCTCGCATCGACATCCCAGAGATGGACAGTGCCGTCTGTCTCGACGATGACGAGGACGCTCCCTTCATCGTCGAAAGCGAGCCCTGCGACGCTTCCGATCCCGGGGATGGGCTCGACCCGATCACCAAACGTATCGGCAACGACGGCACCGCCGGCGGCTCCCGCAGCGATCACGCCGTCCGCACCCCGGGCGACCACGAACGGGTCCTCCAACCCGGTCTTCGCCTCTCCGACCCAGCGTCCGTTCGCGTCATAGATCCTGACCAGTCCGGAGGTGTTGAGCGCGAGCGCGCCGCCGTCAGCCGATGCGACGGCACTGACGAGGTCGATGTTGGTGCCGTTGACGAGGTGCGACTGGAGCACGCCTCTATCCCAGCTCACGGACTGCACATCGATCCCGAATTGGAGCGGGCGGTGGACGAGCACGGCACCACCGCGAGCGTGGGAGGGGATGAAACCTCCCTCGATCAGCGCGAGAAAGTCGCCATCCGGGCCGAAATGCTGATATTTCAGCTGGGCGAACGATGCCTCGGCTACGTCACCGGCTCCGAAATCGATCTGCTCGACCAGGGAGTCTCCCTCCCAACGACCGAGGACTGCGCCGCGGCCGAACGCGACGAAACCATCGGGAGTCG
The DNA here is from genome assembly GCA_024641285.1 of bacterium. GTDB lineage: Bacteria > Actinomycetota > Acidimicrobiia > Spongiisociales > ZC4RG35 > JAHEDH01. Next base: position 3,659 of record JAHEDH010000073.1, on the reverse strand, counting down.
GGAACGCGATGAGGGCGCCGAAGTCACCCGCAGCGGCCGAGAGATCGACCGAGGAACGCTCGTGGGTTTCGAGGTCGATGATCTCGACCTCACCGGTTCGCTGAACGACGGCGGCGTGACCCGAGTCGAAGCCGACGACGCCGTCGTCGGCGATCTCGACGACGTCCTCGGCGAGCGCAGTGGCGCCCATCTCGATGTGCGAGGCCGTTGTTCGATCTGCATCTATCGCTGTCACCGTCCCGTCCGGTCGCACGAATGCCGTACCGATCTCGATGAACAACGGCGATCCGATCGGTCCGGTTCGGGGGTCGACGAGCTCGACACGGTCCGAGGAGACCGCGACGACGAGCCCATCGTCACGAGCGCCGATGGCAAGGACCGGTGACCGTGCCGTCGTCGAGCTCTCGGACAGCACCTGCCCCGACTCGAGATCCAGGGTGATCACCCCGCCGAAGATCCCGCCGACGTAGGCAAGCCCGCTGCGGATCGCTATCGAGCTGGCTTCCTGAGACAGCAGCAGCGTGTCGATCTGAGCGCCCGTCGACGCGTCGAAGATGCCGATCCAGCGCAGCTGGTGTGGTGCGGGCCCGAGGCGTCGCACGACGGCCCGCTGCGTTTCGGGTTCGATCGCCCAGGTGTCGGCGTTTGCATTGCGTCCGACTGTGAGAGCCGACAAGCCGAGCGCTGCGTCCACCACCCCGATCACTTCAGCAGACCGGGCGTCGACGAGGAGCGCCTCCTCCAGGCCGCGACCGTGCATCAGGATGCGATCGCCGGCGAGGCCGCCGAGCACCAGTTTCACCGCTCCTTGCACCTCGACAGGATTCATGGCGCCGCTCCACTTGCCCGTCCAGAATCTTGTCCCTCGCCCAAGAGAGTTCCTCGCCTGCTCCACCCAGCGCACGTCGGTCTCCTCGTCACCGAACCACTGGACACATGGTGCCGGCGCGGCACCGCGGTCTTCGACAGCCCCCGTGTCGAGGTCGACGGTGACGAGGCGACCGCCGATGGAAGTGAATCCGGTCGTCCCGTCGGCCGACACCACCATGGGCTCGTCGAAAGCCGCGCACGGCGCGGTGTCGGTCTCGGGGAGCGAAACCGTCGACACGCTACCCGGAGCCGACGCCAGGGCTTCGAGCAGGGCGGATGTGGTCGCCGGACTCGGGGCTCTCCGGTGTGCTTCGAGGGCAAGCAAGATGGAGACGTCGGGGTCCTCACCGATCAGGGCGCCGGACCTGGAGAGCAGCGCCGAGAGTTCGGCTTCCTGTCGGGCCGCGCCGGCCTCGGCTTCGGCTGCCCGAGCCTCCGTCGATGCGGCGACGGCTTCGGCGGTCGCTGTCTCGGCAGTCGCGGTCGCCGACTGTGCCTGGTTCCGCTGGATGATGGCGACTGCACCTGTGACCAGAGCGACGACCAGTGTCAGGCTCACGGCGACGTTCAAGCGCCGGAGCCGCAAGACGCGGTGCCGCTCGGAAACAGCTTCGAGCCGGGCCTCGCTCTCGGACATCTCGATGAACTCGAGATCGCGCGGCCGGAGGCGATCTGCAGCCGCGTGAACGAGGTCCGATGCCTGCTCGAGCCGCCCTCCCCGCAACAGGTCCGAATGTTGGCGACCCCCCTGTTCCCACGTGGCTGCGGCAGACGACAGGCGCGCGACGGAACGCAGCACATCGCGGTCCTCGTCCAGCCATCTCGCGAGTCGCGGCCACTCACGGAGCAGCGCCTCGTGGGCGACCTCCACGGTCGGTTCACGAGTTGCGGGATCTCGATCGAAGGTGATGAGTCGGGCCTCACCGAAGCGGTCCAAGACCCGGCGGACCTCGGAGTCCACGCCGAGGTCCGAGATTGGCACCCGCCGCCGCAGATCCGCCCGGTCCTCTCTGGGATCGGTCATCGCACCGAAGAGCCGTTGCATCGCCGCCCGTTCCGGCTCGGCAGCGGCCTCGAAGATCGACTCGGCGCGAGCCGCCAGCGCACCGTTCACCCCTCCCAGCGTCTCATATGCCTCGACGGTCAGGAGTCGACCGTCTCGACGCTCGAAGAGCTCAGCAAGCACGTGTTGCAGCATCGGCAGCGGCGACGCCTGCCCGACCGTCTCGGCCGCGATGCGGGCGACGAGACCCGGTTCGAACCGCACCCCGGCGCGCATCGCCGGCTCCGTGATCGCCTCCTCCAACTCGTCTGGGGCCAGTGGCGTCACATCCAGAGCGCATCGCTTCAAGATGGGTGCGAATCCGTTGTGCTCCAACGGTCGGTGGTAGTAGTCGGCCCGAAGCGTGCACACCAGCCGAAGGGGGCTCGATGGATCCTCGACCGCAGCCGACAGTGCATCGAGGAATCGGGAGGTTACGGGACCCGACCGACCAACGAACAACTCTTCGAACTGATCGATGAACAGAACCAGGACGTCCGTGTCCTGGGCGATACACCGCCGGACGCCTCGTAGGATCCCGCGCGGCCCGCCCCGAAGCTGGTCCAGGAGCGAGGCCGGGGGGTTGACGGCGATCCTCAACAGCGCAGTCTCCAGCGCCTCATACGGGTCGGTGCCCGGAGTCATCGTCGTCGAGAACCAGGAGTCCGATCCGGGTACTGCGCCCGTTCGCAAGGCGGGCATCAGACCCGCCCTCACGACCGATGACTTGCCCGAACCGGACGGACCGACCACGACGAGTGCCCTCGAGGTCTCGTCGGCGACCGCGAGCCGACCGACCAGCTCCGAGACGAGCCGACGACGACCGAAGAACCGCTCGGTATCGGCACCGTCGAAGGAGCGGAGCCCGACATACGGATTGCCCTCGGCGACCGGCGACCTGTCGGCGGGCGCCGGTCCGGCCGCCGTCGGGGCCAACGCCGAGAGGAACTCGTCGACCGTGCCGAACCGGTCGCCCGGGTCCTTCGCCAACGCGCGAGCGACCGCCGCCGCGACAGGGGCGGGCACGTCTGGGCGGATGTCGGTGAGGAGCGGAGGCGCTTCACGGAGTTGCCGGTCGATGAGTTCCTCGCCTGAGGTGCTGTCGGCGAAGGGCGTCGCACCGGCCAGACACTCGAACGCGACGATCCCGAGACTGAACATGTCCGCCGTCGCCCCGAGGGGCTCACGCCGTAACTGTTCCGGCGCCGCATAGGCCGGAGAACCGATCGAGAGCGCAGCCTCGGGGCCACTCGACTCGGCCGCGGCGAGTGCGATGCCGAAGTCGGTCAGAAAGGCGTTTCCGGCATCGTCGAACATGATGTTGGCGCTCTTCACGTCCCGGTGGACCACATCCTGGGCGTGCGCCGCCCCGAGCGCCCCGCCGATCTGCTCCACCATACGGAGCGTCTCGTCGATGCTGAGGGGGCCGTCGTCGAGCCGACGCTCGAGCGTGTCACCCGGAAGCCACCGCATGACCAGATACGCCGCCTCGGGATCCCGCCAGAAGTCGATGAGTGGGACGATGTGAGGATGTTCGATCCGGGCGACGAGCTGCGCCTCGGCCTCGAACCGGCGGATGAAATCGGGCTGGGAAGCGAGCTCGGCCCGGATCTGTTTGACCGCCACCTGACGGTCCACCGAGGGTTGAATCCCGCGCCACACCACTGCGAATGCTCCCGCACCGACCTGCTCGAGGAGGCGATAGCCCCGGAGTGGACGTCCGTCGATCGAGATGAGGAGGCGGGCA
>JAHEDH010000072.1 GCA_024641285.1 bacterium | reverse complement strand
CCGGTTGACCCCGGTGATGGCCTCCGACGGGATCCAGCTGACCGAGGTCACCGATGATTCGATTCGCATGAGTTCCTCCTGGGTGGACATCGACTCGCTCACCCAGCGTGCATCGAATGTGGGTCGACGTCGATGGTGTGGGCACGTGAACCGGGGTGTGGGAAACCCCACCTCGAGTACCGAGGTCACCCCCTGTCGGATATGCGGCACGTTCGGCACCATGGCCTCATGACGATCACGGTGTTCTTGGCTGACGACAACCTTCTCGTGCGGGAAGGGGTGAAGGCACTGATGGAGCTGTCCGACGATCTGGAGGTCGTCGGGGTGGCGGAGGACTTCGACGGCCTCGTCGCGGGAGCCACCGATGCCCAGCCTCAGGTGGTGGTCACGGACATCCGGATGCCGCCGGACTTCCAGCGCGAGGGGATCGAGGCCGCCAAGTTGGTCCGCAAGCGTCATCCCGGAACGGGGATCGTGATCCTGTCCCAGTACGACGACCCCGAGTACGCCATCGCCCTGCTGTCCGACGGTGCCGCTGGATACGCCTACCTCTTGAAAGACCGTGTTGCTGAGAGCGACCAGCTTGCGCGGGCGATCCGCGAGGTGGCGACCGGTGGGTCGATGCTGGATCCCAAGATCGTCGAGGCGCTCACCCGGCCGGTGACCTCGGATGGGCTGCTGGACAGGGCGGAGGAGCGGCTGCTGGACATGGTGGCAGAGGGAACACCGATCAAGGCCATCGCCGTGGCGCTCGCCACCACTCCCGCCGACGCCGACTCTCGGATCGAGACGTTGTTCGTGAAACTCGCCCAGGGGTTGAGCGGTGGCGATCATGCCGCGCTCGAGCGGCTGCGCACGCTGCAGCGAGCAATCGCCTCGCGAGAGGAGCAGGGCGAGGAGCTCTCGCGGCTCTTGCCGGGCGGCGTGGCGGAGAAGCTCCGTCGGGACGGCCGTCGGATCGGCGAGACCGAGGAGCTCGTAGTCACGGTGCTGATGTCTGATATCCGCGGGTACTCGGGCATCGCCGAACAGTCCGATCCCACCAGCCTGGCCGGCCAGCTGAATCGCCATCGTGCAGAGATGAACCGGGCGATCATCGCCCACGGGGGCACGGTGATGCAGTTCGTCGGCGACGCAGTGATGGCCGTGTTCGGTGCCCCGGACCCGGTGGCCGACCACGCTGAACAGGCGACGGTTGCCGCGGTCGCCATGCACGAAGCGCAGGCCAAGGTGAATGCAGAGTGGTCAGAGCAGGGTCTGTCGCCGTTCGGTCTGGGCATCGGTGTGTCGACGGGTCCGGTTGCGGCGGCGTTGCTGGGCTCCGAGGAGCGCATCGAATATTCGGTGGTGGGCGACACGGTCAACCTCACCCAGCGCCTGCAGCAGTGGGGCGAGCCCGGCGAGACGGTGCTGAGCGAGCCCACGTTCGCTGCGTTGACCTCTCAGCCAGACTGTGACCGGCTCGAGCCGGCTGTCGTCAAGGGCCGAGTTGCGCCCGTGGCGGCGTATCGGTTTCCGAAGCGTGCGTGATGGCCATCTGGACTGAATCTTCACTACGGCGGCTCGGATATGGATTCATCGGCGTTGCCGGAGTGATGGGCGTTGGGGCGATCGTCTTCGGCGCGTTCGCTGGCGATCTGGCGCCCGTGGTGAATGTCGTCATCCTCGTCCCAGCGTTCCTCGTGGCTGCCGCCCTGGCGATGCGAGCGCAGCCTCGCAACGGCGCCGTCTGGGCTCTCCTAGGTGCCGGCTTTTTCGGCGTTGCGTCGTCGTTCGGGAGCCACCTTGCCGCTGCACGCACCGGGTTCGATGTGGATTCCATCGAGAATGGCCTGATCCCGGGTTCGCCGGCGGACTACGACATCTTCAGCTCGCTCGGCATCGGTGTCTCGTTGTGGGCCTGGATTCCGGCTGCGTTCCTGCTTGCGGCCCACCTCCTCATTCTGTTTCCGAGTGGTCGAGCGCCATCTGGCCGGTGGCGTGCCGCAGTGTGGGCGGCCGGCGCCATCATGTTGATTCTGTCACTTCAGGGCGCCGTCGCCTTGGCTCCATGGGTCGACACATCGTATGCGGCCATCCTCGAGCCGAATGACGGCTCCACGATGTCGCCGCCACTCGGACTGCTGATGTTGCCGCTCCTGGCCATCGCGCTTGCCGCGGTTGGTCGGATCGTGCTGCGCTACCGAAGAACGACGGGTGAAGAGCGGCTCCAGTTTCGCTGGGTGACTTGGGCTCTTGGGCTGTACGTCGTCGTTGGGATCTTCCTGTTCGGATCGCTTCAGAGGCTCGGAGACGTTGGCGGCCTGTTGAGTACGGTCCTTCTCGCGAACATCCCGGTTTCGATCGCGGTGGCGATCACGAAACGCAGGCTCTACGACATCGACATCGTTGTCTCTCGGACTTTGGTGTACGGGTCGTTGGCGGTGTTCATCGGTGTGGTGTATGTGGGTGTGGTGGTCGGTGTGGGGTCGTTGGTTGGGTCTGGGGATGAGCCGAAGGTGGTGTTGTCGGTGGGGGCGACGTCGCTGGTGGCGGTGGCGTTTCAGCCGGTCCGGCGCCGGTTGGAGCGAGTGGCGAATCGGTTGGTGTTCGGTCGGAGGGCGACGCCGTATGAGGTGTTGTCCGAGTTTTCGCACCGGGTGGCGGCGACGAGTGATGATCTGTTGGGTGATGTGGCCCGGTCGTTGGCTGAGGGGACGCGGGCGGAACGGGTGGTGGTGTCGGTGATAGTGGACGGTTCGCCGGTGGAGGCGGCTGCCTGGCCCGTCGAGGCCGCGTCGATGGCGGTCGAGTCGGTGTCGTTCCCGATCGAGGACGGCGACTTGATGTTGGGTTCGTTGGATGTGTTGTTGTCGGCTGGTCAGGAGTTGCGGGATGATGATCGTCGCCTGACCGAGGAGTTGGCTTCGGGGATGGGGTTGGCGTTGCGGAATCAGTTGTTGACCGAGCGGCTCGAGGTTCGGGTGGAGGAGTTGCGTGAGTCTCGGCGTCGGTTGGTGGCGGTGCAGGACGACACCCGCCGGAAACTCGAGCGGGACCTGCATGATGGGGCTCAGCAGCAGTTGGTGGCGTTGAAGGTGAAGTTGGGGTTGGGAAGGGCGATCGCCGAGAAGGCCGGCGCCAGCAGGACCGCCGAGATGTTGGGGCAGCTCAGTGCCGAGGCAGATCAGGCGGTGGACGCGATGCGAGCGTTCGCCCGTGGCGTCTATCCGCCACTGCTCGAGGCCGAAGGGTTGGGTGCCGCGATCGCCGCTCAGGCGCGGCGCGTGGCGCTTCCCGTCACCCTCGATGCCGGCGGTGTCGGCCGATACCCGAGGGAGGTGGAGGCCACCGTCTACTTCTGTGTTCTCGAAGCGTTGCGGAACACGATCCAGCACGCCCGGGCGACCGAAGCGAGGGTCACGCTCACAGAATCCAGCGGGACCGTCGAGTTCCGGGTCGCCGACGACGGGGCCGGCTTCGATCCGGGCGGCCTCCAGGGCTCGGGTCTGGTCACCGTGACCGATCGCATCGACGCCATGTCCGGTGAGCTCACCATCCACAGCGAGCCCGGCAACGGCACCACTCTCACCGGCACGGTTCCCATACCCCCGGGAGCGTTGGTGTGATCGTTCTCTCCGACACCACACGCCGCCGTATCGGATACACCCTCACTGCTTGCGCCGCAGGCTTCGTCGTCACGCACGCCTGGGTATCGATCTCGATCGGAGAGACCGAGGATGTGGCCGACAACATCCTGCTCGGAGTCGTCTTCGTAGCCGTATTGGTGCTTGCCACACGTGCGGCGCCGCGCAACGGAGCAGTGTGGGCGTTGCTTTGGGGTGCATTCTTCGGCGCGCTCGGCCAGGCAGCTCTGGTGATCGGCGCCGCCCGAACCGGGTTCTCCACATCCGACATCGAGCTCGGGAACGTGTCCGTCGCGCCGTCATCACTCGACATGGTGAGCGCTCTGGCAGTCAGCCTCAGTCAGTGGGTCTGGCTCCCGGGAGTGTTCCTCCTTCTCATCCAGTTGGTGATCCTCTTCCCCGGCGGACAGGCCGGGTCGCTCCGATGGAGGTGGGTCGCCTGGGGGTCGGGCCTGGCGATCGCCATCTGGGCGAGTTCGATCGCGCTGGCGACGGCCCCGTGGGTCGACACGCCGTTCGATCAGGCATCGGACCTCTTCTCGATCCTCTTTCTGCCGATCATGGCGACTGCTGCGGCGGCTTTGGTTCACCTGATCATGCGGTTTCGACGGAGTTCGGGGGTCGAGCGTCTCCAGTACAAGTGGATCGTCTGGGCGGCGAGCCTGAACATCGTCACCACCTTCGGCATCTTCGGATGGGTACCGGAGATCGTCGGCATCAGCCTCGGCACCTTCGCACTGGCTGCCATCCCCGCATCGATCGGGATCGCCATCACGAGATATCGCCTCTATGACATCGATGTGGTGATCAACCGGACGTTGGTCTTTGTGGTGTTGGTGGGGTTCATCACGCTGGTCTATGCCGGTGTGGTGGTTGGGGTCGGGTCGCTGGTAGGTGGTTCGAGCCTCGGGTGGCAGATTGCCGCGACGGCTTTGGTGGCGGTGGTGTTCGAGCCGGTTCGAGATCGGGTGCAGCGTTGGATCAACCGGCTGGTGTTGGGGCGGCGGGCGACGCCGTATGAGGTGCTGTCGGATCTGACCGGACGTTTGGCCGTCACCGAACGAGAAGAGGGATTGTTGACGCGGATGGCGGTCCGGCTCGCGGAGGGCACAGGCGCAGATCGGGCCATCGTCTGGGTGGTCGAAGCTTCAGGGTTGCGGGCGGTGGCATGTGAGCCCGAGCCGGACCGCCCGGCCGGTCCGGCGATCGGTCTCTCGGATGTGCCGGGGACGGTGGTCCCGATCCGTCACGACGGTGAGACGCTGGGTGCTCTGTCGGTGGAGTCCCGTCGGGGTGATGCGTTGACGCCGACCGAGCAGCGCTTGGTGGAGGATCTGGCCGGCTCGGCCGGGTTGTTGATGCGTCGACTTCGGTTGGATGCCGAACTGGAACGGAAGGCGGAGGAGTTGGCGGAGTCGCGTCGTCGGATGGTGGATGCCCAGGATGTGGAGCGACGACGGTTGGAGCGAGAGCTGGATGTCGGCGCCCAACAACAGGTCCTCGCACTCAAGGTCCAGTTGGGTGTCGCTGAGCAACAAGCTCGCAGCGAAGGAGCCGAAACCGTGGCTGCGCTCATCGCCCAATTGGCCGTGAATACCCAGGATGCGATCGATCAGATCCGCGCGCTTGCGAACGGCATCTATCCGCCATTGTTGGAGGCTGAAGGGTTGACCGCCGCGGTTGGTGCGCTCGGCGAAGTGGCTCCAGTCGAGGTACATCTGAATGCAGACATGTCTCAGCGGTATCCGCTGCTGATCGAAGGTGCGGTGTATTTCTGTGTTTCTGAGGCGTTGACGAATGCGGTAAAACACGGCAAGGCGCCGATCCGGATCGGCCTGACGGATGCTTCTGGCGAGCTGTCGTTTACCGTGGCGGATTCTGGACCCGGATTTGATCTGCATGACGTCGAGCGAGGGGCTGGTCTCAACAACATGTCAGACCGTCTCGACGCCGTCGAAGGGTCCATCACCATCGACACCACCGCGGGAACCTTCACCACCATCACCGGACGACTTCCCCTCGTGTCGGTCGAGGCGACCGCGTGACCGTCAAGGCGAGCGAGATCCGTTCACCCGGTGCGACGACCGCCGAGGTGAGCGTCCCATCGAACGCCCATTGGAGGGGTGCGTGGGTCCTACTCACGGTTGTCCTCGTCGCGCTTGCTGCGCTCATCGCCTTCGCACTGTGGATCGACCACGGGGGACTTGTCGACGCCGACGCCGTCATGGCTGCGCAGCCTGCGATGCAAGTCGTTTTCCGGTACTTCGGGTTCGAGTTCGTGGGCGACGCGCTCGGGTTCGCGGCGATATTGGTTGTGAGCGCCTTGGCGTTGTCCAGAGATCGTTCTAACTGGTTCGCCTGGTTCTTCGGCGGAGCGATCGTCATCTGGATGATCACGAATGCGTTGTACGGACTGTTGGCCCTGGCAGTCGATGGACACCTGTTGACGGCCTGGACGCCGGAACTCGCGTGGTTCGCCAGTGCCGGCCTCTCTGTATTCCCAACGGTCTTGACCGTTGCATTCGCGTTCTTCCCGCATGGGCGGTTTCCCGCCTCAGCGGCCTGGAGGCGGGCCCTCCAGGCGTCTCTCTCGATCTATGTCGTCCTCGACCTCGTGGCCTTGCTCCATCCCGGTCAGATTCTCCTTGCCCCGGATGACCCGCCGTTGGCGTTCACGAACCCTTTCGGTCTCGAAATCCTCGCCGGTTTCGACCCTTCGGTCGTGCAGTTCGGCAATCTCATCCTGACGGTTGTGGTGTTGGCGTCGGTCGTGAGGACGTATGTGAGGTCCGGGTCCGAGGTGCGAAATCAGATCAAGTGGATCGTCGCGGCGATCCCGCTCATCGCCGTCTTCTCGACGCTGATGGACCTGATCGACACACCGTGGGAGGGGCTCCCCGTCATGGTGGCGTTGTGGCTGTTGGCGTTGGCGTTGGGGGTGGCGGTGACGAAATACCGCCTCTATGAGATCGACCTGATCATCAATCGTGCGTTGGTCTACGCGTCGCTGGCGATCTTCATCGGGGTGGTCTATGTCTCGATCGTTGTCGGTGTCGGCACCGTCATCGGGTCCGGTGACGAGCCCAACCCGGCTTTGGCGATCGCTGCGACGGCCGCGGTGGCGGTCGGGTTCCAGCCGGTCCGTCGGCGGCTCGAACGGGTCGCGAGCCGGCTGGTGTTCGGACGAAAGGCCACGCCGTACGAGGTCCTGTCCGACTTCTCCCGACGGGTGGCCGCGACCGACGACTCCCTGCTCGGTGCGGTCGCCCGATCGCTGGTCGACGGCACCTCTGCGGATCGTGCGGTGGTGGCCGTGCGAGTCGACGGCGAACTGGTGGAGAGCGCAATCTGGCCCGAGACGGGGGAGGATCCCGGTGGTGAGGCCCTCGTCATGCCGATCGAGCACGAGGGGATCGACCTCGGGATTCTCAGGTTGATGCCGGCCAGTGGGCAGAAACTCTCGGAAGAGGACGTGAGATTGGCCGGTCAGGTTGCGTCGGGCATGGGGCTCACGCTGAGGAACCGCATCCTCACCGAGCGACTCCAGAACCGAGTGGACGAGCTGCGGGAGTCACGACGACGACTGGTGGCCGTGCAAGATGAGACGCGACGGAAGCTCGAACGCGATCTGCACGATGGGGCGCAGCAGCAAATCGTCGCCCTGAAGGTGAAGCTGGGGCTCTCCCGGATGATCGCCGAGAAGGAGGGGGCGGTGGCGGCCTCAAAGCTGTTGCAGGAGATGGGCGAAGAGGCCGACGACACGGTCGAGTCGCTGCGGGACTTCGCCCGTGGCGTGTATCCGCCGTTGCTCGAAGCCGAAGGTCTTGCCGCTGCGATCTCGGCTCAGGCTCGCCGCTCACCGCTTCCTGTCAACGTCGATTCGAGCGGGATCGGGAGGTACGCCAAAGATGTCGAGGCGACTGTCTACTTCTGTGTCGTCGAGGCCCTCCGCAGGTCGGTTCTGCGGGCCGGGGCCACGAGGGCAGATGTGCGTCTCTCGCAACTCGATGGCTCGGTGACCTTCGAGGTCGGGGACGATGGCGGTGTCGAGCCCGCGCCCGGGGCAGCCACCAGTGACGTTCTCGTCCTCATGCACGACAGGGTCGACGCCTTGGCGGGAACGCTCGCCGTGGAGTACCGCCCTGGAGAGGGAACAACCATCGCGGGTTCGATCCCGGTCTGGCTGGAGGTCGGGTGACGACTCGTCGAGTGAGCTCGGGTGCCATTTCGCCCATGTCCACCGCCGGCGGCGACTCCGACTCACACGAGCGTTGGCGCCGGGTCTGGATCTTCTACGCAGTCGCTCTGGTAGCGCTTGTTGCGCTCAACGCATTCACGCTGTGGATCGAGTCCGGCGGGTCCATCGACGTCGACGCGGTCGTGACGGCAGAATCCGGGCTCCGGACCGGTTTCCGGTACTTCGGCCTCGAATTCTTAGGCGACAGTCTCGGGTTCGGAGCCTTGCTGACTGTCAGCGCGCTCGCGCTCACCCGCGACCGCACGAACAGATTCGCCTGGTTGCTCGGTGGCGCGGTTGTCGGCTGGATGCTTGCCAACCTGCTGATGGGCTTTGTCATCATGGCGACCGCCGGGATGCTGCCCACGTCCTGGGTGCCGGCCATCGCATGGTTCGCCAACGCCGCATACCTGGCCTTCCCGCTGGGGTTGGGCATTGCGTTCGCTGTGTTCCCGAGTGGACGGCTGACGGTGACCGGGATCCCGAGACGGATCCTTCGGTTGACGCTGGTGATCGCATTGGTGTTGGGTCTTGCCACCCTGTTCCATCCGGCCGGCCTGACGCTGTTCGGTGACCCGACACCACCGAGCTTCGAGAACCCGTTTGCTCTCGACGCCCTCGCCGGACTCGACGTCGGAATTGCCGGCCTCGCCGTGGCATTGGCCGGCCTTGCGAGTCTTGCATCACTCGTCCGAACCTACGTCGGCTCGGGTACCGAGGTGAGGCATCAGCTGAAATGGATCGTCACGGCGGTGCCGTTCATGATCGCGACGTCCATGCTGATGGGGCTGATCGACACGCCGTGGGAAGGCTTCCCGGCGATGATCTCGCTCTGGATGTTCGCCGGCGCACTCGGCGTGGCGGTGACGAAGTATCGGCTCTACGAGATCGACGTGATCATCAACCGGGCGCTGGTGTTCGGGGCGCTCGCCGCCTTCATCGGCGCGGTCTACGTGGCGATCGTCGTTGGTGTCGGGTCGATCGCGGGCGGTTCGAGTCTCGGGTGGTCGATCACGGCCACGGCGGTGGTGGCTGTGATCTTCGAGCCGATTCGTAACCGGCTGCAACGGTGGGTGAACCGTCTTGTGTACGGCAGCAGGGCGACGCCATATGAGGTGCTGTCTGATCTGACCGGACGGCTTGCCGCAACCGAGAGCGAAGAGCGTCTGTTGCATCGCATGGCCGAGAAGCTGGTCGAGGGAACCGGAGCGGAGCGAGCGTCCGTCTGGGTGACCGACGATGCCGGTTTCAGGCTTGCGGCCGCAGGGCCTACGGCCAGCCGCCTGCTGGCGCGATCCGCTTCTCTGGCCGAGCTTCCGGGCTCGGCGTTCGCCGTCGAGCATGAGGGTGAGCTCCTCGGGGCACTCGCGGTCGAGAAGGCCCGTGGTGACGTGTTGACGTCGACGGAACGCCGTTTGATCGAAGACCTCGCCGGCTCGGCAGGCTTGGTGATGCGGAGGCTGCGCCTCGACGAAGCACTCGAACGCAAGGCGATAGAACTCGAGGAGTCACGCCGTCGCCTGCTCGACGCCCAGGATGTCGAGCGCCAGAGACTGGAGCGCGAACTCCACGACGGGCCTCAGCAGCAGATGGTGGCAATGAAGGTCAAGCTCGGCCTGGTACAGAAACTCGCCGAGCAGGAGCAGGCCGAGCAGACAGCCGTGCTGTCTCGGCAGATGGCGGCCGAGGCCCAGGACGCGATCGAACAGATCCGTTCGCTCGCGCAAGGGATCTACTCGCCACTGCTGCAGTCCGACGGCCTGAAGGCTGCCGTCCCGGTCCTGGCGGCGTCGTCACCCCTTGAGGTGAACGTCGATGTCGAACTCGAGCGGCGTTTCCCCTTGCCTCTCGAAGCGGCCATCTACTTCTGCATCTCGGAGGCCCTCACCAACGCCGCCAAGCACGGCAAAGGACCGATCACGGTGTCGGTGTCGGAAACCGGGACCGAGCTCGGCTTCGAGGTCTCCGACCATGGGCCGGGCTTCGACCCATTGACGACCAAGCGTGGGGCGGGCTTGAACAACATGTCCGATCGCCTGGACGCGCTGGGAGGCTCGGTCGTGATCGCCTCGACCGTGGGCGGCTCGACGCAGGTGATCGGGTCGGTGCCGCTTCGAGTGCCTGTCGACTCCTGACTCAGCCGGCTGAAGCCCAGGTGGTCGCCAGCGTGTCGGGGCCGAAGTCCGACTTCGAGATGAAGGCGATGGCACCGGCGTCGAGTGCCACCTGCTCGTATTCGTCGGACTCGTAGGTGGAGAGCACGATGATGATGGCGGTTTCGTCGATCGAGAGGATCTCGCGGGTGGTTTCCAACCCATCCATGCCCGGCATCTTGATGTCCATCAGGATCAGGTCTGGCCCGAGCTCTCGGAAGAGCCGGAGGCCGTCTTCGCCCGTCTCGGCTTCGCCGGCGAATTCGAAACCGTCGGTCAATTCGACGACCAGACGGGCAGCCGAGCGGAACGGCTGCTGGTCGTCGACAATGAGAACTCGAACGGTATCGGTCATGATGGACACATACTCATCATCGTCCGTTCGGCCGTGAGGCGCCAGCAGGCAGGCATGCCTTCCCGAGGTGTGGATATCCACACCTGTCAGCCTCCGGTTTCGGCGAGATAGAGCAGCACGGCCAGCACCCTCCGATTGGTCTCCCGTTCCGGGATGAGGTCGAGCTTCGTGAAGATCGAGTTGATGTGCTTCTCGACCGCCCGCTCGGAGAGGAACAGGGCCTCGGCGATCGCCTTGTTCGACCGCCCACTGGCGAGCTCACCCAAGACCTCGGTCTCCCGCTCGGTGAGCCGATCGAGCTTTCCCGCCTTCTGGTCGATGCGGGCTTGCACCAGCGCGTCGACCACCTTCGGGTCGATCTTCGACTCGCCTGCCGCCACCCGCTCGACGGCGTCGGCCAGTACCCCGGAGTCACCGACCCGCTCCTTCAAGAGATAGGCGAGGCCCGACGAGCCGTCCTCCAGGAGCTTGAGGGCATAGTCCGGCTCCACGTACTGGCTCAGGACGACGATGCCGATCTCGGGATGCTCCGCCTTGATCTGGCGTGCGGCCCGGATCCCCTCGTCGGTCCGGGTCGGCGGCATGCGGATGTCGGTCACGACGACCTCAGGGGCGTGCTCCTGCACGGCCGCCAGCAGCTCGTCATGGTCTTCGGCCAGCGCCACCACCTCGTAGCCCTCGTTCTCGAGGACCAGCCTGACCCCTTCGCGAATGATGAAGGCGTCGTCGGCGAGCACGATCTTGCGGGGCATCCGGTCACGATACCGAGTACCGACCCTGCGACGGGTCGCCTCGGTTCCGATCTGCTCGAGACGGGCAACGCACTGGTGCAGACCTCGGTGACCGACACGGTCGAGGAGGGATACGGTTGAGGTATGAGGCAGCGAGCACCCTCGGGTCGGCCGGCAGAGAACCGTGATCGGAACTCGATACCCGTCCTGGCGGTCCGGCTCGGACCTGCCCGTGACTTCCTGATCGCCATCGCCGTGTTCGTGGTGACAATCGTCATTGCAATGGTCGTCGCCTTCCTGATGTTCGGATGACCGGCGGGATCGAGGCATCGCCTCATCTGCACACTCCCGCACCTGTATGAGCGTTTCGGTATAAGGTCTCTCTCCATGGTCGCAACCATCCCGACTGGCACCGTCTCGTTCCTGTTCACCGATGTCGAGGGTTCGACCCGTCTGTGGGAGTCCGATCCCGATGGCATGGCCGAGAGCCTGGCGCTGCACGACCAAATCATGCGAAGGATCGTCGAGGCCCACCGCGGACATGTCTTTTCCACCGCCGGAGACGCATTCGCCGTGGCCTTCGGCTCGGTTGGAGCTGCCATCGCCGCGTCGACGGCGATCCAGATCGACCTGCTCGGCGCCAACTGGCCGGGACCGGCGATCAAGATCCGGATGGGCATCCATACGGGGACCGCGGAAGAGCGCGGCGGCGACTATTTCGGGCCTGTCCTCAATCGGGCAGCCAGGATCATGTCGGCCGGCCACGGTGGGCAGATCCTGCTGTCGTCGGTGACCGCAGCCGCCGCAGACCTCGAAGGCGACCTGTCGCTCCGGGATCTCGGTACGCATCACCTCAAGGACCTCGCAGATCCCGAGCATCTCTTCGAGATCCGGCACCCCGATTTGCCCGTCATCGATCGGCCGATCAAGACGGTCGACATCCGCCGCCACAACCTGCCCGACTATCTCACCTCGTTCGTTGGTCGCTCCAGGCAACTCGACGAGCTGGCATCGCTGATCGAGGACAACCGGCTCGTTTCATTGACCGGTGTCGGCGGCACCGGAAAGACCCGGCTGGCCGTCGAGGCGGCCCGGGTTGTCGCATCCGACAAGCCCGACGGGGCGTGGCTGGTCGAGCTGGCCCCGGTCACCAATCCCCAGTTCATCATGACGACGATCGCCGACACCTGGGGACTCCGGGCGGGCGAGGGAGCGTCGATCGAAGACGTCGTCACCCGCTATCTGTGGTCCCGGGACCTGCTGGTCGTGATCGACAACTGCGAGCATCTGCTGGATCCGGCTGCGGCGGCGATCAAGTTCCTGCTCGACGCCTGCCCCAATCTCCGGGTGATCGCAACTTCGCGGGAGTCACTGGGGATCCCGGGGGAGGCGATGCTTCGCGTGCCTTCGCTCGGTCTTGCAGATGCCTCTCACACGCTGGAGGACTCCGAGGCAGTCCATCTCTTCCTCGACCGCGCCAGAGCGGTTCGCCCCGACTACCAGCCGACCACCGAGGAGATGGCCGAGATCGGCCGGATCTGCACTCGGATCGACGGGATCCCCCTCGGACTCGAACTGGCCGCCGCCCGCCTCCGCAGCATGTCGGCCACCGAGCTGGCGGATCGGCTCGAGGATTCGTTTCGGATCCTGTCCGGCTCCGCCAAGACCGCGCTGCCGAGGCAGCGGACGCTGGCGGCGACGATCGACTGGTCCTACGACCTGCTCAAACCCGCCGAGCAGGCGATGTTCCGACGGCTGTCGGTGTTCACCGGCGGGTTCGATCTCGACGCCGCCGAAGCGGTGTGCGTCGGGGACGAGGTGGAGGACTGGGAGGTGCTCGACCATCTCGACTCGCTCGTCGACAAGTCGCTGATCATCCCGGGCCAGGACGAACGGGGACACACCCGCTACCGGATGCTGGAGCCGGTCCGGCAGTACGCCCAGGAGCGGCTGAGCGACACCGTCGAGCCGGTGCGGTTCCGAGAGGCACACGCCCGCTATTTCGTCAGTTTCGTCTCCGAGCTGAGCCCGGGCCTGCGCACCGATCGGATCGTTGCAACCATGAAGCGGCTCGACATCGACTACGACAACATCCGGAGTGCACTCGCAACCCTGCTCGAAACCGGTGGGATCGACGACTATCTCGCCCTCGGGTTCGACCTCATGAGCTACTGGATGCACAAGGGCCTGGGTGTCGAGGCAATCGAGCTCTCGCTCGAAGGCCTGCAAGCGGCGAACGCCGACACCGACAGACTCGGGATGGTGAAGCTGTGGTGGGCGATGGCGATCCACGCTGCCGAGCTCACCGACCCAGACGGCGTCGGATTCGGCCGCGCAGGTCTGGAGGTGGCTCGAGAGACCGGAGATCCCAACGCCATCGGCAGGATGGAAATCGCGCTCGGTGCCGCGATCCGCCACGCCACCACCGATCCCGAGTATCTCGAACACCTCGTCGAGGGGCGACGATTGCTCGAGGCCCACCCCGAGCCCCACTGGTGGCCGGCGACCTGGGACGATGGGCTGACCCAGCTCCTGCTCGCCGCCTACCTCCCGATGGAAGACGAGCGACTCGAGGAGCACGGCAAGGCGGCGCTCGAAGCCTTCGAGCGGGCCGGCGACCCGGCGCTCCTGGCGGCCACCCTCAACGACACGGGCGGAACGTTCTATGTGACCGGTGACCGTGAACGAGGACTCGAGTACAACCTGCGGGCGTGCGAGATCCTCGCAGACATGGACTCGCCGAACTGGTACGGGCACGCGCTGATGCTGCGGGGGATGTTGCTCTCGTTCGAGAAGGAGCCGGCGGACGCGTTGCCTCAGTTCGCAGAGTCGGCTCGGTTGCTCGACATGGTCGGCGACGTCAACTGCTGGGCCACGTCCACCCGAGGTCTGGCTCGGTGCGAGACCGCGCTCGGTGAGACGAGCTCATCGGCGAGCCGCCTACTGGCGGTCCTCGACCGTATGCCCACCATGCCGATGCCTGAGATCACCAAGCCACGCACACTCGACGCCATCGCGGAGCTGGCGCTGGTCGCCGGTGAGCTCGAGGACGGGGGAGTTCTGCTTGGTGCTGCACTCGCTGCGCCTTTTGATCCCGGCGCGGTCATCCGTCCGGCCGAGCTCGAGGCCATCCGCGCCGAAGCAGCAGCCCAACTCGGTGATTCCGAGGTCGAGCGGCTGTTCGCTCAGGGCGCCGAGCTCGGCCTCGACGAAGCGCTCGAATTGGGGCGACGGATCCTGGTCGATCTCGTAGCCGAAGCCGACTGATCAGGCTCCGACCGAGTTGCGTCGTTGCCTGTCGATTCAATCCGCGTCCCTCCGTGGATCTCGACGACCCCGTCCGGTTAGCGTGCAGGTCCATGCGAATTGGAATGATCACACCGCTCCACGGCCGCCCCGATGGATCCGAAGTGCCCTCGTGGCCTTCGATACGCCAGAAGGCGGCGGCGGCCGAGTCGGTCGGCTTCGACTCGTTCGTGTTCGAGGATGCTCTGCTCTATCGCGGCGAGTCCACGACGGATGGGTGCTGGGAATCGGTTGCTGTCGCGGCTGCGCTGGCCGAGGCGACCGATCGAATCACGATCAGCCAGTCCGTGGTGAACGCGCCCTATCGGTCGCCCGCCCTCACGGCGAAGATCGCCGAAACGATCGACGAGATCTCAGGCGGTCGCTATGTGCTCGGTATCGGTGCGGGCAACACACCGGACTCCGACTACGAGGCATTCGGATTCCCGACCGATCGGCGCTACTCGCGGTTCGCCGAGGCCATACAGATCATCCACGGACTTCTCAAGACCGGTGAAGTCGACTTCCACGGCGACTATTGGTCGGCCGGCAACGCTGAGATGGTTCTCCGTGGTCCGCGCCCCCAGGGCCCGCCTATCAACATCGCTGCCGGCGGTCCCAAGATGCTGCGACTCGTCGCTCGATACGGCGACGCCTGGAACTGGTGGGGGTACGACGAGACACTGGACGAGATCCGGGCTCGAGTCGGTCCGATCCTGGAGGAACTCGACGCCGCGTGTGAAGAGATTTCGCGTGACCCTTCCGAGCTGGAGCGGACCTTCGACCTCTACCAGGTGACCCCGCCGGGAGTGTTCGAGTCCAACCCCGACATGTCCAATCCCGTGACGGGCTCCGCAGACCAGATCGCCGAATTCCTCGCTGGACTCGCATCCCTCGGCTTCGATGAGGTCCGGTGCGATCTCCATCCGAAGACCGTCGCCGCCGTCGAAGCGATGGAGCCCGTCGTCCAACTGGTTCATCAAATCTGACTGATTGACGCCCCC
>JAHEDH010000200.1 GCA_024641285.1 bacterium | reverse complement strand
GTTGCCTGCGGGGACGGAGATGGTCATGCCGGGTGACAACACCGAGATGACGGTGGAGCTGATCACCCCGATCGCCATGGACGAGGGCCAGCGGTTCGCGATCCGTGAAGGTGGCCGCACCGTCGGCGCCGGCCGCGTCACCAAGATCAACAAGTAGTAGAGAGCCAGAACGATGTCAGACGACATGAAGATCCGGATCCGGCTCAAGGCGTACGACCACCACGTGATCGACGAGTCCGCTCGCAAGATCGCCGAGACCGCCGTCCGGAGCAGCGCCAAGATCAAGGGGCCCATCCCGCTCCCGACCGACATCCACCGGTACTGCGTCATTCGTGGTCCGCACGTGGACAAGGACAGTCGTGAGCACTTCGAGCTCCGTATCCACAAGCGCCTGATCGACATCCTCGAGCCCACCCCCAAGACGGTGGACTCGCTCATGCGCCTCGACCTGCCGGCCGGCGTGGACGTGGAGATCAAGCTATGAACGCGATTCTCGGAGAGAAGCTGGGTATGACCCAGATCTTCGACCAGGAAACCGCCAAGGCGATCCCCGTGACCGTGGTCAAGGCGGGTCCCTGCCGCATCGTCCAGGTCAAGACGCCGGAGAAGGATGGCTACTCGGCCATCCAGATCGGCTACGGCGAGATCAAGCCGACGAAGGCCAACCAGCCGACGCTCGGTCACTTCGCCAAGGCCGACGTCGCCCCGCACCGACACCTCGTCGAGGTGCGCGTCGAAGACGCCACCGTCTACGAGCTCGGTCAGGAGCTCACCATCGCCGACGTGCTGGAGAAGGGCCAGAAGGCCGATGTCACCGGCGTCAGCAAGGGCAAGGGCTTCCAGGGCGTCATGAAGCGTCACAACTTCAGCGGCCAGGGCGCCAGCCATGGTGCCCATCGCGTCCACCGTGCTCCCGGTTCCATCGGTGCCTGCGCAACCCCCGCTCGGGTGTTCAAGGGCATGAAGATGGCCGGCCGCATGGGTGGCGAGACCGTGACCATCCAGAACCTCAACGTCATCGAGATCGACGCCGAGCGGGGGCTCCTGCTCCTCGGCGGCGCCGTACCCGGGCCCAAGGGCTCCGTGGTGCTCGTGAAGGAGGCGGTGAAGAGCCGTGGCTGATCTGACTGCACCCCTGTACGACGCCTCTGGCGCAGCCAAGGGCGATGTCACTCTCGACGCCGACACCTTCGGCATCGAGCCGAACATCCCCGTGATGCACCAGGTCGTCAACGCCCAGCTCGCCGGTGCCCGCCGCGGCACGCACAACACCAAGACCCGCGCCGAGCGGCGTGGCGGTGGTCGCAAGCCGTGGCGCCAGAAGGGCCTCGGCCGTGCCCGGCACGGCTCGATCCGCTCGCCCATGTGGCGTGGCGGTGGCGTCGCCCATGGCCCCAAGCCCCGCGACTACAGCCAGCGCACCCCGAAGAAGATGAAGCGCCTCGCCCTGCGCGGCGCGCTCAGCGCCCGGGCGTCGGAGTCGGCCATCAAGGTGGTCGATGCCTTCGACTGGGACGCCCCCAAGACCAAGCAGGCGACCTCGCTGCTGTCCGCCATGGGAGTCGAGGGCAAGGCCCTCGTCGTCCTCGGTGGCGGTGACGAGGCCGCAGCGAAGTCCTTCGCCAACCTCCCCGAGGTCATCGTGGCCAACCCCGGCCACGTGACGACCTACGACGTCCTTTGGGCGTCGACGGTGGTGTTCACCAATGAGACGCTCGGCCTCGCCGGCGGCTCGGGTGCCTACGAGGCGAGTGACGAGGACTTCGTCAAGGAGACCGACGAAGGAGCCGAGGCATGACGGATCCACATGACGTGATCCTGGCGCCGGTCGTCTCCGAGAAGACGTACGACCAGATCGAGGTGAACAACACGTACACCTTCGTGGTCGACCGTCGCGCCAACAAGACCGAGATCCGTGACGCCGTGACGGCGATCTTCGATGTCGACGTGGTCCGGGTGAACACCCTGAACCGCAACGGCAAGGTGAAGCGCACCGGCGCGGTTCTGGGCAAGCGTAAAGACGTCAAGCACGCCATGGTCACCCTGGCTGCTGGCGACAAGATCGACCTCTTCGGAGTCTGAGCCATGGCAGTTCGTAAGCGCAAGCCGACTTCGCCGGGCTCCCGGTTCCAGACGGTCTCCGACTTCTCGGAGATCACGAAGGACACGCCCGAGAAGTCGCTACTCGACAAGAAGACCCGCTCCAGCGGCCGTAACAACAACGGCCGGGTGACCTCCCGTCACCGTGGTGGCGGTCACAAGCAGCAGTACCGGATCATCGACTTCCGGCGTACCAAGGACGGTGTGCCGGCCAAGGTCGCCGCGATCGAGTACGACCCCAACCGCAACGCCCGTATCGCCCTCCTCCACTACGTGGACGGCGAGAAGGCGTACATCCTCGCCCCCGTCGGGGTGAAGCCGGGCGACATGCTCGAGTCCGGGGCCTCGGCCGAGATCCGTGCCGGGAACGCCCTGCCGCTGCGCAACATCCCCGCTGGTTCCGTGATCCATGCCATCGAGCTCCGCCCCGGTGGCGGCGCCAAGATGGCCCGGTCCGCCGGCGCCAGCATCCAGCTGATGTCCAAGGAGAGCGGCAAGGCGCTCCTGCGTCTCCCCTCCGGTGAGATGCGGACCGTCTCGCTCGACTGTCGGGCAACGATCGGCCAGGTGGGCAACACCGAGGCCGAGCTGGTCAAGATCGGCAAGGCCGGCCGCAACCGCTGGAAGGGCGTCCGCCCCCAGACCCGCGGTGTGGCGATGAACCCCGTCGACCACCCGCTCGGTGGTGGCGAGGGCCGCACCTCCGGTGGTCGTCACCCGGTCAGCCCGTGGGGCAAGCCCGAGAGCCGCACCCGCAAGAAGAAGAAGTACTCCGATGGCGACATCGTTCGCCGCCGCACCAAGAAGGGAAGGAGGTAGCCCGTGGCAAGAAGCCTGAAAAAGGGGCCGTTCGTCGATGAGCACCTCCTCGAGAAGATCGAAGAGCTCAACGACTCCAACGAGCGCCGTGTCATTCGTACCTGGAGCCGCCGCTCCACCATCATCCCCGACATGGTCGGGCACACCATCGCCGTCCATGACGGTCGCAACCACGTGCCGGTCTATGTCTCAGAGTCGATGGTCGGGCACAAGCTCGGCGAGTTCGCTCCCACCCGCACGTTCCGTGGCCACACGGCCGACCGGTCGGTGAAGCGGCGATGAAGGTCCCAGCCCACGCCCGTCACGTGCGTCAGAGCCCGACGAAGGTCCGGGCCGTGCTCGACACGGTTCGCGGCCTCTCGGTCGACGATGCCATCGTCTCGCTGGCCGTCACCGACCGGCGAGCAGCCGACACGGTGAAGAAGGTCCTGGAGTCCGCCGTGGCCAACGCCCTCGAGAACCACGACATCCCGTCGGAGGATCTCATCATCGCCGAGGCCTACGCCAACGAGGGCCCGACCCTCAAGCGATTCCGGCCCCGTGCCCGGGGACGCGCCACGCAGATCCTCAAGCGCACGAGCCACATCACGATCGTCGTCGCGAACGACGAGGAGGACTGACCATGGGCCAGAAGACCCATCCATACGCATTCCGCCTCGGCGTCGTCACCGACTGGAAGTCCCGTTGGTACTCCGACACCGAGTACTCCGAACTGGTCAACCAGGACTGGAAGATCCGCGATTACCTCAAGGGTGAGCTCCTGCGAGGTGCCATCTCCCGCATCGAGATCGAGCGACTTCGCGAGAAGATCGTCGTCGAGATCTTCACGGCCCGTCCCGGTGTCGTGATCGGGCGCCGCGGGTCGGAGGCCGAGCGCCTCCGGACCGGCCTCGAGAAGCTCACCGGCCTGAACGTGAAGCTCAACGTGACCGAGATCAAGGACGCAGACACCGACGCCACCATCCTGGCCCGGGGTATCGCCGACCAGCTCGAGAACCGCGTTGCGTTCCGTCGTGCCATGAAGCGCGCCGTGCAGTCGGCCATGAAGGCCGGTGCCGAAGGCGTTCGCGTCGAGTGCAAGGGCCGCCTCGGCGGCTCCGACATGGGCCGCCGTGAGTGGTACCGCGAGGGCCGCGTGCCGTTGCACACCCTCCGCGCCGATGTCGACTACGGCACCGCCACCGCCCACACCACTGTCGGTACGTCCGGCGTGAAGGTCTGGGTATACAAGGGTGAGGTCGTCGGCAAGCGAGGCGTGTCGGACCGCAAGA
>JAHEDH010000199.1 GCA_024641285.1 bacterium | reverse complement strand
TCATCGGTCAGGAGGCGGTTCTGGCTCGAAAGGAGGCCGCTCTCCCAACTCGCCGCCTTACACAGATCCTTCTCTCCGATCCCGAGCCAATGATGTTCCATGGCGAGATCGTCTACCGGGAAGGTCGAGCGGTCGGGTATATCCGCGCCGCGTCGTACGGGTTCACGCTCGGCGGCGCCGTCGGGCTTGCCATGGTCGAGGCGGACCAGCCGATCACCAAGGCCTTCGTCACCGACGGCAACTGGCAGGTCGACATCGCAGGCCGTCGCCACGACGCCGTCGCCTCGCTCACTCCCCTCTACGACCCGAAGGGTGACCGCATCCACGTGTGAGCCGCCAGGGAGCAGACCTCGCGCCTTCGCACGCCCACGACGAACGAGCGGCCCCCGGCATGCGCCGAGGGCCGCCGTCGCTAGTTCGAGATCGAGCACGGGGTGGGACTGCCCCAGCAACGAGGCGGGCCCTCCGGATCACTCCGGGGGGCCTCTCTCGTGGTGCGAGCGGCCACGGTCTCGAATGAGCGCCATGACGGTGTTCGGCGTAGGGTCTCCGACCATGCTCCGTGACGCCGGAAAGGTCCTCTGCACCTTGGTCCATCGGCTTGATCAGCTCCCTGGGCTACGCGACGCCCTTGCCGCCGCCGACCGTGTCGCCATCGACACGGAAGTGCCGATCGACGGGCCTGGTCGAGGCCAGATGCGCGTGATGTCGATCGCCACCCGGTCCGGCGACGCTGAGCGGGCGTTCGTCATCGACGCCCGCGATCTCGATCCCACTCTGCTCGGGCCGATCCTCACCGGCGTCACCGCCGACGCCTGGAACGCCAACTTCGATGCCCGGGTCGTCGATGCTGCCGTCTGGAACACCTCCGACACGACCACCGGCATCACCTGGTGGGACGCCCAGCTCGCCGACGCCCTGATCCACCAAGGCCGGAGCGGGTTCAACTGGTACCACGGGCTGGCGTGGGCGACGTCGCACTATCTCGGCATCGAGGCCGAGGGCAAGGGCACGGTCCAGCTGTCGTACACGGCCTGCGACGACCTGACCTCCGAACAGATCGCCTACGCAGCGGCGGACGCCGTCCACACGCTGTGGGTCGCCGACGCGATCCGTAGCGAGATCGAAGCGGCGCGCCTCACCGAGATCTGTCGCATCGAACAGGAGGCCCGCCCGTTCCTCGACCAGATGGAGCGGACCGGGATCCCCTTCGACTGGGCCGGTTGGAAGTCCGAGTTGGAACTGATCGAAGCCCAGCACCGGACCGCCGTTGGACGGCTGGCTGCTCTCACCGGAGGCGGACAGGGGACCTTGTTCGACGACGTCGTGGAGCCGACCTGGAATCCCGCATCCGACATGCAGGTCCGCGAGGTCCTCAACCGATGGGCCGAGCAGGAGGTCAGGGCGTGGACCGCCGATCGCCACGGCGGCGCCCGGCTGCTCGACGAAACCGACTCGATGCGCGCCGGAGTGCTGCGAGAGATCGGAGGCGAGCTGTGCGAAGCGCTGCTGGAATACCGCAATCGGGCGAAGATCCTCACCACGTACGGTGGCTCGATCGGCGAGCACGTCCATCCAGACGGGAGGCTCCGCCCTCAATACCTTCAGGTCGTCGGGACCAACACCGGGCGCCTCGCCAGCCACAACCCGAATGCCCAGAACTTCACGCCGCGGATGAAGCCCTACTTCAGACCACCTCACCCGGATCGGGTCTTCGTCCACGCAGATCTCAGCCAGGCCGAGCTCCGCTACCTCGCCCAGGTGGCCGACGACGAGCCGCTCCGCTCCGCCTTCGCCCGCGGCGACGACGTCCACGTGAGCACCGCAGCCAGCATGTTCGGCTTCGATCCTCAGCATCTCCTGGCAACCGATCCCGACCGCTTCAAGCACTTCCGCCAGATCGCCAAGGCGCTGAACTTCGGTATCGCCTACGGATCGGGGGCTGCTGCCCTCGCCCGGACACTGACCGGTGAGGGGACGCCGACCACCACCGAGGAGGCGGCCGAGCTGTTGGCCCAGTACCGCCGGACCTACCCGGGCACCGCCGCCTGGGCCGAGCAGCGGATCGCCGAGATCCGCACGATCAGCCAGGAGACAGCCGCGATCGACTGGCCCGGGACGATGCGCCTCGCCCGAGGGTTCCGGGACGTCCGATCGATCCGGCGGGACTTCCGCCAGACACAGAACCGCTGGCCGACTGCCGCCGAGATCGTCGAGCGTCACCCGGACCGCATGAACACAACCGGCGAACTCGCCTCAGAGGTTGAATGGTTGCTCCGATACTCGGCGCCGGTGGCGCTCGTCGCCGGCGGGGATCCGTTCCGCTTCTCGAGCCGGACGCTGGCCGGCCGACGCCAACAGTTCGAGCTCCACCTGGACCGGCTGTTCCTGAGCGCCGCCATCTCAGCGATCCGATCGGATGCGCCGGGACTGGCGGATGTTCGGCGCCGGTTCGAGCGCGAGCACGGGGTGAGACTGGACACCGATCGACCCGGCGACACGTACCTGGAGAAACAGTTCGAGGACCGCGACCTCCGCCGCATGTATATCGAGACGATCGCAGCCGAGCTCGGGGATCCGACCGCTCACGAGCTGCTCGGCCGCTCGGCCCGAGAGCGGGTCTCGGCGATGGTGAACGCCTGGCGTAACGCCCCGATCCAAGGCGGTGTCGCCGACATCATGCTGGCTGCCTACGCCGACCTCGATCAGCGGCTGCGCTCGATCCCGAGCTCTCGGCCGGTCCAGACCGTCCACGACTCCGTGGTCATCGAGTGCGATCGATCCGATGCCGGGCGCGTGACGGTTGAGGTGCGTGAGGCGCTCGAGGCCGCCTCTCGTCGGTTCTGTCCCGACGTGCGCCCCAGAGCCGACGTCGATGTCCGCATCTCGCTCTCGGAATCCGACATCGTGGAGTCCGTCGAGACTGCCGGTTGAGCACGGCGACGACCGCGGCCGAAACGTGTCGCATGGATTCTTGGGGCCAGCACTTCTTGTCATAGGTGCCCGATACGTTGGGAGCATGGTCGATGTGACGACGCTGCCGGAACCGGTTTCATGGGACGACCCCGACTTCGACGCGTTCCTCGACCAGGTCACCGCTTTCTGGGCAGCGAATCCGATCGAAGAAGACCTCTCAGGGAGCGAGATCGACCATCTCGCCAAACTGCCGCTGGGTCCCGGCAGCGCGGCCACGATCGCGATGCTGGAATCCGGCGACATGAACGGACGTGACCGGCTCCTCGTGCTCAAGGAACGCGTCAGGGCGCATTCGCACTTCCAGGCCCTCGTCTACGAGGACATGGCCGCGATCGCAGACGCCTGTGACGACGCCGTCGACGCCGAGCTCGCCTGGGAGGCGGCCGCTTCCGAGATCCGGGCCGCCCTACGGCTCACCCGGAGGAGCGCCGACCACGAGCTCGACACAGCACTCGCACTCCGGGATCGAGTCCCCAATGTGCTCGCAGCGCTCAAGGCGGGCGACATCGATCAGCGGCGGGCAACCATCATCGTGCGAGGCACTGCGCATCTCACGGAAGAAGTGGCTCGCGTGGTCGCCGACGAGATCCTCGAATCGGCAGGCCGTCTCACCACCGGACAGATCCGGGAGCGGCTCCGAAAGCTCGCCATCGACGTCGATCCCGACGACGCCTCCCAGCGGTATGAGCGCGCATCAGAGCAACGTCGGGTCGAGCTCGAGGCGACCGACGACGGAACCGGCAACCTGCTGATCCTCGATGCCCCACCGGACCGTGTCGCCGCCGCCAGACGACACATCGATCGAATCGCCCGAAGCCTCCGGTCGCCCGACGAGGCCCGAACGATCGATCAACTCAGAGCCGATGTCGCCCTCGACCTCCTCAGCGGCGAGCTGCCAGAGATCGACGCTGCCACCGGCCGCCCAGTAGCCCGCACCGGTGGATCGGTGGACCTCGTCGTCGACCTCGCCACGCTCGCCGGACTGGACGATCGCTGCGGCCAGCTCCGCGGGTTCGGTCCTGTCATCGCCGACATCGCCCGCAAGGTGGCTGAGACCCAGCGAGCTTCGCTTTGGCGATTCACGGTCATAGACCCAGACGGCGAACAGCCGGTCACAACAGGCACCACCCGGCGCAGACCGACAGCTGAACAACTCAGAGCCGTCATCGCCGCCCACCCCACCTGCGTCTTCCCCGGATGTCGGGCTCCGGCGACCGACTGTGACCTCGACCACCGGACGGCCTGGTCCGAGCACG
>JAHEDH010000198.1 GCA_024641285.1 bacterium | reverse complement strand
GACCGGGATGGTCGTGCCGACCCCATCCGGAGGAGTGAGATCGACTGCCATCCGCGAGCCGACATCGCTGAAGGTCGGTACCAGGAAGACGTCGTTGTAGGTCAGATCGAACTGTGGTGTCAGATCGTCGAGGAATCGCATACCGGGAGTATTGCAGCGGACTGTGGGCGGGGGCCTTCGGCGCCTACCAACTCGCGAACAGATAGCCCTCGCCGAGCACTCCGGTCTTGCCCAAGCCCTGATAGGTGACGGCGCCGGCGAGGGTGGTGTAGATGACGAACCGTGCCGACGGGTCGTAGCCACCGAACGAGCTCCCGGCAGGAACCGGGAACTCGGCCAGGAGCTCGCCCGTCACCGGCGAGTAGACGACTCCGTTCGTCTCGAGCGGCCCGCCGTCCGCTGCACTGCGGGTGAGAAACGACACGACGTTCCCGCCGGCTCGAGCGTCGAGTCCGGACAGGTGCTGATCGGGGCCGACCCAGTCGATCGGAACCCTCGATGTGACCATGAATCCAGCGTCCGAATCGACCCAGGTGACCAGTTCGGCGGCGCTCTCGTCATACCAGTAGATCGATGAGCCGTCGGGGCTCCAACCGATCGCGCCAACTCCGCTGCCGTCGTTCTCGAGGATTGTCACCGCGCCTGCGCCGCCAGGGCCCTCCGTCGCGTCGATGACCTGTGTGTAATACCCCGTGATAATCACGTCGTCGGAGTTCGCGGATGGAACCACCCACCATCCGTTCCATGCCGATTCCCCGTAGTCGGTGTCGAGGGTTCCGCCGCCGGACAGGAATGTGATGCGTCCAGCGGCCGGCTCGCAGCACTCGCTGATCAGTACCACGTCACCTGATGCAGACCGCCAGATCCCATCGACGACATTCGGGGCGATCTCATCACCCGATGCCAGCGATGCTGCGTCGGCACGTTGCCCGAATCGGTGAACGATGTCCCCAGTGGCCGTGTCGACCTCGACTGCCTCGTAGTCATCGGTGACAGCCATGAACGTGGCGGGCCGGCCGTCGTCGAGCGTCGCTGCGAGCAGGATCGTCGAGGTCGTCGTCGCCGAAGAGGTGGCGGGCGATTGCTCGGTCGTACTCGGAGCATCGGCGCCTGTCGCACTGGGCACTTCCGATGTCGTCGAGTCCGCAATCGTCGGTGACGATGTCTCGGGCACGGAAGTGTTCGAGCCGCCGCAGGCAGCAACGACCAGGAGCAGACAAGCTGCCGTCCTGCACTGCGTCGTGGTCACTGAGTGCCGTCGGCGATCGCCAACCGGAGAGCCTCGACCGCTTCGCCTTCGCCGGCCACCGTGAGATCGTCGACCGGCCCTCTCCCCCACAGCCACAGATCCATCGCCTCGGCCGGGCCGCTGACGATGGCGTCGGGCAGCCCGTACTCCGCCCGGCGGGCACCGGGGAGATCGGTGTAGACCGTGCCCGATTCGGGGCCCGTGCCCGAGAGCAGGCCAACCGTCAGCAAGGTCGGAGTGTCGAATTCGGCGATGTCGACTTCGACGAGCCACTGCGGCTCATAGGTCATCCAGTGGGGGAAGTCGCCGAGCATGACGTCGACCATCTCGATGATCCCGTCGACGGCCGTGGCCTGATGGAGTTGCGGCGCCTGCCCGGCGGCGAGTTCGAGGTCGGCGAGGTGGATCGCCGCCTCGTGATGCTGTCGTCTGGCGACCCAGCCGACCGTCCCACCGGCGTCCGACCAACTCCAGCACGGATCGTCGGACTCAGCACCCGCCAGCGCCTCGCCGAGGAGACGTCTCGCCCCGTCGAAGAGATCCACGAGGGCAGGATCGGCCGGCCGAGGCGCCGGCTCCACGCCTCCGGGGTCGTCGAGGCGACCGGCGACGATGCTCGCCCAGAAATGCTGGACCTCGGCGAGATGATTCACCAGATCGGCTACGGCCCATCCGGGACAACTCGGCACCGGTGCCTCGAGATCGACGGAGCGAGCGAGATCGAGGAACCGCTGGGAGTATCGGTCGAGATGTCTCAGGTGATCGCCGTACTGCACGCCCCGACCTTACGCGCCAAGGGCACAAGAGCCTCGCCCAAATCCCGAACCCAGGGTTGCTGACCACAACTGTTGTGGTCAGCAACCCTGGGTTCGGGGCCTGGACGCGAGAAGAGGGACCCGTGGGTCCCTCTTCTCTGCTGTTTGGGTTCTGATCAGTAGATCAGAAGTCCATGCCGCCGCCGTGACCGTGGTCACCGCCGCCGACCGGAGCATCTTCCTTCACCTCGGCGACGAGCGCCTCGGTGGTGAGCAGCAGGGCTGCAATGGAAGCTGCGTTCTGCAGCGTGGAGCGGGTGACCTTGGCCGGGTCGATGACACCGGCCGCCATCAGGTCCTCGTACTTGAGGGTTGCGGCGTTGAAGCCATGGCTTCCCTCGGCGTTACGCACCTGCTCGACCACGACGCCACCTTCGACACCGGCGTTCGTGGCGATCTGACGGAGCGGCTCTTCGAGCGCGCGCCGCACGATCGCGCGACCGGCCTTCTCGTCGTCGGTGCCACCGCGGACCTTGTCGACCGCCGGCTGGGCACGGAGCAGAGCCACGCCACCACCGGGGACGATGCCCTCTTCGACGGCTGCACGGGTCGCCGAGACGGCGTCCTCGATGCGGTGCTTCTTCTCTTTGAGCTCCACCTCGGTGGCTGCGCCGGCCTTGATGACCACGACTCCACCGGACAGCTTGGCGAGACGCTCCTGGAGCTTCTCACGATCCCAGTCCGAGTCGGTGTTCTCGATCTCGCGCTCGATCTGCTTGATTCGAGCCCGAACGTCCGCCTCGGCACCGGAACCATCGACGATCGTGGTGTCGTCCTTGGAGATCACGACCTTGCGGGCACGACCGAGCATGTCGGTGGTGACCCCGTCGAGCTTCAAGCCGACTTCCTCACTGATGACGGTTCCACCGGTGAGGATGGCGATGTCCTGCAGCATGGCCTTGCGACGCTCACCGAATCCGGGGGCCTTGACGGCCGCCGAGCTGAACGTCCCGCGGATCTTGTTGACGACCAGCGTGGCCAGGGCCTCGCCCTCGACGTCCTCGGCGAGCACCAGAACGGGCTTGCCGGTCTGCATGATCTTCTCGAGCACGGGAAGCATGTCGTTGACCGACCCGATCTTCTGGTTGGCGATGAGGATGTAGGGATCCTCGAGCACCGCTTCCTGACGATCGGGATCGGTGATGAAGTACGGCGAGATGTAGCCCTTGTCGAACTGCATGCCCTCGGTGAACTCGAGCTCGAGACCGAAGGTCTGGCCCTCTTCGACCGTGATGACGCCGTCCTTGCCGACCTTGTCGAATGCCTCGGCGATGACTTTGCCGATGGTGAGGTCGTTGTTGGCCGAGATCGACGCAACGTTGGTGATCTCCGCGCTGGTCTCGATGTCGCGGGCCAGTTCGGCGAGCGACTTGACGACTGCGTCGACGCCACTCTCGATGCCCCGCTTGAGGTCCATCGGATTCGCCCCTGCGGCGACCATGCGGAGCCCTTCACGAACCATCGCCTGTGCAAGCACGGTGGCCGTGGTGGTTCCGTCACCGGCGACGTCGTTGGTCTTGTTGGCGACCTCATAGGCGAGCTTGGCGCCCATGTTCTCGTACGGGTCGTCGAGTTCGATCTCCTTGGCGATGGTCACGCCGTCATTGGTGATCGTGGGCGCGCCCCACTTCTTCTCGAGCACGACGTTGCGGCCCTTGGGGCCAAGGGTGACCTTGACCGTGTCTGCGAGCTTGTCGACGCCCGCCTGGAGCCCCTTGCGAGCCTCCTCGTTGAAGCGAAGATCCTTCGCTGCCATGTGAATCTCTCCTCTGTCTCAGTTGACGATCGCGAGCAGGTCGCGGGACGAGAGGACGAGATGATCGCCACCCTCGAGCTTGACCTCGGTCCCGGCGAACTTCGAATACAGGACGACATCGCCGACCTTGACGTCCATCGGCATGCGCTCACCGTCTTCGTCGAGCGCACCCGGGCCAACGGCGATGACTTCGCCGGTCTGCGGCTTCTCCTTGGCCGTGTCGGGGATCACCAGACCGGACGACGTCCGCATGTCCTGATCCTCGTTCGGCTTGACGACCACCCGGTCGCCGAGAGGCTGAAGCTTCATGTAGCTCCTCCTACGTAGGTTTCTCTCTCTGTGCAATCGAAAACCGGGACCTCGATCCCGGCTCGATTGGCACTCTCACTTTTCGAGTGCTAAATGCAATTTAGCA
>JAHEDH010000071.1 GCA_024641285.1 bacterium | reverse complement strand
ATCGATGCTCGCATCCGCATCCGGTGTCGACAGGTCGACCCAGTTGGGCGCGTTGAAGGTCGCGGCGTTGACCATTCCCAATCCTCCAGCCTGGACGTCGCGAACGTATCCCCGGGGGCACAGTTCGACAAGAGTCGTTGGTTGGTAGGTGCACCGCCGAGCGCACCGAGGGCTCGGGCGCCAAGCGGCCGTTCGACCCTGTCGACGGGAAGCGGCACAGGGGATCGTGTCAGGACGAGGACCAGGCATTGCCGAAGCAGACCACCGAACCCGCACCAATCCAACAGGCATCGACCGAGTCGCGCCTCACGGGCCTCTCGAGCGCAGAGGTCGCCGAACGGCGCCGTCGTGGCGAGGTGAACACGACGACACTCTCGGTCTCCAGAACCGTCGAAGAGATCGTGCGCGCCAATGTGCTCACGAGATTCAATCTCCTCGTAGGATCGCTCGTCGTCGTCGTCCTCGTGATCGGGCCGATCCAGGATGCAGTGTTCGGCCTCGTCATGGTGATCAACTCTGCGGTCGGCATCATTCAGGAACTTCGCGCCAAGCACGCGCTGGACGAGCTCGCGCTGCTCTCGGCAACGCAGGTGTCGGTCGTCAGGGATGGATCACCTCAGGAGATCGAGCCCTGTGACGTCGTGATCGATGATGTCGTGGTGCTGCGACGCGGCGACCAGGTCCCCGTCGATGGAGAGGTGATCCGCTCCGATGGTCTCGAACTCGATGAATCCCTCCTCACGGGAGAGTCCGAGCCTCGCGCGAAGACGGCGGGTGACGAGTGTCTGTCGGGCTCCGTGGTGCTCGCAGGGACCGGGATGGTCCGGGCCGGGCGAGTGGGGGAGGAGGCGTATGCGGCGACCATCACACGCGAGGCGCGCGCGTTCGACCTGGTCGGATCGGAGCTGCAGGCCGGGACCGACCTGATCCTGCGGTGGGTCGGATTGGCCATCGTACCCACGGCCGTGATCCTCGTCTGGAGCCAGCTCGGGGCGGCCGAATCACTGGCCGACGCCGCCCGCGGGGCGGTCGCGGGCACCATCGGCATGGTGCCGCAGGGACTCGTCCTGCTCATCTCGGTCGCACTCGCAGTCGGCGTCGCGAGGCTGGCACGCATGCGGGTTCTCACCCAGGAACTCGCTGCGGTCGAGGGGCTGGCGAGGGTGGACGTCGTGTGCCTCGACAAGACCGGCACGATCACCGAAGGCCGGCTGACCGTCACCGACGTGATCGCCTTGACCGCTCGAGATGTCGGTCCCGCCCTGGCGGCGGTCGCCTCGGGAGAGCGCGACCCGAACGCCACGATGAGGTCGTTGGCGGTTGCGTATCCGGATCCGCCGGGATGGAAGCGTGTCGCATCGGTGCCCTTCCGATCCGACCGGCGGTGGAGTGCAGCAGAATTCTCGGGCGAAGGCACCTGGGTGCTCGGTGCCCCAGAAGAGCTGGCTGCGGGGGAACCGGAGGTCGAGTCGCTCGTCGAACGGTACGCCCGTGTCGGGCGACGAGCCCTGTTGTTGACGTTCACAGAAGCCCATCTCGACACCGCGTTGCCGGATCGCCTCGAGCCGGCGGCGCTCGTGGTGATCGGAGATGGCGTGAGGGAGGACGCTTCCGACACGGTCGCGTACTTCACGGAACAGGGTGTCGCACTGAAGGTGATCTCCGGCGACCATCCGACCACCGTGGCGGCAGTCGCTTCCCAGGCCGGGATCGAGGGCCGGGCCGTGTTCGGCGACGAGCTGCCGGACGACCTCGACGAACTCGGAGACATGGCGGAGGACGCCGTTGTCTTCGGGCGGGTGGCGCCCGAGCAGAAGCGGGCGATCATCCGCGCGCTCCAGCATCGGGGGCATGTCGTGGCGATGATCGGTGACGGAGTCAACGACGTGCTGGCGTTGAAAGCCGCCGACGTCGGCGTCGCGATGGGATCTGGGTCGGGTGCTGCGCGAACGGTCGCGCCCCTGATCCTGGTGGATGGTCGCTTCGCAGCGATGCCTCACATCGTCGCAGAAGGCCGACGGGTCATCGGCAACATCGAGCGGGTCGCCAGCCTCTACGTCACCAAGACCGTGTATGCGTTCCTGCTGGCGTGGGCGGTCGGAATCGCCGGATGGGCATTCCCGCTGTTGCCCCGCCACTACACCGTCATCGGTGTCGCCACGATCGGAGTGCCATCGTTCTGGCTTGCACTTGAGCCCACGAGCCGACGAGCCGCTTCAGGGTTCGTCATCCGCGTCCTGAGGTTCGGCCTACCGGTCGGTGCGCTCACGGCTTTGGCCGGGTTCTTGGTGTTCTGGATCGCTCGTGCAGAGGATGTCACGCTGGACGAGGCTCGGGCCGTCACGACGCTCACACTCGTCGCAGTGGGACTGGGAGTGCTGGTCACGGTCGCCCGCCCTTTGACGCCGTTGCGCAAACTCATCGTCGTGATCATGGTCCTGGGAGCCGCTACGGCCTTCACGGTCCCGGGCCTGCGGGACTTCTACGCCCTCACGCTTCCCCGACCTGTCGTCGTGCTCGCCGCCTGCGGGATCGTGGCGCTCACCGGCGCCGTCATGTATGCAGCGCTACGAGCGTCGGGATGGTGGCGTGAGCTCCCGTCGGCGATCCGAGAGCTCGAGAAGCTGGCGCATTGACGTCGATGGATACCGAAGGTATTGCCGACGCCGACTTCAGTTCGCCTCGTCCGTCCGGTGGAATTCGATAGAGAAGGCGCCGTCACCGGGCCCGAACTCGACGTGATGAGGACGATCCGGAGGGATCACCAGGTGTTCCCCGGCCCCGACCACATGCGCCTCCACAGGTTCGTCCTCGAACCGGAGTGTGACGGACCCTCGGTGTATGACCAGACGTCCCCAGACCCCTGAAGCGATCCGGTGGGTCGTGAGCAGGCCGGCCGGCACCGTGTCCCGGTCGAAGACCCTCGTCGTGCGAACATGGTCGAGTCCTTCTGGGAGCGTGATCATGATCCCAAACCTACCGGTCGGGCCGTTGTTCCCTGGCCGCGGGCCTTTTCCGACGCGATGCGAGCATCAACGGCACAATTCCGTAACGGAAAGGGCTTCCTCCTCTCCCCGTCGGGGCGGGAGGACCCGATAACGAGGAGATGAAGCACGTCAGCGGTTCAACCGCCTCGGTCGGGCTTGCGATGGGGATGCTCTTCCTGATCGCCGGAGTCGTCCTCGACAGCCTTGGTGTGGCGGCGCTGGGCGTGGTCGTCATGTTGTCCGGGCTCTACGCCCGCAGCCAGCAACACTGACTCGACCTCGGGCTCCCGATTTCCGGGATCGATCACGGTCGCCTGGATGATGTGCCGCGTCGGCCTCCACGAGAGGAGGAGCAAACCCTGATCTGCAGCGCAGCTCTGATCAGTCCACGCGTTCGATCTCGAGTGTGCATTTGGTCACGATCGCCGCGACCGCTCCGATCGCCGCCAGCGACGGCAACAGGAGCGCACCGACCAGCCCGACCGTGAGCGGGATCTCGAGGATGCGATCGCCCTCCTCGTTCAGGATCGTCACCCGCCTGACATTACCCTTGTGCACCAGCTCCTTGATGACCGAGAGGAGCTCTTCGCCCTTGACCTCGATCTTCTGTGTGTTCGCGCCCTCTTCCGTCACGGCTCGCCTCCCTTGGGTGTATCGACCAGCACAACAGACATCCGCCGTGGGGCCAGGTCAAGAGGCGTAAGGCCCGGCGCTGCCGTGTTCGCTCACGCGGGGGCGCCCATCTCGCAGCTTCGACGGTATCTCGGTCGACCGGCCCCGGGTGATCGACGACGACCGCGGCGACGGCGGCCGGCCCGATCAGCTCTAGGCCGCGATGCCGGCCAGCGAAGCCATGCGGAACTCCGGAGCGGTGCCTGTGCCTCGTTCGAGGACGAGACGGAACGTCGAGCCGTGACCCGTACCGATCGAAGTCGCGCTGATCGTGCCCCCCATCGCTTCTGCCATTCCGAGGCTGATCGCCATCCCCAGTCCCGTGGAGTCGGTTCGGCCGCGTGCCACCTCGGTCTGTTCGAACGCCGTGAAGACCTTCGGCATGTCCTCAGGGGAGATGCCGGCGCCCGAGTCCTGCACCTCGAACACCACGTGGTCACCGATCACGAACGACCGGACCTTGACCCATCCCTCGTCGGTGTACTTGAGAGCGTTCGAAACGAGGTTGATGATGATCTGTCGAAACCGGTTGGGGTCGGCCCTAACCAGCGCTTCGGCATGGAGTTCGAGCGACAGATCGAGATGCTTCTCCTCGGCGAGAGCACGCATGTGGTCGACAGCCGAGCCGGCGATCTCGTTGGCGTCGATGTCCTCGATCTGGATCTCGATTGCACCGGCCTCGAGCTTCGTGGCGTCCTGGAGGTCGTTGACGATTTCGAGAAGCTGTCCGCCCCACTCGCCGATTTCTCCGATGAGACCTCTGAGCGCCGCGGCATCCATCTCCTCGTCCATCTGGGCGACCTGAGCGAAGCCCATGATCGCCGTCAGGGGTGTGCGCATGTCGTGCGAAAGCGCAGCGAAGAACTTGGCGCGTGTGGCGGCAGCGGAGGCCGTGGCCACGTTGCTGTCGTGGATCTCCTCGGTCCATTCGTGCGCCACTCGCTCGGCGAGTGCTGCCGTCTGCTCCTGGAGCTCGCTCAGCTTGGCGTGAGCACCTCCGATGACCATCGTGACGAGCATGGAGATGAACGGTGCCAGGTTGATGACCCAGAGCGCGGGCGTCTCCCAATGGAGGTAGACCGAGGCCCATCCCTCGGTGACCCCGGTGGCAACGAGGGCGCCGGTCGGGAACAGCAGACCGAACAGGAATCCGGCGACACCCCACTCGAGCACGAGTTTTCTGTTTCGATTCATGATCGGCGAGTCGGCAGCGGCTACCCGAGCTTTAGGGCACGGCTACAGATCGAACGGGCGGCTGAGAGTGGGCTCAGGTCTCATCGGGGAACTCGATGTCGACCATCAGGTCCGCAGCGAGCGCCTCGACGGCATCGACGAGCGCATCGCTCGCGACCGTCGGAGGGAGTCTGAGCCGGGCCACGGCTTCGAAGATCGACCCGCCGGCCATCGGGGCAGGGCTCGTCCGGGTTTCGAGGTCATCGATACTGACTCCGCTGCGCGCCAGCAACTGGGAGAGTTCGTGAACGATCCCCGGGTGATCGTTGCCCGTCACCCGGATCTCGATCGCCGTGCCGGCCGGTGACGAGTCGTGGCCGCGTTCCACCGACAAGTGGAGGAGACCTCGGTGTTCGAGAACCTCCAGCGCGGATGCGAAGCCATCCGAGCGGTCGTCTGGCACCGTGACCAGGACCACTCCTGCGAACTTGCCGGCGAGTTGGGTCATGTGGCTCTGCTCCCAGTTGCCGCCGTGCGCGGCGATCACCCCGGAGAGGGCTTCGACGAGGCCGGCGCGGTCGTCTCCGAGGGCCGAGATCACGAATGACGCCATGCCGACACTGTATCGCTCGCTGGGAACCGGCGCCCTCTGATCCCGATGCCCGGTACCGCCCCGTCCGGCTCCTACCCTCCCGGGGGTGACATCTTCTCGAATCGGCACATTGCGCGAAACCCATCTTCACGCTGCCCTGAAGCAGTGGTACGCCGCACCGGGTGACCTGTTCGAGGTCCCGATCGACCGCTTCGTCGTGGACATCGTCAGGAATCGCCAGCTGATCGAGATCCAGACTCGCGGGTTCTCGTCGATGAAGGCGAAGCTCGACGCCTTGCTCGACGACCACCCGGTTCGGATCGTGCATCCGATCGCCCGAAACAAGTGGATCGTGCGGGGACCGCATGCCGGGAGGTCGAGCACTCGCAGGAAGTCACCCAAGTCCGGATCTCCCTATGACGTGTTCGTCGAGTTGGTGAGCTTCCCGTGGCTGGTGGACCATCCCAACTTCTCGCTGGAGATCCTCATGACGGAGGAAGAGGAATTGAGGCGCTTCGACGGGAACGCGAATTGGCGGCGGAAGGGTTGGGCGGTCGTCGAGCGCCGCCTCCTCGGAGTGTCCGAACGGCTCGCCATCACCGGGCCGACTGACCTGGCGGACATGATTCCCGACGGGTTGCCCGAGCCCTTCACCACGGCCGATCTCGCAGCTGCGATCGGCAGACAGAGGCGGGTCGCGCAGCAGATGGCCTATTGCCTCCGTGAGACCGGGGTCGTGGAGATCGCAGGCAAGAGCGGTAACGCCGTCCTGTACGTTCCGAGCAGGTGATTCGCACGGCTCGGGTAGCCACCGTCGACTCCTACGCTGAGTAGCGCGGCCGGGAGGACGTGAGCGATGAGCCGGTACGAACAGCCCGAATACACCGTGGTCGCCGAACGCGGTGGGTACGAGATCCGCCAGTACCAGTCGTATCTGGTGGCGGAGACCATGGTGCGGGGCGATTTCGATTCCACGGGAAACGTCGCGTTCCAACGCCTGGCGGGATTCATCTTCGGGCGCAACACCCAGAGCACGAAGATGAAGATGACGGTTCCGGTCACCCACCTGCCCACGACCGATGGGACACACCGATATCGGTTCGTCATGGAGCGGGCGTATTCGGAAGACAGCCTTCCTCGTCCAGTGGACGGAGCGGTCGACATCGTCAGGGTCCCTGGCGGTCACCGTGCGGCGACGCGGTATCGGGGCGGTCGCGGCGAAGCCCGATTCAGCCGAGCAGCGGCACAGCTTCTTTCTGCGCTCGCACGCGACGGAGTCGACGTCGAAGGCCCACCGGAGGCTGCCGTGTACGACGGCCCCTTCGTGCCTCCGCCACTCCGTCACAACGAGGTCCTCGTGCCGGTCGCGTGGCCCCACCGTCAGGTGATGTGACAGGCGATCTCTCCATGGCGGACGATGGGCCGATCGGCGCCTCCCCGCCGGCCCAAGCGCCGACAGCCGACCCCACCCCGGGAATCGCCCGAGCTGGTCGACTGGATCGGAGTAGGGGAGTGGCCGCCATGCCGTCAAACTCCGACCCACGATCTGCTCGTCGGGTCCCCCAACTTCTCGGCCAAGAACGTCATCGAAGGTGTCGCGGCCAATTTGCTGCACTATCCACACTTCCGCGCCCGGTGCGTAGCGCCCCACCGAGAAAACGCCCACGCAGGCCACCCGCCGGATGAGTCGCGACGGAAGCGCGGTGAGCGAGGCTCTCGGGTCGGCGTGCCGCACCGCAATGGGCGCGCTCACGCGCGGGTAGTCGACACCCGATCAGCTTGTCGGGCGGCGCCATGCGTCGATACCGAGCACTTTCAGCGGAACCGCTGGCGCCCGCGGTGGGAGGGACTCCACCTGCCGGTACATCGAGCCGAGCCCGGGACGCAGGTCCTCTTGGCCCTCGTTCGGCCACATCGCCATGGCTCGCTCGGCCATCGCGGTGATCGTGAGCGACGGGTTCACACCGAGATTGGCTCCGATCGCCGCCCCGTCGACGACATGGAGGCCCTCATATCCGAACACCCGGTGGTATGGATCGATGACGCCTCGATCCGGAGCGTCGCCCACACACGCCCCGCCGATGATGTGTGCCGTGGTCGGCACGTCGAGCAACACCTCGTTGAGTGAGCTGCCCGGAAACCCGTTCATCACTTCCGCAGCTACCCGGGCAGCCTCGTTGGCGATCGGGATGTAGGTCGGATTCGGCTCACCGCTGCTCGGCTCGGACGTCAAGTGCGTCCCGAAGATGCCCTTCTTGCGCAGGACACGCAGGCTGTTGTCGTAGCTCTGCATGACGAGGAGGATCACCGACCGTTCGGCCCAGCGGTGCACCGAGAGGCTGCGGAGAAAGACGATCGGGTGTCGCACCACGTTGCCCAGGAATCGGAGCTGGCGGGGAATTCGTCCGCCTCCGT
Organism: bacterium; assembly: GCA_024641285.1. GTDB lineage: Bacteria > Actinomycetota > Acidimicrobiia > Spongiisociales > ZC4RG35 > JAHEDH01. The sequence continues at coordinate 8,148 of JAHEDH010000071.1, read as the reverse complement.
CGGTCAGCACCGTGGCGAGCAGTCCCATGACGTTGCTGCCCTTGGAGTAGCGCACGGGCTCGATGTGGGTGCGAGGCTCGGGGTGGAACGACGACGTGATGGCGACCCCCTGGCTGTAGTCGATGTCATCCGACTTGGCGGTTGCGCCGAGCAGCGCCTCGGAGTTGGTCCGTACCACCTGACCCACCCTCGGGGACAGTCGAGTGAGGCGCCCTGTGGCGGCGAGCTTCAGGAGAAGCCTGGTGGTTCCGAGCGCACCGGCAGAGAAGACCACCTGCCGGGCCGTGAATGACCGTCGGCGCTTGTTGCGCCAAGCGCCCGGACGCTCCGTAGTGACGGTGTACCCGCCGTGGGGGAGTGGCTCGAGATCGACGACCTCGTGCTCAGGGTGGACTTCGGCGCCGCCACGCTCGGCGAGGTACAGGTAGTTGCGGTCGAGCGAGTTCTTGGCGTTGTGGCGGCACCCCACCATGCACCCACCGCATTCGACACAGCCGGACCGGACCGGACCGGCCCCGCCGAAGTACGGGTCGGGCACCTCGACTCCTGGCGTTCCGAAGTAGACGCCGACCGGCGTCGGCCGGAAGGTGTCCTCGACGTTCCATCTCTTGGCGATCTGGAGGGCGACCTCGTCTGCGGGGGTGTGGGTCGGGTTGTCGGTCACCCCGAGCATTCGCTCGGCGAGCCGATAGAACGGAGCGAGTTCGGCCTTCCAGTCGGTGATGTCCCGCCATTGCGGATCTAGAAAGAACGCGTCATGCGGCTCGTAGAGCGTGTTCGCATAGACCAACGATCCGCCGCCGACACCTGCTCCGGACAGCACGAGGACGTCTTTGAGGAGGGACATCCGCTGAATACCGCGCATCCCGAGACGGGGGAACCAGAAGAACCTGCGCACATCCCAGTTGGTCTTCGGGAAGTCCTCGGGACCGAGCCGACGGCCGGCCTCGAGCACGCCGACTCGGTACCCCTTTTCGGTGAGTCGCAGGGCCGACACCGACCCGCCAAACCCGGAGCCGATGATCAGGACGTCGTAGTCGTGGATCTCCATCGGGGGCCATTCTGGCGGATCTCACCGCTCTCGGCATCGACGGCTGGCCTTGCCTACGAGTCGGCGTGGGCTCGACAACTGCGCGACTCGCTTCGCCCAACCTCGAGGCGGTTGGGAAGCGAAAGCTTGGAAGCGTTGATATCGGAACGACGGGAGGTCGATGGCTAGGGCGTGTTGTCGCTGAACTCGATCGCATGGGCGACTTGCTGGCGCGCCTTGTCGATGTCGGCTTGAGCGCGCGCCAGGATTCTGTCGTATGTGCGGTCGTCCTTCTCGCTCATCTCGCCGGTCACGTCCTTCCCGGCCTGGATCAAGAACCAGGCCTTCTCGAGGTTGGCGTCGGCATCGGACAGTCGCACGTCGGCAGCGAGCGCTCCGGCGCCGAATCCGAGACTGAGGCAGACGGCAACGAGTCCTATCGTCGCCCTCTGCGACAGAGACTGCTTGGGAACCTTCATTGCTCCTCCCACTTTGTTGCGTCCGACATCGACGCCGATCGTTCGGGCCGACCGCCAGACTCTCGGGCATGTCCCCACCAGCTCACACGCCGGTGGTTCTGTGCGGTTCGGAACATAGGCATGCAACCCGGACTCATGCTCCGCAGAAGGGCAACCTTGTGTGCGCGGCCAGGATCGGGCCTACCGGCGATGATGGTTCTCCGTCCCATGAGTCCAATCGCAGACGGATTGCTTTCGGGGTCGAACCAAGGCCCTCCCGGACCCGGCCTCGGTCAGAGTCGGGCATATCCACGACCCTCACCGTGTTCTCACCGGCATGACGCCCTCAACCATCGAGCGCAACAAGGCGAACGTCGTCGCCTTCTACGACATGATGTTCAACGAGAGCAGACCCGCGGAGGCGATCGAGCGGTACGCCGGAGCCGAGTATCGCCAACACAACCCGCACGTGGGGGATGGCAAGCAGGCATTCATCGACTACTTCGAGAGAATGGCCAGCCATTACCCGGGCAAACGTGTGGAGTTCATGCGGGTGCTCGCCGAAGGCGACTTCGTCGTGCTCCACTGCCACCAGGTGTGGCCGGAGGAGGAATACGCCGGCATCGACATCTTCCGGCTCGACGAGAACGGCAGAATCGTCGAGCACTGGGACACACTCCAGGTAATTCCTCGAGAGATGGCACATGACAACGGCATGTTCTGACCCGGCAAGCCCGAATCGCCAGTCGTACACTCCGTTGGGAGACAACGAGAGGTGCCATGACCGAACCCATGCCGAGTGAGTCCCACCCCGCCGAGGGAGTCGAGGCTGCGCCTACCGAGGTGGAGCGGAACTGGGCGATGGCTGCCCACGTCGGAGCGTTTGCTGCTGCGTGGTTCGCGCTCGGCCTGGTCGCTCCTCTCATCGTGATGTTCACCAAGGGCAACGACTCGCCGTTTGTGCGGCGTCATGCGGTGGAATCGCTCAATTTCCAGATCAATGCCCTCATCTGGATCGCAGTCTCGGTCATTCTCATATTCGTGCTCATCGGCATCTTCCTGCTCATCGCATTCGCCATCTACTACCTCATCATCGTCATCTTGGCTGGGGTCGCAGCGTCCCAGGGACGTGAGTTCCGCTATCCGCTGATCATCCGATTCGTCACCTGACTCGAGGGGCCATCGGCACGATCGGCACCCGTGGTAGCCGCGCCGTGTCGTCGTTTCTCCGGTTCACGTGGCTTCGAGGTACTCGTCGACCGTCATCGTCGGGACAAGGTGCGATGCCTTTCCTCGGAGTGCTTCGTTGCCCGCTACGAGCGCCTCCCCGTGCAGTCGGGTGAGGGCGATGTACTCGGCCTCATACGTGTCAGACCAGCCTTCTGCGTCGGCGATCTTCCAGGCGTTCGCACGCAATACGGCGTCGCCGAGCAGGCGGCGGGGGAGTCGACAGGCAGCCTCGGCGAGTGCAAGCGCTGCAGCCGGTTCCGACCGCCCGGCTGCCACATCGGTGCGCAGCATCGCCAAGACTTGGGACCGCAGCAAGGTTGGCGCAAAGAGCTGGTGCCCGCCGCCACCCCTTGGGTGTCCGCGGCCGGCGAGCTCGATCGCCGCCTCGGCATCGACCACATACACCGCCACGAACACTCCTCTCGGTGTCTCCGAATACGGAAGCTAGCCCCGAGAGGCACGTCAACGCGTCAGCGGAATCTCGGGTAGTTTCGGGAACGTCTGTTCAGGAGAGGAAACCACGATGCCGACCGAGGCCGGTCAGAAGAAGCACCGGATCTACACCACGAGCTTTTCGAGTGTGTATCCGCACTATGTGAACAAGGCCGAGAAGAAGGGGCGAACGAAGGCCGAACTGGACGAGATCATCCTCTGGCTGACCGGCTACGACCAGACGTGCCTCGACTCGCTGTTGAACGACGAGACGGACTTCGAGACCTTCTTCGCCGAAGCGCCGAAGATGAACCCCGACCGGTCGCTCATCACTGGTGTCGTCTGCGGTGTCCGAGTCGAAGAGATCGACGAGCCCACGATGCGCGAGATTCGCTATCTCGACAAGCTGGTGGACGAACTGGCGAGAGGGAAGGCTATGGAGAAGATTCTGCGGGCTCCGTAGGCGAGCATGCATCTTGCGTCGGGGGACTGCGCTGCACTCACCCGGCCCTGCTCCGCGGCCTCGGACTCGTCGCCACTGCCGCGGTCTCGACCGGCGTCTGGGTGTACATCGCAAAGAGACGCCTCGTCGGGCCGGGGTACGAAGTCACAACTCCTTCTGGACCACGCCCAGCAACACCTTGGCGCGCCCGGTGGGACAGCAGCCGTACCAAGCCTTCTTCGGGTCCCGCTACACCGTCTTCATCGAACGCGACGGGCAACCAGGGCGGCCTGAAGAGCCCGATCGAAGCTGACGGGAACTACGCGCCCGAATTTCGGTAAGTGAGAGGGCGATCTCTTGACATTGCCCCTGGGGCAGCGTCCAGAATGCACTCGTGACCGAGAACCAGGCAGCCATGATGACATCGGGAGCCTTCTCCCGACGGTCGCGTCTGTCTTCGAAGGCGCTCCGCATCTACGACGAGTTGGAGCTGCTGATGCCGGCGGAGGTGGACCCGACCAACGGCTACCGGTACTACGCAGAGCACCAGCTCGGGCCGGCTCGACTCATCGGCTTACTCAGAACGCTCGGAATGCCCCTCGCTGTGATTGCTGAGGTGATCAACCTGGAGCCGCAGGAGGCGGTTACCGCGATCGAGGACTATTGGGAAGCAATGGAATGTGCTCACGAGAAGAAGCGGGCACTCGTTGGCTATCTACAACACATGATCACCGGAAAGGAAAGCGCCATGTACGAGGTCGAGACCAGGGAAGTCGGCGAACAGCGGGTCGCCACGATCGAACGGCGCGTTCTCGCCGGTGAGCTCCCTGCATTCATCGATGAGGCGATGAACACGCTCCATTCCGTGCTGTCGAGTTCTGGCGCGACCACGGGTATTCCGTTCGTCGTGTATCACGGCGAGGTCAATCTCGATTCCGATGGGCCGGTCGAAGTGTGCGTTCCCTACTCCGGCCAAGTGGAGGTGCGCGAACCACTACGACTCCGCATCGAACCGTCGCACCGCGAGGCCTTCACCCGAATCGTGAAGAAGCAGGTGAACTTCCCTGAGATACTCGACGCTTACGCGTCAGTCGAAGGATGGCTGAGCGACAGCGGACAGTCGACCTCGGGTTCACCCCGCGAGGTGTACTTCACCGACTGGGCGGCGGCAGGCCCGGATGACCCCGCGTGCGACATCGCGTTTCCGTTCGAGTGAGGCTGGACGCCGTGGGAAGCCTTGCAATGGCTAGTCGGGTGCGCAGGTCCGAACGCGATGCGGGTGGCTCGACGATGCCCAGGAAAACCGACCTACGACTGCGGCGGGCCGGCAACCCTCAGCGAGGCAAGCTTGCCGGGTAGTGGCTCCGTGGAGTACATGCCTACTCTCACTGCATGATCGAGCCGCTACCAACGGTCTCAAGCCACCCTCCCAACGGGAAGTTCGGCTACCCGATCTACCACGCCGAGACCCGGGCGCAGTGGCGTGGTTGGCTGGAACGGAACCATGACTTGCAGCGCGGTGTGTGGCTCTGTTCGTGGAGGGACTCGGACCGGCCTCGTTGCCCGTACCCCGACGCCGTAGAGGAGGCCATCTGCTTTGGGTGGATCGACTCGACCTCAGGGAGGCTCGACGAGGAGCGTGGGCTCCAGATGTTCACCCTGCGGAGGCCGAAGAGTACCTGGACCCGTCTCAACCGGGCTCGGGTCGCCGACATGGAACAACAGGGGCTGATGACAGACGCCGGGAGGCGGGCTGTTCAGGTTGCCAAGGCCAACGGCTGGTGGACCATGTACGACGCCGTCGAAGATCTCATCGAGCCGGACGTGCTCTCGGCGGCTCTCGACGCTGACCGGGACGCCCGGGCCAACTGGGATCGGTTCCCGCCGAGCGCTCGCAAGCAGATGCTGTGGTGGGTCATCAGCGCTGCCAGGGAAGAGACGAAACTCCGACGTATCGACGTGATCGTGGACAAGGCCGCAGCCGGTATTCGCGCTCAGGGCTGATGAGAGATCGAGTGTGTCTCATGTGGCGCTCTGTTGCGGATCAGTCTGCGAATCGGGCGCCACCAGTGAGGAAACACAGACAGAACGGGTGTCCGGCAGGATCGGCATACACCTGCCAATCCTCACCGGTCTCGACTCCTCGGGCAGGCTGGAGCAACCTGGCTCCGAGTTCGATGACCGTCTCATGAGCAGCCGGGAAGTCGTCGACCCACAGGTCGACGTGAACCTGTTGCGGCGGCTCGCCCTCCGGCCAGTCGGGCGGGACATGATCAGGCGCCAGCTGTACGCCGACACGCGGCTCGCCATCGACCATCACCATGTGCCAGTCGTCGTCGCGATCGACGGTACCCCCGAGCACACCAGCCCAGAAGGCGCTCTCGGATTCCATGTCTGCTGCGTCGAAAGCGACGACCTGATATCGGATCTCCACATCAAGAGCCTATGCGGCCGGGAGCTGCTCCGCTGCGCTGATCACCCACGAGCCGTCCGCATGACCACGAGTGGCGTCGCACGTGATCGTGAGGCATGGCCCGTCTGTCCAGGCCGGAGCCACTCGGCCGCCGATGAGATGGGGGAGCGGATTCGGCCGAGAGGCCCCTTCAGTGCGACGCCCGTTCCTCGTCGCTCCGCAGGATGCAGAACAGATTCCCGGCAGGGTCGGCGAGAACCACCCATCCCGTACCGTCCGGGTTGCGGCGATCAGCGACTTGGGTGGCTCCAAGAGCGATCACCCGTCTGGTCTCGTCATCGCGTCGTCGGTCCTCGGGAACCAGATCGAAGTGGATCCGACCATCGGAGCCCTGAAGACGTTCGACCTCTATGAAGAGGAGGCGGTGACCGGTGCCGGGGTCCACGATCATGCATTCCTCGTCCCCAGGCTGATTCGGGTCACCCGGAAGGTCCTGGTAGCCGAGAAGACGCTTCCACCACTCCGACAGTTCAAATGCATCTGCACAGTTGATCGTGGTGTGTGAGAGACGCGAAGCCACCAGTCCGACCCTAGCTGCAGTCGGTGAAGCGATCAGTCCTCGATCACATCGAGTCGCGCGGATGTGGCAGTTGCATCTACGGATCTCATACTTGACATAACGTAGATTATGGGCGTTTCTGGGAGACCCTCGGGCGATTCGACCTCAGCAGCCAGACGTAGGCATACGCCAGCGCCGCCAGCACCGCGAGCACAACGGCGAACCACGTGAGGGCCGAGAGCTCCGACATCCACGAGACGACTCGAAGGACCAGCCAGGACGAGCCGAGAAACGCCGCGACGCGGACCGGTGCGTCCCACCGAGCCCAGCCACCACTCATGGCGAGCCAGCGGATGGCTTGAGCCGCAGTCAGTCCAGCCAGAATCGCCCAGACACCGATGAGGGCGGCGGACAAGACCAACAGGATGCCGTAGGTGGAGCACTCGACGCCTGAACACGACGGGGTGATCATCGCGAACGCCTCAGCATCGGATTGAGCGTGAAAACCCGGCTTGCGTCTGCAGACTCGTAACCGCCGAGTTCGAGGTGTGATACGTCACAGTGACGTATCACAGCGCGTGACCGACCGCTTTGGGCTCTCCGACTGCGTCGACCACCTCGGCGATGACAGCCCGAAGGCTGGTGATGATCGACACCAGCTCATCGGGGTGAGCGGCGTCTACGAGATCGTTCTCTGCGTCACCGGCGGCCGCCTCGGCGACGTAGATGGCGTCACGTAGCTGTTGCCACGACGAGATCGACAGCAGTAGCTCATCGTCTGCGAGTCCCCGGTCGGAGGCGATCTGGCGTGACTCGTACGCCCGTTGCCGATGAGATCTGCGACAGTACTTCGGGGGCCTGCCCGGTCCCTGAGCAACGGCCACTCGCCCTCCGCACCATGCGCATCGAATCTTCCCTGATTTCGTCATGTGACGAAACTAGCGGCGAGACTCGGCGAGATCACGGATTTGGGTTTCGAGGAAGCGACGGTCGGACTCGAACACTGCGAGCCGGTACGCCTCCTCGAACGCGAGCCTCGCCTGTTCGTTCTGCCCGAGCTGTCGCAGCATCGACCCGCGGGCAGCATGCATGAGGTGATACCCGGCCAGGTCTGCGGCGATCACTTCGATCGCATCGAGCCCCTGCCGCGGGCCATCCCGCTCCCCCACCGCGATCGCGCGGTTGAGGGCAACGACCGAAGTCGGCAGGAACGACATGAGGTGGTCGTACAGCACGACGATCTGGTCCCAGTCGGTGTCGTCGAACGACGCGGCTCCGCAATGCACTGCTTGGATCGCCGCCTGAAGCTGATACGGGCCCGGTCGATTTCGACGAATACACGCTCTGACGATCGAATGACCCTCGTCGATCTGGTTCCGATTCCACGAGGTCCGGTCCTGGTCGCGGAGCAACACGATGTCGCCGTCTGTCAATCGAGCGACCATGCGGGACTCGTTGAGCAACATCAGCGCGAGTAGTCCGGCCACCTCGGGCTCGTCTGGCATCAACACTGCCAGCGCGCGGCCCAGTCGAAGTGCCTCTTCCCGCAGGGAGTCGCGACTCTGATCCTCCGCCCCGGCGTTG
>JAHEDH010000197.1 GCA_024641285.1 bacterium | reverse complement strand
GCCGCGTTCTATGCCTTCTGGATGTCCCCGAAGCCGAGATCGACCGGGGTGTCACGACCGAAGATGTCGACGAGGACGGTGACCTTCGATTGGTCGAGGTCCATATCTTCGATCTTTCCTGTGAAGTCTGCAAATGGGCCGGTCTGAACCCGGACGATCTCGCCGATCTCCCAGTCCGGGCGGAACTGCGGCTTCGGCTTCGACTCCTCTTCCTCGACCCCGAGGAACCGCTCGACCTCGCGCCGTGACAGCGGAGTCGGAGTGTTGGATCCGCCGACGAATCCGGTGACACCGGGAGTGTTGCGGACCGTGAACCACGAGTCGTCGTCGAGGTTCATGCGGACGAGGATGTAACCGGGGAAGACCTTCTTGGGAACGGTGACCTTCTTGCCGTTCTTGATCTCGACGACGTCGGTCATGGGGATGTGGACCTCGTAGATCCGATCCTCCATGTGCATCGACTTGATGCGGGTCTCGAGGTTCAGCTTGACCTTGTTCTCGTAGCCGGAGTACGAGTGGATCACGTACCAGTCACCGGGCAGATCGTATGGACTGACCGGTTTCGGCGGCGCGGCCTCTTCTTCTTCGAGGATGTCGACGTCTTCGGCCACGATCAGGACCCTCCGACCACGAACAGGACGCCTTCTTTCAGGACGACGTCGAGCGCGAAGATGATCAATGTGAGTGCGACGGTCGTGATCGCTGTGACGGCGGTGAAGGCGATCATCTGCTCCTGGGTGGGCCAGGAGACCTTCTTCATCTCGAGGCGAACGTCGTGCAGGAACGAGGTCAGCCGCTTCCACAACGACTTCCGCTCGGCGGGTGCGCCGGCGACGCGCGCCGCGGCCTGCTCCCGGCGCGAGCTTCCTTCCTGACTCTTCTGTCGCCGCTCCTCACGTTCCATGAGTCGGCGCTGTTCTCGGTTCATGACCTGACTTCCTCGCAAAGCGCGATTCGAAATCTATTCGTGGCTACCCGCAGGGGCGGAGGGACTCGAACCCTCAACCTCCGGTTTTGGAGACCGGCGCTCTAACCAGTTCGAGCTACACCCCTCCATGCAGGGACACCTGAGTATACGAACAATCCGAGGTCGTTGGAAAATCCGCTCAGTGGGCGATTGCTCGGCGGAGCCCGGCCAAACCGAGGCCGACGACGAGCACAGCCCCGATCGCACCGGCGATGACCGGCTTCTTCGGTCGGGATGACGACTCGACACCGAACACGATACCGCTCATCGGAGCGGGCTGTTTCACGACGCTCAAGTCCTCGAGGCTTCGCCTGACACGACGCTGTCTGGCCAGGCTTGCCTGGCAGCTGAGACAGGTTTCGATGTGGTGTCTGACCGGGGCGAAAGCCACCGCGTCTCCCGCCCCCATGGCGGTCACCCATGGTGCCGAGACACGGCAGCGCAGCGGCTTCACAGCACGCCCGCCAGTTGATGTCGCAGCGATGTCCGGGCCCGGTGCAACCTCACCTTCGCCGCAGTGACCGTTATCCCGAGCGCCTCGGCGACCTCGGCATGCGACCACCCGTAGACGTCCTTGAGGACCACCACCGCGCGATTGGCGGCCGAGAGCGACCAAAGCGCCCTGGACACCTCCGCCCGAATCCCCAGTCGGTCGGCGTGGAACTCGAGGGGATCGTGGGTCGGGTCGTCGACGAAATCGATCGAGGTGGCCTGGTGGCGCCGTGCCCTGCGACGCTGCGTCCAGGATGTGTTGACAACGATGCGGTAGGTCCAGGTCGAGAACTTCGAGTCCCCCCGGAACGCCTCGATGGATCTCCAGCACCGGATGGTCACCTCCTGGGTGACGTCGGCGGCGATCTCGGGGTCACCGAGAAGCCTCAAGGCGAGTGTGTACCAGTCGTCCTGATGTCGCCGCACGAGCTCCGAGAACGACTCGACGTCGCCGCGTGCGGCCTGGGAGACGAGTTCGGCGTCACTGGCGCGCCGCGGAACGATCAGTGTCATTCGGAACGCTCGAACGTCGCAGTCACGTAATCGGTGTTCCCGTCGGTGACTCTGGCCTGGGATCGGTCGTCTTCGACGGCCACGCCAACGGCGGTCGCAGGCAACAGTGGTGCCCGATATCGGAACTTGGCCGCCGCCACCGGGCCGACCGCCTGGAGGATCCAGGCAGACTGCAGGAGCCCGTGCACGACCACTCCTGGGAGGCCGGCTGCGACGGCAGTGTCGTGATCCCAGTGGAGAGGATTGAAGTCCCTCGAAGCGCCGGCGTACTTGACGAGGTCTCTGCGGGTAGCCGACCGGCTGATGACAGTCCCGTAGACGTCACCGGTGGAACCTGCATCCGGCGCCGGCTCATCCCGCTCGGCATGCCCGGAAGCGGCCGACTCGGCACCGGAGAGGACGAAGGTCGACTCCCCTTCGCAGACCATGTCTCCCGAATCGCTCACCTCCATGGAGAAGCCGAGGAAGGCGACACCGCCCCGCTCCCGGAGCTTCGAGACCCGGCCGAGGACAGAGAGCTCGGAGCCGTATGTGAGCGGCCGGTGCCAGCGGAAGGACTGGTCGCCGTGAATGACGCCGTGGCTGTGGGTTGCCAGGTCGGGATCGGCGAGGAGCGCCGGCGCCACTGCGAACAGCAAGGCTCCGGCGAATCCCGGCGGTGCCGTTGACACCCATTTCGCCGGGTCGTCCGCCGAGGCCTCGACGAAGTCGGCGACCTTCTCGGGGTCGAGCCGGTATCGGATTGGACCGTACTCCCGGCCGGTGATGTCAGCGAGCGCCATGTCCGTTGCACGCTACCAACTGATGGCGCTCGAAACCGAGAAGGCGGGACCTGTCGATCCCGCCTTCGTCGCCAGGCCCCTGACTCCATGCCTCGCGGCCGCCACTCTAAGCCTCGCTCGCTGCGCTCGCCTCTGCGTCATCGGTCATCAGTCATCAGTTCTCGGTCCATCGTTCACGGATGACTGATGACCCACACCTGAGTACGTCCAAGGCGCCAGCGGCCAGGCAAGCCAGGATGCAGAAGAGCCCGGGGTCGAACCGGGCTCCTCCAATGATCGGCGGGTTTCCGCGCTAGCGGGTTTCCCTGTGGGCGGTGTGCGTCCGACACCAGCGGCAGAACTTCTTCAGCTCGAGCCGGTCTCTGGTGTTCGCCTTGTTCTTCGTCGTCACGTAGTTGCGGCGCTTGCACTGCTCGCACGCCAACGTGATCGGCGGTCTCTTGTCACTTGCCATTGTCGCTTCGCTCCTTGGCTATCGGCTGCCGGCTGCCAGCTGCCAGCTATCCGAGTAGAGGCCGGAAGCCGGAAGCTGGGAGCCGATAGCAGCTGCCCGCTAGGGCAGCCCCTACTTGTTGATCTTGATGACCCGGCCGGCACCAACCGTCCGGCCACCCTCACGAATCGCGAACCGCAACCCCTCGTCCATGGCGATCGGATTGATCAACTCGACCGTCATCTCGGTGTTGTCGCCAGGCATCACCATCTGCGTCCCCTCCGGCAACGTGACATTCCCGGTCACGTCGGTGGTCCGGAAGTAGAACTGCGGGCGATACCCCGAGAAGAACGGGTTGTGACGCCCACCCTCTTCCTTCGTCAAGATGTAGACCTGAGCCTCGAAATCGGTATGCGGCGTGATCGACCCCGGCTTGGCCAGCACCTGGCCCCGCTCGACGTCATCCTTACCGATCCCCCGCAACAGGACACCGACGTTGTCTCCGGCCTGACCCTGATCGAGGAGCTTGCGGAACATCTCGATCCCCGTCGCCACCGTCTTGTGGGTGGTGCGGATCCCGACGATCTCGACCTCTTCGTTGACGTTGAGGACACCCTGTTCGATCTTGCCGGTCACCACCGTTCCACGACCGGTGATCGAGAACACGTCCTCGATCGGCATCAGGAACGGCTTGTCGGTGTCACGATCGGGCTCGGGAATGTACGAGTCACACGCATCCATCAACTCCATGATGTGATCCTGCTCGGTCTCGTCACCCTCCAGAGCCTTCAACGCGCTGCCCTTGACCACCGGAATGTCATCACCCGGGAACTCGTACTCGGTCAGCAGATCCCTGACCTCGAGCTCGACCAGATCCAACAACTCCTCGTCATCGACCATGTCCGTCTTGTTCATGAACACCACGATCGACGGCACACCGACCTGACGAGCCAGGACGACGTGCTCACGGGTCTGCGGCATCGGGCCGTCGGTTGCGCTGACGACCAGGATCGCCCCGTCCACCTGGGCGGCACCGGTGATCATGTTCTTGATGTAGTCGGCGTGACCCGGCATGTCGACATGGGCATAGTGACGGTTGGCCGTCTCGTACTCGACGTGCGAGATCGAGATCGTGATCCCCCGCTCACGCTCCTCCGGAGCCTTGTCGATGTT
>JAHEDH010000224.1 GCA_024641285.1 bacterium | reverse complement strand
CGGTGGTGTTCCGTGATCAACAGGACATTCGGGCGTTCGCTCACGGACCGGGGGGACTCATGACGGACCACCAGACCAAGTACGTATTCGTGACCGGTGGTGTGGTCTCCAGCCTCGGCAAGGGCATCACCGCCGCCTCCCTCGGACGGCTCCTGAAAGGACGCGGACTCAACGTCGTCATCCAGAAGCTCGACCCCTACATCAACGTCGATCCCGGGACGATGAACCCCTTCCAGCACGGCGAGGTCTTCGTCACCGACGACGGGGGAGAGACCGACCTCGACCTCGGACATTACGAGCGGTTCGTCGGGAACAACCTCAAGCGGACGTCCAATGTGACGGCGGGCTCGGTGTACCTGTCCGTCATCAAGAAGGAACGACGCGGCGACTATCTCGGCGACACGGTCCAGGTGATTCCGCACATCACGAACGAGATCAAATCCCGCATCGCCGCCGTCGGAGCCGAAGACGACGTGGATGTCGTGATCACCGAAGTCGGCGGCACCGTCGGCGACATCGAAGGCCTTCCCTTCCTCGAAGCAATCCGGCAGTTCGCCAACGACGTCGGGCGCCAGAACGCCCTGTTCCTCCACGTCACGCTCGTTCCCTACATCGCCTCGTCCGAAGAGCTCAAGTCGAAGCCGACCCAGCACTCGGTCGCCGAGCTTCGCTCCAAAGGCATCACCCCCGACGTGATCGTCGTGCGGTCGGATCGGCCGATCGACGACTCGGTTCGTCGGAAGATCTCCTTGTTCTGCGACGTCTCGACCCGTGCCGTGATCAACGCGCTCGATGCCGACGACATCTACCAGGTGCCGCTCCTGCTCAACGAAGCCGGGCTCGACGACGTGGTCTGCGAGCGCTTCGGACTCGATGTCCTCCCCGCCGACATGGCCGGATGGGCTCGCATGGTCGACAAGGCGCTTTCGGCCGTGAAGCCCGTGACGATCGGGATCGTCGGCAAGTACGTCGACCTCCCCGACGCCTACCTGTCGGTCGTGGAGTCGCTCCGCCACGGAGCAGCCCACAACGGTCTCGACCTCGACCTCCGCTGGATCCCCAGCGACGAACTCACCGGGATGCTGGCGTCCGGCTACCTCGACGACCTCGACGGGATCGTCGTTCCCGGCGGCTTCGGCTATCGCGGCGTCGAGGGCAAGATCGCCGCCATTCGCTACGCCAGGGAGCAGAACATCCCGTTCCTCGGTCTCTGTCTCGGACTGCAGTGCGCCGTCATCGAATTCGCCAGGAACGTGCTCGGCCTCGAAGGAGCCAACAGCTCCGAGTTCGATCCGACTTCACCCCATCCGGTGATCGACTTGATGACCAGCCAGCAGGACGTCGAGGAGAAGGGCGGCACCATGCGCCTCGGCCTCTATCCCGCCCGGCTGGCGCCCGAGTCCCAGGTTCGCGAGCTGTACGGCGAGGAGCTGATCTACGAGCGCCATCGCCACCGCTGGGAGGTCAACAACCGCTACCGCAAGGACCTCGAGGCCGCTGGGCTCCGGCTGTCCGGCCTGTCACCCGATGGCTCGCTCGTCGAGTTCATCGAGATGCCCGGTCACCGCTACTTCGTCGCGACCCAAGCCCACCCCGAGTTCAAATCCCGTCCAGACCACCCCCATCCGCTGTTCTTGGGATTGATTGCAGCGGCGGGGGACCGGCGGGCGGAGCTGCCCCGGCTGGAGTCCCCGATCGAGGAACCCATCGGTTCGTGAGGTTCCGCATCGTCGGGAGCCGAAAGCGCGCCTCGGGAGCGATCGTGGAGTTCTTCGACATCGATCTCGAAGACCCGTCGGGTGAGATCCACAGTCGGGACGTGATCAGGCACCCTGGGGGCGTCGGCGTGCTCCCGCTTCTCGGTGACGACGTCGTGCTGGTCCGCCAATACCGCGTGGCGCTCGACACTCCGATGCTCGAGATCCCCGCCGGGAGACTCGAACCGGGTGAGGACCCCCGTGTCGCAGCCGAGCGTGAGCTGAGTGAAGAGCTGGGCATGACCGCGACCCTGCTGGATCTCGGCGCGTTGCACGTCTCGCCCGGATATGTCGACGAGATCATCCATCTCTTCGCTGCAGTCGATATCGTCGCAGCGAATCGGGAGCCCGAAGGCGCCGAGGAAGAGGAGGCCGAAATCGTGCGGCTCCCGTTCCGCGAAGCCATCGAGATGGTCGAAGACGGCCGAATCACCGATGCCAAGACTCAGATCGCCCTGATGCGAATGGAACGGAGCCGGGAATGAAGATCGGTGTAGTGCGAGAGATCAAGCCATCCGAATATCGGGTGGCCCTCACTCCCACGGGTGTGCGGGAATTGGTCGCCCACGGCCACACGGTGTTCGTGGAACACGATGCCGGCGAGGGGTCGACCATCCACGACGAGGAATACGAGGCCCAGGGCGCTCAGATCGTCTCCTTCGCCGACGACGTCTTCGCCGAGGCCGATCTGATCCTCAAGGTCAAGGAGCCGCAGGCCGCGGAGGTGTCGAAGTTCCGGAGTGGGCAGTTGCTGTTCACCTACCTGCACCTGGCGGCGTACCCGCAGCTGGCGGACGGGCTGCTGGGAGCCGACATCACGGCGATCGCCTACGAGACCGTCCAACTTCCCGATCGCAGTCTCCCGTTGTTGGCGCCGATGTCGGAAGTCGCGGGGCGGATCGGCACGCAGGCGGGCGCCTACTTCCTCCAGAAGGCGAACGGCGGGAGGGGTGTCCTCCTCGGCGGCGTTCCCGGAGTGCGGCCGGGCAGGGTCGTCATCATCGGTGGCGGGGTGTCGGGATCCCATGCGGCGGAGATCGCCGTCGGGATGCAGGCCAACGTGACCATCATCGACCGCGATCTGGCACGTCTCCGCCACTTGGACGCGCTCTACCACGGCAGGATCGAGACGCTCGCCTCGAACCGCCTCAACCTCGAGGAGGCCGTACTCGACGCCGATCTCGTCATCGGGTCGGTGCTCATCCCAGGAGCGTCGGCGCCGAAGCTGGTCACCGAAGACATGGTGCGGGGGATGCGGCGCGGCTCGGTGCTCGTCGACATCGCCATCGATCAAGGCGGCTGCTTCGAGACGTCACACGAGACGACACACACCGATCCGGTGTTCATGAAGCACGACGTCGTGCACTACGCCGTGGGGAACATCCCGGGCGCGGTCCCTCACACGTCCACGTATGCCTTGACGAACGCAACGCTTCCCTACGTGATCGCCCTGGCGGACAACGGAGCTGCGGGAGCGGTCGAACGCCATCCCGAGCTGGCCGGCGGTGTGAACATCGTCGGGTCGAGCGTGACCAACCGGGCCGTGGCCGACAGCCTCGGCAAGGAGCACGTCGCTCCGAGGGCCGCATTGGGCGAGTGATGCAGGCACGGGTCGAGGACTACCTGGCGGTCCTGACCGCAGAACGGGGTCTCTCGCCCAACACGGTCGCCGCCTACCGGCGCGACCTGGCCCAATACCTGCGCTTTCTCGAAGGACGTGTGCCCGACCATGTGCTGGTCGATGCCTATCTCGGCTACCTCTCCGAGCAGGACTACACCCGTTCCACGATCACCCGGAAGCTCGCCGCCGTGCGCGGGTTCCACCGCCACGAGCTGATCGAAGGCGTCGTGGCTTCGGATCCGACTGCGCTCCTCGATCCGCCCAAGCGCGGCCAGGCGTTGCCCAAGGCCCTGACGGTCGACGAGACACTCGGACTGCTCGATTCGATCGAGCCCATCGATCCACAGTCTCGTCGCGATTCGGCTCTCCTCGAGTTCATGTACGCCACCGGATCGCGGGTCTCCGAAACGGTCGGCGTCGACCTCACCGACCTCGACCTGATCGATCGGGTCGTGCTCCTCACGGGCAAAGGCAGGAAGCAGCGGCTCGTCCCGCTCGGAGCGTCAGCGGTCGCATCGATCGAACGGTGGCTGCCGGACAGGTTCGAGATCGCAGCGCGGACAGACGCCGTGTTCCTCAATCTTCGGGGTGGGCGGCTGAGCAGACAGGCGGTCTTCGACATCGTCCGCAAGCGGGCCCGAGTCGCCGGCATCCCGACCGAGCGGATCTCACCGCACGTGCTCCGCCACTCGGCGGCGACCCACATGGTCGAGGGGGGCGCCGACCTGAGAACCGTCCAAGAGATGCTCGGACACGCTAACGTTTCAACCACCCAGATCTACACCAAGGTCTCACCACAACACCTCCTCGAGGTGTTCACGCTCGCCCATCCGCGAAGCCGGTGAGACCACCGAGAGAGTTGATGAAAGATGGAAGTGGACATTGCTGCAGCCGAGAAGGCTCTCCGCGAGGAGCGCAACGGCATCGTGCACCAGATGCACGAGTTGGGCGCGACCGAGTCCGGTGACCTGACGGGCGACGTCAACTACGGCGACGGATTCTCCGACGCCGGCGCCGCCACCGCTGAGCGGACCGAGGTCATGGGGGTCGTCGATGCGCTCAAGACCCAGCTCGAGGGGGTCGACGCCGCTCTCGCTCGGATCGAAGAGGGCACGTACGGCTCCTGCGCCTCCTGCGGGAACGACATCGGGGCCGACCGGCTCGAATTCCGGCCGTCGTCGATCTACTGCGTGAGCTGCAAGTCGTCCAAGCGCTGAGCCGATGCCGGGCTCGTGGCTTCACCTGTCGAAGCGCTTCTTCGGTGCCGTGGTCGCCCGCGACCTCGATGACAGCGAGGTCCAGACGATCCGAGACATCGTCTCGACAACGGAATTCACGCTCTTCATGGAGCAGCGGCCCGTGGACCGCAGACACGGATACGAGTCTGCGCTGTATGCGATCGGAGCAGGCGCGACGAACGCGGTCGTGAGAGCCGCCGCCATGCATGATGTCGCCAAGCGCCATGCCCGGCTCGGAGTGGTCGGTCGGGTGATCGCCTCGATCCTCATCAAGCTCGGAATCACGGTGCGCGGACGATTCGAGACCTACCGGCGCCACGGCCCGATCGGCGCCGAAGAGCTCGAGAGCGCGGGCTCGCCTCCCATCGTCGTGGAGTACGCACGATCGCATCACGCGGGTCGCCCGCCCGACGTCGACCCCGCCGTCTGGAAGCTGTTGTTGGCAGCCGATGAGGCCGGCGAGAGATCGCAATCTGTCAGGTCCGACCGGTAGGGTTTCGGGACACATGTCGTACCACGTCAAGACCGCCGTCTTCGAGGGGCCGCTCGATCTTCTCCTCCAGTTGATCACACGCCATCAGGTCGATGTCACGTCACTCAGCCTCTCGGGTCTCGTCTCGGAGTACCTCTCGTTTCTCGACGAGATGCGGGAGCTCGACCTCGAGGTGACCAGCGAATTCCTGCTGATAGCCGCCACCCTGATCCAGTTGAAGATCCGCAAGCTCCTGCCGGACGACCGGGAGGTGGACATCGACGAAGAGCTGGCGCTGCTGTCCGAACGCGACCGTCTGCTGTCGAGGCTGCTCATGTGCGTCACGTTCAAGGACGTGGCGGCCGTGCTCTCCGCCCGCATGCAAGCGACCAACCGGTATGTCCCGCGCGTCTCGGGGATCGATCAGAAGATCACGCTGCCGACCCCCGAGATCACGATTCCGACCGATGTGACCGGACTGGCCGCCATCGCCGACCGGGTCTTCAGCGCCCAGAGCGAGGAGCCCGACCTCGACCACCTGGACCTCGACCTCCCTTCCGTCCAATCGGCCATCGACGAGCTGCGGGTCCGCGTCGCCGACTCGGTCGACACGAGCTTCGACGATCTCGTCAGCCACTGCACCAGACGAGTCGAGATCGCCGCCTACTTCCTGGCCGTCCTCGAGCTCGCCCGGTGGGGGATGATCGAGGTCGCACAGGAACACTGGCTCGACGAGATCCGGGTTCGTCAACTCGATGGCGGTCAGATGTTGACGTCGGAGTGGGCGTCGTGAGTGAGCCGACCACGGAGTCGATGGACCCCGTCGCGGCGTTGGAAGCGATCCTGTTCGTGACCGAGGCCCCGGTGCCGCCGTCCGAGCTCGCCGAGGTGTTGGAGATCCCGAGCGAACAGGTCGAGGACGTCGTCGACCAGTTGGCGCGACGTCTCGTAGAGCGCGACAGCGGCCTGACGGTCCGTCGGTCGGGCGGCGGATACCGGCTGTACTCGCGGGCAGACACCTATCCGTATCTCGAGCGGTTCTCTTCGTCGGCGACGGCGCGCCGCATCTCTCCCGCCGCGCTCGAAGTCCTGTCCGTCGTCGCCTATCGCCAGCCGGTGTCGCGGTCTCAGATCAACGAGATCCGCGGTGTGGACTCGGATTCGTCGGTTCGCTCGCTCGAACGGATGGGACTGATCAACGAGGTGGGCCGGCTGTCGGTCCCCGGAAACCCGGCGATCTACGGCACATCCGACCTCTTTCTCGAGAAGATGGGCATCAACGGGCTCACAGAGCTGCCGCCGCTGGCAGACCACGTGCCGCCGGCGGAGATCGTCGAGACCCTGGAAGAGACGTTCAAAGACGAATGAGCGAACGGCTGCAGAAGGTCATCAGCCATGCCGGCTTGATGTCACGGCGGGCAGCGGAGGAGCTGATCGCCGAGGGCAGGATCACCATCGATGGTCGTGTCGCGGTGCTCGGCGACCGGGTCGACCCGACGGCACAGCAGGTCCTCGTGGACGGATCACCGATCCCGCTCGCTCCGGATCTACACACCTATCTCGTCAACAAGCCGCTCGGGGTCATCTGCACGGCCGACGACCCCCAGGGGCGACCGACGGTGGTCGAGATGATCGACTCCGACACGCGACTCTGGCCGGTCGGCCGCCTCGACGCGGACTCCGAGGGGCTCATCCTGGTCTCCAACGACGGCGAGCTGACGAACCGAGTGACCCATCCGCGCTTCGGGATCGCCAAGACGTACACCGTCGTCGTCGAAGGCCTCCCCTCGAAGGCGAGCGTGCGCAAGCTCGTCGAAGGCGTGGCTCTCGACGATGGGCCGGCCGCCGCCACGGCCGCCCGGATCCTCGATCGGTCCGGCGACGTGACGATGATCGAGCTCGTCATGAATGAGGGGCGGAATCGAGAGATCCGGCGGATGTGCGATGCCATCGGGCACCCGGTACAGCGGCTCGTGCGCACCGCAATCGGGCCACTGCGGGACCGCACACTCGCTCCCGGCCAGGTGCGACAGCTCGACCCGACCGAGGTCGCCGATCTCTATCGGGCGGCGACCACATCCGACGAACCCGGCCTCGGTTCCGGGCCGGCCGAGCCGTGAATCGCAGCGAGCGGTTGCCGCTACCGTCGCTGCAGTGAACATCGACGCCCGACCGACGGATGTGTATGTCGTCGACCCGGTCACGGACCCGGTCGAGGCCGTCGTGCGCCCGCCGGGCTCCAAGAGTGGCACCAACCGTGCGCTGATCCTCGCCTCGATGGCGAGCGGTGGGGTTTCCCGACTGTGGGGAGCGCTCGACGCCGACGACACGGTCGTCATGCGGTCGTGTCTCCGCTCGCTCGGCGTGATGATCGACGACGTCGAAGACCCGTGGCTGGTGCTCGGATCGGAAGGCAGATTCCAGGTTCCCTCGAGCGTGCTCGACGTCGGCGCCTCGGGCACCACCGCCCGATTCATCACCGCCCTCGCTGCCCTCGTGCCCGGCGCCGTCGAGATCGACGGCACGCCGCGAATGCGAGAGCGCCCGATCGGTGATCTCACCGCTGCGCTCGCCCAACTCGGCGCTCAGGTCGAAACCGCGTCCGGTAATCCGCCCGTTCGAATTGCAGGCGGCGGGCTCACGGGTGGTTCGGTCACGATCAACGGCAGCCGGTCGTCGCAGTTCGTCTCGGCGTTGTTGATGATCGCTCCGATGATCGGAGATCGGGTCACGATTCACGTCGAAGGCGGCCTGGTGTCGCATCGCTACGTGAACACGACCGTGGAGATGATGCGAGCATTCGGGGCGGAGGTGAACACGACCCCGACGGGCTACCTGGTCGAGCCGACCGGATACAAGAAGACCCACCTGGAGATCGAGGCAGACGCGTCTGCCGCGGCCTATCCGCTTGTGGCGGCCGCAATCACCGGTGGCAGGATCGGCGTCGAGGGGATTCCGACGACGTCCACCCAGCCCGACCTGGCGCTGCTGTCGGCGCTCGAGCAGATGGGCTGCGTGATGCGCCACACCGACGCTCGGATCGAGATCGAGGGTCCGTCCACAGGGCTGGCGGCGATCGACGTGGACATGTCCGACGCTCCCGATGCCTCGCTCGCCCTGGCGATCGCATGTCTCTTCGCCGACGGGCCCAGCCGGATCGGTGGACTCTCGACGCTCCGCCACAAGGAGACCGACCGGCTCGAAGCCCTCCGCAACGAGATCGCCCGGGTCGGCGGTTCGGCGCAGATCGAAGGCGACGAACTGGTCGTGACCCCGGGCAGGCTCGGCCCCGCCAGGATCGAGACCTACGACGACCACCGGATGGCGATGTCGTTCGCCTTGGTCGGTCTCGTGGTCGAAGGAATCGAGATCCTCGACCCCGGGTGTGTCGCCAAGACGTGGCCGCGGTACTTCGAGATGCTGGAGGGGATCCGTGGATGATGCGTTCGTGATCGCCGTCGACGGCCCGAGCGGCGTCGGCAAGTCGACGGTCAGCAGACGTGTCGCCAGACACTTCGAACTGCAACATCTCGACACCGGGGCGCTCTACCGCGCCGCGACGCTCGCAGTGCTCGAAGCGGGTGTCCCACGAGAAGACGCCGCCAGGGTGATCGAGGTGGTCCGCGGGATCGAGCTGGATCAGAGTGATGGCCTCACGACACTGAACGGCTCCGACGTGTCGAGGGTGATCCGATCGGACGCCGTCACGAACACCGTGTCGGAGGTGGCGGCGATCCCCGAGGTCCGGGCGATCCTCGTCGACATGCAGCGCTGCTGGGTGCATGCACATGACGATCGTGCGGTCGTCGAAGGGCGGGACATCGGATCGGTGGTGTTTCCAGAAGCTTCGCTCAAGATCTATCTGACCGCCGATCCAGATGAGCGGGCGAGAAGACGCGCCGGGGAGGCCGGCACCGATCACGGGTCGACCCGCCGGGCAATCGAGCGAAGAGACGCCTATGACTCGAACCGGGCCGTGTCGCCGCTGACGGTGGCCGACGGTGCGATCGTGATCGACACCACGCATCTGACGCTTGCCGAGGTCGTCGACCTGGTGATCGCCGAGGCGTCGCTCGTCTGATCAGACCGTCAGGTGATCTGCGCGCCGGCGGCGGTCAACTCCTCGATCGCCCGGGCCCCGTCGTCCTCGGCCAGGTCGACCGCTGCCGTCGCAGCCAGCCGCACCGCTGCCCCGAGACCGTGGGCCAACGCGTCGAGCGCGGTTGCCTTGACGCAGTAGTCGAGCGCCAGCCCGACGACGACGACGGCCGAGACGCCCTCGAGCAGTTCGAGGAGCCCGGTCGACGTCTCGACGCCCGAGACCGGGTTGCGCATCGTGAACCCCGAGTAGCCGTCTTCACCGCCGGCGCCCTTGCGGATCTCGGGACCGGCGATCAGCAGGCGGTCGGCGAATGCGGCGCCCCACGAGCCTGCAACGCAGTGCACGGGCCAGATTCCGCCGTCCTTCTCGAAGTGCGGCGTCGACTCCGGGTGCCAGTCGCGGGTGTACACGACCCGTGAGCCGGCAGCGAGTGCACGCACGATCTCGGCGTTCACCTCGGCGATGACGGAATCGGCGTCTGAGACGAAGAGGCTCCCGTCCGCATGGGCGAAGTCGTTCTGCATGTCGACGACGATGAGTGCGGTGTCGGGCCCGAATGCCATGTCCCAACCATATGGGATAGCGTGGGGGTCGTGTTGAGCACCAGCATCCTGTTCACCGACCACTACCAGCTGACCATGGCCCAGTTGTACCTACGGTTCGGCCTTGCCGAACGCCGCGCCAGGTTCGATCACACGTTTCGCTCTTATCCCGATTACGGAACACACCAGGCCGGGTACGCAGTCGTCGCCGGGCTGGCTCCGCTGCTCGACTGGATGGGGAATGCCCGGTTCTCCGGCGAGGTCATCGACGCGCTGCGCTCCATCGAGGGGAGCGCCGGGTCGCAGGTGTTCGACGACCGGTTCCTCGCTTGGCTGACGGCACAAGAAGGGTTCTCGGCGCTCGAGCTGTTCGCGGTTCCCGAGGGCAGGGTCGTCCACGCCGGCGCACCGATCACGATGGTCGAGGGCCCGCTGGCGCTGGCACAGATCCTCGAAACCCCGCTGCTCAACCGCATCAACTTCGAGACCCTGATCGCCACCAAGGCCTCCCGGGTGTCCGAAGCGGCCGCCGGTGGCGACGTCCTCGAGTTCGGGCTGAGGAGGGCTCACGGTTCGGGCGCCAATGGAGCAACCCGGGCGTCGATGATCGGTGGAGCATCGGGCTCGTCGAACGTCGGAGAGTCGCTCGACCTCGGATTCACATCGAAGGGAACGCACGCGCATTCGATGGTGCAGGTGTTCATGGCGACGATGGGTGGCGAGCTCGAATCGTTCCGCGCCTACGCCGACGTCTACCCCGACGACTGCCTTCTCCTGGTGGACACGATCGACACGCTCGAGTCCGGCGTCCCGAATGCGATCACCGTGTTCGAAGAGCTCCGGAGGAAGGGCCACCGACCCGTCGGAATCCGCCTCGATTCCGGCGACCTCGCCCACCTCGCAGTCCGGTCGGCCCGCCTGCTCAACGACGCCGGATTCGAGGAACCCACGATCGTGCTGTCGAGCCAACTCGACGAGGTGAACATCTGGCAGATCAGGAACCAGATCGCCATCGAAGCGCCCCGGTATGGGGTCGATCCCGACCACCTGCTCGCCCGGTTGACCTATGGAGTGGGTTCCCGCATGGCCACATCCGAGGGCGCCTCGAGCCTCGACGGGGTCTACAAGGTGGTCGCGGTGAAAGACGAGTCCGGGGACTGGGAGCCGGCGATCAAGATCTCCGACTCGCCCGCCAAGATCGTCGATCCGGGCATCAAACAGGTGTGGCGTGTCTACGACGAGCGGAGAACGGCGACTGCCGACCTGATCGCCCTGACCGACGAGGACGTCGAACATCGGCCTCTGACCCTGCACCATCCCAAGCTGCCCGACGTCTCTCGGACGCTGGATGCCGACCACATCTCACGTATGGAGCCGCTGCTGGAGCGTGTCGCCGACATGGACATCCCCGATCACCCGCGTGAGCTGATCGAGCAGGCCCGCGCCCGTCGCCTCCGCGATCTGGACGACCTCGACCCCGGTGTCCGCCGCCTCGTCAATCCCCACACCTATCACGTTTCGCTGTCCGACGGCGTCTCCGAGATGAAGCATCGCCTCGCCGCTCACTCGGTCCCCACTTCGAGGGGACCAGCTGCCCTCCAGGACAGCTAGGGGGCGTATCGGTGCAACGCCGAGAGAGTCGTCTGTCGCGAACCCCATGACCGCCCGATCACCCGGTCTCGACCGCGAATCGAGGAGCTGTTCTACTGCGGGCGGTGTGTACCGCTGAGGGGGACACACGCAACGTAGGATCGGATGCATGCCACACGGAATCCAGATCGCCGTCGATGCAGCCGATCCACCCGCCCTCGCCGAGTTCTGGGCGCTGGCACTGGGGTACGTCCTCCAGCCGCCGCCACCAGGCTTCGACACCTGGGAGGCGTTCGCCGAGGCCAATGAGATGGCCGATGCCGTGAACGATTACGGCGCTGTCGTCGATCCAGAGGGCATCGGCCCTCGCCTCTTCTTCCAGAAGGTTCCGGAGCCCAAGACGGCCAAGAACCGGATGCACATCGACATCCACGCCTCTGGACCCGGTCGGGATGAAGGACTCCGAGAGTCCCACATCGAGAAGCTCGTCGCAGCCGGTGCCACCCGGGGAGCCCAGCACAGCGATCTCGGGGCGACCTGGGTCGTGATGTCCGACCCCGAGGGCAACGAATTCTGCGTGAGCTGACTCCGTTCTTGTGACGGAAACCCACCCATACGGTGGTCAAACGTCACAAGAACGGGAGCAGCCGTCGTCGTTGCTAGAGTGCGTGGCCAGCCTTTAAGACCGGTCCAGAGAGGCCGGAAAGGAGCAAAACGATGTGTACCGCCACCCGCGGTCACGCCTGGGTGGGCTCATGCCCCAGGTGATGACCTCCGACGACCTCGACCGGGCCATTCGCCGTATCAGTCACGAGATCGTCGAACGACACCACGGAACCGACGGAATCGTGCTCGTTGGCATCCACTCCCGGGGCGTCCCCCTCGCCGAGCAGATCGCCTCGAACATCGAATCTTCAGAGAAGGTCAGAGTTCCGGTCGGTGAACTTGACATCGGTCTGTATCGCGACGACCTCGCCAGCCGCCCGACGACCCGCCTCGGGCGAACCCTGATCCCCGTGGATCTCTCGGGCGAGACGGTGGTCCTCGTCGACGACGTGTTGTACACCGGCAGGACCATCAGAGCAGCGCTCGACGCCATCCTCGACCTCGGTCGCCCCAAGCGAATCGAGCTCGCGGTCATCTGCGACCGTGGTCATCGGGAGCTGCCGATCCGGCCCGACTACGTCGGCAAGAACCTTCCGACGTCCGGCCACGAGAAGGTCAGCGTGCGGATCAAGGGCATCGACGACGTCGCCGGTGTATGGATCACGGACGGTGGCGATGCGTGATCTGCTCTCGGTCGACGACCTCGACCGCGCCGCCATCGACGACCTCCTCGACCTGGGTGACGACTTCGTCGAGGTTCTCGGCCGCGACGTCCCCAAGGTGCCGGCACTGCGGGGCAAGACCGTCGGCCTCATGTTCTACGAGCCGTCCACCCGGACCCGGCTTTCCTTCGACCGGGCCGCCAAGGCGCTTTCGGCAGATGTGCTGACCTTCACGCCGGGCGGCTCATCGGTCTCCAAGGGCGAATCGCTCAAGGACACCGCCCTCACGCTCAAGGCGATGGGCCCGCACCTGATGGTCGTCCGCCACAAGGCGACCGGTGCCCCATGGCGGGTGCGAGACTGGACCGGGCTGCCGGTGGTCAACGCCGGCGATGGCGCCCACCAGCACCCCACACAGGCCCTCCTGGACCTGCTCACGCTCCGTAGGCATTTCGGCAAGGTCGACGGCCTCCGGGTCGCCATCGTCGGCGACATCCGCCATTCCCGGGTTGCACGGTCGCTGGCCGGCTCCCTGCACACGATGGGAGCTTCCGTCACACTGGTGGCGCCTTCGACCCTGCTACCGATCGACGTCGACAGCTGGGAGGTCGACTCGGCCGCCGGGATCGACGAGGTTCTCGGAGAGGTCGATGTCGTCTATCTGCTCCGCATCCAGACCGAACGCGGCGGAGGAGAGGTCTTCCCGTCGGTCGCCGAGTACGTTTCACGGTTCGGTCTCACCCGGCGCCGTGCGGACCAACTGCCGGCCGACACGGTGGTGATGCACCCCGGTCCCATGAACCGCGGAGTCGAGATCGACCCGCAGGTCGCCGACGGCCCGAGGGCGCTCGTCACCGACCAGGTGAGCAATGGAATCGCGGTCAGGATGGCCGTGTTGTTCCGACTCCTCACCTCGGAGGTGCCGGAATGAGGTATCTGATCACCGGAGGGTCGGTCCTCACCGGCGCAGGGATCCACCAGCTCGACGTCGAGATCATCGACGGCTCGGTGTCGCGGCTCGAACCCGGAATCCAGCAAGACGGGCACGAAGTCACCGAAGCCGCCGGCAAGTGGGTGGGCCCGGGGTTCTTCGACCTGCACACGCACCTCCGCGAACCCGGCCAGGAGTGGAAGGAGGACATCGCATCGGGGATGGCTGCCGCGATCGCCGGCGGCTACACGACGGTCGTGGCGATGCCGAACACCGACCCCGTGATCGATGCGGGCCACCTCGCCCGCCAGATCGCCCGCACCGAACCGATCCGGGTCATTCCGAGCGGGGCGATCAGCCTGGGCCAGCAGGGCCGCCAGCTCGCCCACCTCGACGATCTGTGGGCGGCGGGGGTGCGGATCTTCACCGACGACGGGCACACCGTTGCCGACGCAGGCCTGCTCCGGCGGGCAATGGAGTACATCGCTCAGTTGGGCGGTCTGGTGGCGCAACATGCCGAAGACCCCGGGTTGTGTCGGGACGGACACATGCACGAGGGGAGCGTCTCGTCGCGGCTGGGCATCACCGGCCTACCGTCGGCCGGCGAAGAGGTGATCATCGCTCGCGACCTCAGGCTGGTCGAGTTGACCGGCTGCCGGTACCACATCCAGCACGTTTCGACCGCAGGCTCGGTCGAGCTCGTCCGTTCGGCGAAGCGCGCCGGGCTGCCGGTGACGGCCGAAGTGACCCCCCACCACCTGATGCTCGACCACCGCGAAGTGGAGAGCATGGATCCCGTCTTCAAGATGTACCCGCCGCTCCGGTCGCCCGACGACGTCGCCGCGCTGAGAGAGGCGCTGCGCGACGGAACGATCGATGCGGTTGCCACAGACCATGCCCCGCACGCCGCGTTCGAGAAGGACGTCACTTTCGAGGAGGCTCCCCGCGGGGTCGTCGGACTCGAGACCGCAGGCTCGATCGTGCATGCCGCTGTCGGGCTCGATCAGGCGGCGTTCTTCGAGCGGATGGCGATCGCCCCGGCGGCCGTGCTCGACAAGTCGAGCGGCCCGATCGCAATCGGCACCACCGACGTGATCGTGTTCGATCCCGGCGCCGAGTGGGCCTACGAGCGCCCGAGATCGAAGTCCGCCAACTCGCCATGGCTGGGACAGACGCTTCGCGGAGCCGTCACAGAGGTGTTCACCAGGTCGGGACTCGTCTCGGCCATCGAAGAAGGAGTGCAATGACGCAGAGACTCGAACCGACACTGGGGATCGATCGCGCCCCGGAGGGACTGTTGGTGACTGCCGACGGGCAAACCTTCCGCGGTCGATCCGTCGGCTCCGAGGGGGTCGCCACCGGGGAGGTCGTGTTCAACACGTCGATGACCGGCTACCAGGAGATTCTCACCGATCCGTCCTACGCCGGTCAGGTCGTCGTCATGACCGTCCCCCACATCGGCAACTACGGCGTGTCCGGCCTCGACGAGCAGGCCGATCGCCCGATGGCGGCCGGATTCGTGATGCGCTCGATGTCACGACGCCACTCGAACTGGCGATCGGAGGGCTCGTTCGCCCAATACCTCCAGCGCTTCGGCGTCGTCGCCCTCAGCGACATCGACACGCGCCGGCTGACCCGGCACATCCGCGAGAAGGGTGCGATGCCGATCGCCATGGGTGCCGGAGTCACCGAATCGGAGCTCCGGGACGCCGCACAGTCGGCCCCTTCGATGGAGGGGCTCGATCTGGCGTCGGGTGTCTCGACGCCAGAGCCGTATCTCCGTTCGGCCGCCGGTCCCAGCAAAGGTCTGATCGTGGCGATCGACCTCGGGATGAAACGCGACATCACCGACAACCTCACGTCCAGGGGCTTCGACGTCGAGGTGGTGCCGGCCCGGACCGGCGCCGACGCCATCCTCGGGAGGAGCCCCGCCGGGGTCTTCGTCTCGAACGGCCCGGGAGACCCCGAGCCGCTCGAAACCACCGCTGCGACCCTTCGGTCGCTGCTGGGGGAGGTCCCCGTCTTCGGGATCTGCCTCGGCCACCAGGTGCTCGGCCTGGCGCTCGGGATGACCACCTACAAACTCCCGTTCGGACACCACGGCGGCAACCACCCGGTGAAGCGCCTCCGAGACGGCCACATCGAGATCACCGCCCAGAACCACGGATTCGCCGTCGATCCGTGGTCACGAGCGGAGGGATCGGCTCCACCGAGACGAGGTTTGGTCAGCGACGACCTGCTGCCCGAGGTCATCGACTCGGACTTCGGCCCCGTGAGGCCCACCCACCAGAACCTCAACGATGGGACGCTCGAGGGCATGGAGTGCGTCGACCTGCCCGCCTTCAGCGTGCAGTACCACCCCGAGGCCGCTCCCGGCCCGAACGACGCCGAGTATCTGTTCGACGACTTCGTCGCGCTGATCGAAGGAGGCAACTGATGCCGAAGCGCACCGACATCGAATCGATCCTCCTCATCGGATCGGGCCCGATCGTCATCGGACAGGCCTGCGAGTTCGACTATTCCGGCACGCAGGCGGCGAAGGTCCTGCGATCGGAGGGATACCGGGTGATCCTGTTGAACTCCAACCCGGCGACCATCATGACCGACCCCGAGTTCGCCGACGCCACCTACATCGAGCCGATCACCGCCGAGGTCCTCGAAGCCATCATCGCCAAGGAGAAGCCCGATGCAGTCCTGCCGACGCTCGGCGGCCAGACGGCGTTGAACGTGACGACGGAGATGCACCGACGGGGTGGGTTCGAGCGTCACGACGTCGAGCTCATCGGCGCCGGCCTCGAGGCGATCGCCCGGGCCGAGGACCGAGGTCTGTTCAAAGAGACCATGGAGGCGGCTGGGCTCGAGTGCCCGCGCGCCGGGTATGCGCGTTCGATGAACGAGGCACTGCGAATCGCAGACGAGATCGGCTTCCCGGTGATGATCCGTCCCTCCTTCATCCTCGGTGGCGGCGGGACGGGGATCGCAGCAGACCGTGACGAGTTCGTCGAGAAGGCCCGGTACGGCCTGACCTATTCGCCGGTCGGCGAGATCCTGGTCGAGGAGTCCGTCAAGGGATGGAAGGAGTACGAGCTGGAGGTCATGCGCGATGCCAACGACAACGCCGTGATCGTCTGCTCGATCGAGAACCTCGACCCGATGGGGGTTCACACCGGGGATTCGATCACCGTCGCCCCCGTCCAGACCCTTTCGGATCGTGAGTACCAGGAGATGCGCGACGACGCCATCAAGGTGCTGCAGGTGATCGGTGTTGCAACCGGCGGCTCCAACGTCCAGTTCGCAGTCGATCCCGAGACCGGCCGGCGGCTCGTCATCGAGATGAACCCGCGTGTGTCGCGTTCATCGGCGCTCGCCTCCAAGGCGACGGGCTTTCCCATCGCCAAGATCGCCGCACTCCTGGCGGTCGGCTACACGCTCGACGAGATCGCCAACGACATCACCGGTGCCACCCCCGCCAGCTTCGAGCCGGCGCTCGACTACGTGGTCGTCAAGATCCCCCGGTTCGATTTCGCCAAGTTCCCGAACGCCCCGACCACTCTCGGAACCTCGATGCGGAGCGTCGGCGAAGCGATGGCGATCGGACGCACCTTCCCAGAGGCACTCCAGAAGGCGCTGCGTAGCCTCGAGAACGGACACCACGGTTTCGGAGCGGAACCCGCCGAAGTCGTCTACTCGGGAGTCGACGCCGACGAGCTGTCCGAGATGGTCGAAAGGCCCACGCCAGACCGGATCTTCGCCGTGGCGGAATCGCTGCGGCGGGGTGCCTCTGTCGAGTCGGTCGCCGAGCTGTCGGGCTACGACCCCTGGTTCGTCGAGCAGATGCACGAGATCATCGAGATGCGACGTGACATCGAGAATGGAACGATCGACGATCGCGACCTGTTCGAAGAGGCCAAGCGGTTCGGCTTCTCCGACGCCCAGCTCGCTCATCTCTGGGGTCTGGAGGAGGACGACGTACGATCGACCAGGCTCGAGATCGGCCTCACGAAGACCTACAAGACCGTCGACACCTGTGCCGCGGAGTTCGAAGCCCAGACGCCGTACATGTACTCGACGTTCGAGGACGAGGACGAGGTGCCGCCCGCCGAGAAGCCCCGCGTGGTCGTGTTGGGCAGCGGTCCGAACCGCATCGGACAGGGCATCGAATTCGACTATTGCTGCGTCCACGCCAGCTTCGCGCTGCGTGACGCCGGCTACGAGACCGTCATGGTCAACTGCAACCCCGAGACGGTGTCGACCGACTACGACACCAGTGATCGCCTCTATTTCGAGCCCCTCACGATCGAGGACGTGCTCGGTGTGGTCGAAGCCGAGAAACCCGACGCCGTGATCGTCCAGCTCGGGGGTCAGACGCCGCTCAACCTCGCCAAGCGATTGGAGGCCGCCGGGGTGAACATCGCCGGAACCTCGCCGGCCTCGATCGATCTGGCCGAAGATCGTGAGCAATTCTCGGCGGTGTGCCGAGAGCTCGGGATCCGCCAGCCGGACAACGGCATCGCGTTGGGACGACTGGAAGCCGGAGAGATCGTCGACCGCGTCGGCCTGCCGGTCGTCGTCCGACCGTCGTACGTCCTCGGTGGAAGGATGATGCGGGTCATCTACTCCTACGACGACCTCGGTGACTACCTCGAGGAGCTCTATGGCGAGCTCGGAGACCGGGACCTCAACGAGATGCCGCTCCTGGTCGACCGATTCCTCGAATCGGCCACGGAAGTGGACGTCGACGCCCTCTACGACGGGACCGAGATGTTGGTCGGTGGCGTGATGGAGCACGTCGAGGAGGCGGGCGTGCATTCGGGGGACTCGGCGTGTGTCGTGCCCCCGCCGACCCTGTCCGCCGCGGCCCACAAGACGATCCTCGAGCAGACCGAGGCACTCGCCAAGGCGCTGGGCGTGCGCGGGCTCATCAACATCCAATGGGCTGTGAAGGGCGACGACGTCTTCATCCTCGAGGCCAACCCGAGGGCATCGCGGACCGTGCCGTTCATCTCGAAGGCACGGGGGATTCCGCTCGCCAAGCTGGCATCGCGGATCATGATGGGCTCCACGCTCGCCGAGCTGCGAGCAGAGGGCATGCTGGTCGAGCCATCCACCGCCGATTTCACCGCCGTCAAAGAGGCCGTGTTGCCATGGGACCGGTTCCCCGAGGAGGACATCGTGCTCGGTCCCGAGATGCGTGCCACCGGCGAAGTGATGGGCATCGGCCCGGATGCGGGCGTCGCCTACGCCAAGGCGCTGCTCGCCGCCGGGCACGTCCTTCCCAATGAGGGGGCAGTGCTCCTCACGCTCGCCGATCGCGACAAGGCGATGGGCCTGGCGGTCGCGCAGGCCTTCCACATCCTCGGATTCGATCTGTGGGCGACCCCGGGCACGGCCCGCTACCTCGAGCACCATGCGATCCCCGCCCAGGTGGTCGACAAAGTGGGGATGGGCGACCTCGACACCAAGACACTGATCGAGTCGGGTCGGGTCCAGCTGGTCATCAACACGCCGAGAGGCGGACGGGCGCGGAGCGATGGCCGGGTCCTGAGACACTCGGCCAAATCCGTCGGCATCCCGTGCGTCACCACCCTGGCGGGGGCACTGAGCGTCGCCCGGAGCCTCCGGGCGGGCGACGCGGCGCTCAACACTCCGAAATCCCTCCAAGACTGGCATGGCGAGGGTTGATGTCCACGCGTCAACAAGTGCTGTCAGCCATCGGCGATCGGCCTTCGCCATGACGACTGCCGAGGGCAGATTGCCGACAGCACATCGACGCCACGCGAGCGTGGACCCGCGGCGTGGCTGATCTGTCCGCCCGATTGGGACCGGTCGTCCTGAGCACACCGTTGGTTGCGGCGGCGGGGACGGTCGGCTCGGTTGTCGACTTCGTCGGCGTCACCGACTTCTCGTTCTACGGCGCAGCCGTCGCGAAGTCGGTGAGCGGAGAGCCCTGGGCAGGCCGTCCCGCCCCTCGCGTCGGTCCTGCCGGTGTGGGGATGTTGAACGGCATCGGGATCCAGAATCCGGGAATCGACGCGTGGCTTGCGAAAGTGGTTCCTGAGCTCGACCCCGTTCCAACCCAGGTGTGGGGGTCCGCCGTGGGGAACGAGCCCGACGAGTTCGCCCGGGTCGCTGCGGGTTACGCAGCTGCGGGTATCCCAGCGGTCGAGGTGAATCTGTCGTGCCCCAACCTCGATGGCCACATGTTCGCGCTGTCACCCCAGCTCGCTTCGAAGGTGATCTCGGCCGTTCGTGCCGCCGTCGACGTCCCGATCGGAGCGAAGCTGTCGCCCAATTCCGAAGACATCGTTGCGGTGGCCGCAGCCTGTGCGGAGGCAGGCGCAGATTGGGTCGTCCTCACAAACACGGCATGGGGGGCGGGAATCGATGTTCGCACTCGACGCCCCACGCTGTCCGGCGTCATCGGGGGCTATTCGGGAATCCCCATCAAACCCCTTGCGCTTCGGTGCGTGATCGAAGTCCACCGAGCGATTCCCGAGCTCCCGATCCTCGGCTGTGGCGGGATCTCAACAGGCGAAGACGTCATCGAGTACTTCCTCGCCGGTGCTTCAGCCGCCGGAATCGGAACCATCCATTTCGCGGAACCGCGGGCTGCAAAGCGCATCATGAAGGAGTTGCAGTCGATGATGCGCAAACTCGGGGTGACGCGCCTCACCGATCTGACAGGAGCAATGCAGACATGAGCCGGCCACCGATCCTCGTTGCACTCGACACGCCGACCGCCGGAGAGGCGCGAGGGCTCGCCACGAGCCTCGCCCCCCACGTGACGGGCTTCAAGATCGGGCTGGAGTTGCTGATGGGGCCAGGCCCCTCACTCATCGCCGAACTCCGCGAGCTGGGGCGCCCCATCTTCGTAGACGCCAAGCTCCACGACATTCCCAACACGGTCGAAGCGGCCGCCAGACAACTGGGTTCGGTGGGTGCGCGATGGGTCACCGTCCATGCCGCCGGCGGACGGGCGATGATGGATGCGGCGGTCACCGGGCTCGCCGAGGGCGCAGAAGGTGAGCAAGCGGGGATCCTCGCCGTGACCGTGCTCACCAGTCTCGACGATCTGACCGAGATCGGAGTCGGCGACATGATCGCCGAGCAGGTCAGGCGGCTGACCGGATTGGCGGCGTCGGCCGGGGTCGAGGGTGTCGTGTGCTCGGCCCGCGAGATCGGTGTGTGCCGTGCCGTTGCGCCCGACCTGTTGAGAGTCGTTCCGGGGATTCGCCCCGGCGGCGTCGAACACCACGATCAGGCCCGGGTGGCGACACCGGAGGCCGCCATCGATGAAGGCGCCGACCTCCTTGTGATCGGCCGGGCGATCACCCTTGCCCCAGACCCTGCCGAAGCCGCCGCACGGATCGGTCAAACGATCCTGGAAGGACGGGGACCTGGTGGTTAGAGTCGCCACACGAGGCAGACGGGGAGGAAACCCATGCAGCCACCTCAGATCTCAGATGAACAGCGTGACCAGGCCCTCGCCAAGGCTGCCGAGGCCAGACGCGTCCGCGCAGAGATCAAAGAACTGCTGAAGACCGGCTCCATCACCTTCCCGGAGCTGCTCGAGCGTGCCGACGACGACGAGCTCGTGAGCGGCATCAAAGTGTTCGCCGTGTTGTCCTCCATGCCAGGAACGGGCAAGATCAAGGCGAAACGAATGATGGAGTCGCATGGGATCGCAGAGAACCGACGAATCAGAGGGCTCGGCGACAAGCAGCGCGAACGTCTGCTCGCCGAATTCGGCTGAGCGCCCGCTCGTCGTCATCTCCGGTCCGTCCGGTGTCGGCAAATCAACGATTCTCAAGCGCCTCGCCGACGACATCGACTACGTGTTCTCGGTGTCGGCTACGACACGCGAGCCCCGTCCAGGAGAACGAGACGGAGTCGACTACCACTTCCTCGACGCCGATCGCTTCAAGCAGATGATCGAACATCGCGAGTTCGTCGAGTGGGCGACGTACGGCGGGAACCTCTACGGCACGCCGATTGCGTCGATCGAGGATGCCAGGGCGTCGGGCGAAGTCGTGATCCTCGACATCGAACTCGACGGTGCACGCCAGGTACGTGCTCTCTTTCCCGATGCCCTGCTCATCTGGGTCAACCCGCCATCGTTCTCCGAGCTCGAGCGGCGGCTGATCGAACGCGACGACACCGAACCTGTCGCAGTGCAACGCCGGCTGGAACGGGCTCGAGAGGACATCGCTCTGGCACCGGCGCTGTTCGACGAAGTCCTGGTCAACGACGACGTCGATCGAATCGCTCGACAGATTCATGAGCTCGTCTCGAGCCACTTCCACTCGGTGCCGTTCGGTTGAGATGACACGGGACCTGTCGAGTTCTCGCTCGAGCGCACGAGTCGGCATGGTCGGTGCCGGCCAGCTCGCTCGGATGACGCATCGGGCGGCCGTCGATCTCGCCGTGCGCCTCGACGTGCTCGCCGCCACGGACTCCGATCCCGCTGTCCTGGTCGGGGCTCCCCATCGGATCGGCGATCCTCTCGACGAGAGCGCGGTCGTCGTATTCGCCGACGGGTGTGACGTGATCACGCTGGACCACGAGCTGGTCTCCAACGAGGCGCTCCAACGGATCCAGCGGGGAGGGATCCCGGTCGTGCCGGACCCCATGGCGTTGCGATTCGCCCAGGACAAGCTGTTCGCCCGTTCCGAACTGCATGCGAGGGGGTACCCGGTCCCACCGTTCGCAAGGGTCGACGCTGTCGCCGATGTCGAGGCATTCGCCACCGAACACGGCTGGCCGGTCGTCCTGAAGGTCTCCACCATGGGGTACGACGGACGCGGAGTCGAGATCGTCGCCGGAACCGAAGAGGCGGCTGCAGTGCTGAACCGCGGCGGGATCTGGGTGGCGGAGGAGATGCTGGACCTGGAGTGCGAGCTTGCGGTCCTCGTCGCGCGACGCCCTTCCGGCGATTCAGTGACGTATCCGGTGGTCGAGACCGTCCAGCGGGATGGCATCTGTCGCGAGCTCGTGATGCCGGCCCGGGTGTCGGAATCGTTGCAGCGAGACGCCGTCGATCTCGCGACCGAGGTGGTCACGGCGATCGGGGCGGCCGGTATCGTCGCTGTCGAGATGTTCGTCACCACCGGCGGGGAGCTGTTGATCAACGAGTTCGCCATGCGGCCGCACAACTCCGGCCATGCCACCATCGAGGGAGCCGTGACGTCACAGTTCCACAATCATCTCCGCGCAGTGTTGGACTGGCCGCTCGGGTCGACGAGCCTCGTTGCACCCGCCGTTGCCATGGTCAACGTGCTCGGCACCGGTGCCGAGTCGGCGGCGATGCGCAACCTGCCGGCAGCGCTGGAGGTCGAGGGTGCCTCGATCCACCTCTACGGGAAAGAGGAGCGTCTCGGCCGGAAGATCGGTCACGTG
Source organism: bacterium (assembly GCA_024641285.1). Taxonomy (GTDB): domain Bacteria; phylum Actinomycetota; class Acidimicrobiia; order Spongiisociales; family ZC4RG35; genus JAHEDH01. The sequence goes on along the minus strand of JAHEDH010000224.1, from coordinate 27,850 downwards.
ACGGTGCTCGGAACCGACCCGGACGAGGCGCTGGCCAGAGCGAGGAACGCCGTCGAGATCTTGGGAGGATTTCAGTGAGAGAGCCGACCGTTGGAGTCGTGATGGGGAGTGACTCCGATCTGGATGTCATGGGGGCCGCACTCGAGGTGCTCGACGAATTCGACATCCCGAGAGAGCTCAGGGTGGTTTCAGCCCATCGTGATGCAGAGGCGATGCTCGAGTACGGCCGGACCGCCCGTGAGCGCGGTCTCGGGGTGATCATCGCCGGTGCAGGCGGAGCTGCCCATCTTCCGGGAATGCTCGCCTCGGTGACGTCGCTGCCCGTGATCGGCGTCCCCGTACCGTTGGCGAAGCTCGACGGCGTCGATTCGCTGCTCTCGATCGTGCAGATGCCGCGCGGTGTCCCGGTGGCGACGATGGCGATCGGCGGTGCCGCCAACGCCGGCCTCATGGCCGTCCGCATTCTCGCGGTGTCCAACCCGGCGCTGACCGAGAAGCTGGATACTCATCGCGCCCAACTGCGTCAAGCCGTCGTTGACAAGAACGCCGGACTCGGAGATCGGTAGATCGGCGTTCGCTGTGCCGAGGGCCTCGCTGCGCATCGGCGCTGTAGGCCCTACGGGCGCTCTCGGCCGTCATGCCCGAGTCGCTCGAATCCACCGACTTGCGGTACGCTGCTCCTCATGAAGATCGAGAACGTTGTTGATGAAGTCGGAAACCGGTTCGCAGCGGTGATCGTGTCGTCGCGTAGGGCCCGACAGATCAACGCCTATTTCCACCAGCTGGGGGAGGGCATCGGGCACTACGTGCCTCCACAGGTCCACTCGCTCAGCCGCAAGCCCCTCACCATCGCCATGGAAGAGATCGCCGAAGGCAAGGTCACCGTGGAGCGCGAGGAGGCCTGATGCCTCTCAGTGGACGCCGGATTCTTCTGGGCGTCACCGGCGGTATCGCCGCCTACAAGTCGGCCTATCTGGCGCGTCGTCTCATCGAAGCCGGCGCCGACGTGCGAGTCGTCATGACCCGAGCAGGCACCGAGTTTCTCGGCACTGCGACGATGGCGGGCATCACCGGGCAGCCTGTGACAACCGATTTCTCCGTCGACGGGTCTTCCGTCTCGCCTCACACCGACCTGGCTCGGTGGGCTGACCTGATCGTCATCGCGCCGGCGACCACCGCCACCATCGCCCGGCTCGCCGTCGGGCTCAGTGACGACGTGCTCGTTGCAACAGTCACGGCATCCACCGCACCGATCGTCGTCGCCCCGGCGATGCACACCGAGATGTGGGAGTACCCGGCGACGCAACGGAACATCGCCCGGCTCACCGAGGACGGCGTGATCGTCGTCGGTCCCGCATCCGGAGACCTCGCCGGGGGCGACGTCGGTTCGGGCCGCATGGAGGAGCCCGAGGTCATCGTCGAAGTGATCGTCACGACCCTGTCTTCAAGCCTGTCCGGTGTCTCGGTGCTCGTGACCGCGGGCGGGACCAGAGAGCCAATCGACCCGGTGCGCTACATCGGCAACCGATCGAGCGGCAAGATGGGCCACGCCATCGCAAACGAGGCCGCAGCTCGCGGAGCGAAGGTCACGGTGGTGACGACGGCCGGCGTCGAACTCGATCGGCGAATCGAGGTCATTCGGGTCGAGACGGCGCAGCAGATGGCCGATGCGGTCGCGACCGTCGCGCCGGACGTGGCAATCATGGCGGCGGCGGTGGCCGACTTCCGCCCGGCCCAGGTGTCGTCCGGCAAGCTCGTTCGCACCGACGGCCCTCCCGATCTGGAGCTCGAGCCGAATCCCGACATCTTGATGACGGTGTCGCAACGTCGGGTCCGCCCATTTCTCGTCGGGTTCGCCGCCGAGTCCGGATCCCTTGAGCGGGCCGCCGAGAAGGCGGTCAGGAAGGGCGTGGACCTCCTGGTCGCCAACGACATCAGCCAACCGGGCTCGGGGTTCGCCACCGACACCAACCAGGTCACGATCATCAGCCCTGACGGTACGAGCGAACCCTGGCCGATGATGCCCAAGACCGAAGTCGCCTCGCGCCTGTGGGATCTCGTCGAGCGACGGCTTTCGACACGCTGACGTTCGCCGCGTTCCGACCAGGCTCACCTATCCTCACTCACACCCATGAACGCGCCCGTCCCACACCGATCCCACTTCAGCTCAGAGTCCGTGACCGAGGGCCATCCCGACAAGGTCTGTGACGCCATCTCGGACGGCATCCTGGATGCCGTGCTCGAGCAGGATCCGATGGCTCGGGTCGCCTGCGAAACGATGGTCACCAAGGGACGTGTCGTCATCGCCGGTGAGATCACGACCGACGCCGTCATCGACCCCATCGAAATCGCTCGCGGTGTGATTGCGGACATCGGCTACGACGGGTTCGATGCGGACTTCTCCGCCGACACCGTCCACGTCGAGAACCTGCTCCACCGCCAGAGCCCAGACATCGCCGGAGGCGTCACCCAGTCCTTGGAGGCGAGAAGCGGGTCGACGGACGCCCTCGACGAGTTGGGGGCCGGAGACCAGGGCATCATGTTCGGGTATGCGTGCGACGAGACGCCCGCTTTGATGCCGCTCCCGATCCAATTGGCCCACCGGCTCGCCGAGCAGCTCGCCATGGTGCGGAAGAACGGCGTGGTCGACTATCTCCGTCCGGACGGCAAGACCCAGGTCAGCGTCGCCTACGAAGACGGCCACCCGTCACACCTCAACACGATCCTCATCAGCACTCACCACGCCGAAGGTGTCGACTCCGAGCAGATCGAGACCGATCTCAAGAAGCTCGTCGTCGGGCCAGTGGCCGAGCGTTACCACGAGACCGGCGACATCGACATCCTCGTCAACCCGTCCGGACGGTTCGTCGTGGGCGGTCCCACGGCCGATACCGGTTTGACCGGTCGCAAGATCATCGTCGACACCTACGGCGGTTACGCCCGACACGGAGGGGGAGCGTTCAGCGGCAAGGACGTGACGAAGGTGGACCGTTCAGCGGCGTACGCCGCCAGGCACGCCGCCAAGAACATCGTCGCCGCTGGGCTGGCATCCAGGTGTGAGGTCCAGGTCGCTTATGCAATCGGGAGGGCCGAGCCCTTCTCGGTGCTGGTCGAGGCATTCGGGACCGCCCAGATCGATCCATTCAAGCTGTCGACCCTGGTCTGGGAGTTCTTCGACTTCAGGCCGCAGGCGATCATCGATCGCCTCGATCTTCGGCGGCCGATCTACCGGCAGACAGCGGCCTATGGCCACTTCGGCCGGCCACAGTTCCCATGGGAGTCGACCGACGCCTCCGAGGAGCTGGCGGCCGCGGCGGCAGCACTCTGACCGACCCGGTCGATGCCGCCCGGGTCGTGCCCGATATCCCGAGTCACGCCGTCGACGACGGCTTCTGGTATTCGATCCCCGAGCCCCTGGCAGATCGGGTCGTGGTCGGCAGCCTGGTACGCGTTCCCCTCGGAGGCAGGCGGGTCAAGGGCTTCGTCGTCGAACTCGGGAAGCGAGACCATGCCAAGCTGCGCGACATCGCCCAGGTGTCCGGCCGATCATCGATCCTGACACCCGAACTCATCGACTCACTTCGATGGGTCGCCCAGCACTACGTTGCCCCGATCGGTCCGGTTCTGGACCGCGCTGCGCCACCCAACGTTCCCCCCGCGGCGCCGAAGACCCCCGCCTCGGGTGTCGAGGATCGAGTCCAACACGCCCTCGCGGACGTCGTGGACGCCGCAGCTTCTGGCCGGCGCCATCGGCCGGTGGCGCTCCTCGAGCATGCTCCCGCAGGCATGGCCGATCTCGCACGTGACTGCATGGCGGCGGGCGTGAGCCTGGTGGTCATCGCGCCTACGGCGCTGGAGGTAACCGCCATCGGCAGCACCATCGAGGAAGCCGGCGTCGGGGTGTCGAGCGTGCTCCCCGACATGGCCGACAAGGACGTGACGGGCGTCTGGCGCCGACTTCGCCACCTGACCAGTGTCACCGTCGGAACACCCAGGATCGCAACCTGGCAGGTCAGGACACCGGCGGTCATCGTCGCCGTCGAGGAGAGCCGACGAGCGATGAAGGAACGGCAATCTCCGACCCTTGCGGTCCGTGACGTGCTTCTCGCCCGCTCCAGACGCGAGAACATCGTCGCCGTGTTCGCGGGACCGACACCATCGGCGGAACTGATGGGTGTCGGTCCGGACGTTCGTCGGCTGGCCCCCGGCCGGTTGTGGCCGCTCGTCGAGGTGGTCGACCGCAAGACCGACCCGCCCGGCGGTGGATTGCTGGGGGAGACGGCCAAGCAGGCGATCCGGGCGATCGCCCCGCGTGGGTCCGTGTTCGTCTACGCCCATCGCCGCGGCTACTCCGCCGCATCCCGATGCGTCGCCTGTCGGACCCTCAGGGTGTGCGGCACGTGCGGATCCCGCCCCGACCCCGCTGACGTCTGTGCGCGCTGCGGAACCCCGATCGGCCCATGTGTGTCCTGCGGTGGCGAGCGCTTCGAACCGCTCGGGGCCGGAGTCGGGCGCCTCATCGAGGAGATCGGGCGTGTCGTCGACAAGCGCCTCGTGGGTGCGATGGAGGCTCGCCGGGCTGTCAGGGTCGGCACCGAACGCGACCTGCCCAGAGTGTCCCAATGCGATCTCGCCATTTGGGTGGATGCCGACGGCGTGGTTCGAGGCACGAACTACCGGGCGGCCGAGGAGGCGCTCCGGATCGGCGCTCGTCTCGCCGGCATCGTGACCGATGGCGGTCGCCTGCTCCTGCAGACCAGCGATCCCGATCATCACGCCATCGTGGCGTTGCGACGTGCCGATCCGATCGGCTTCTACGCGACGGAGATCGAACAGCGACGGGCGTTCGGATATCCGCCGGCCGGCGAGTTGATGGTGATCGAGGTCCGGGATCTCGACGATGCCGAGATCACCAACAGCGAGCTGGTCGCCATCGGCGGCAGGACCACGATTCTCGGCCCGGCCGAGTCCGCTCGCGGTGTGCGATGGCTGATCCAGGCACCGGATCTCGACCGATTCAAGCTGGCGCTGCGCCCGGTCGTCGATCGTTGGCGCAACGCCGGAGCAACCGTGCGCATCGACGCGGATCCGATCGATCTGTAGGTCGGCCTGGCGGCCTCCCTGCTTGGGTCGGCCTGGCGGCCTCCCGCTATCGGCTGTCGGCCATCGGCTATCGGCTCCACGGGGAGGCGTTCGAGCGTCCCCGTGAAGTGCGACGGTTCGGTGCTCGATCACCCTCTTGTTCGGAGGTCGCACAACGCTCGGTACGAGGTCGAGAGCCCAGAGCTGGAAGCCGGGAGCCGGCTGCTGGGAGCGGGTCGCACCAGAGGCAGGCATGCCGGTAGGCCCCGATTAGCCTGCCCGCTCATGGCCATCTTTCCGCTCAGGACCTTCGGCGATCCGGTGCTTCGCGCCATGACCCGCCGGGTCGATACGATCGATGCAGGGGTCGAGAAGTTGGTCGCCGACCTCACCGAGACGATGTACGACGCCCCGGGCGTGGGCCTGGCGGCCAACCAGATCGGCGTGTCTCGCGCCGTGGCGGTGTTCGACGCACAGGACGGAAACGGTCCCCAGGTGTTGATCAACCCCTCGATCGTCGAGACCGCGGGGGAGTGGACCTACGAGGAAGGATGCCTCTCCGTGCCCGGGCACTTCTGGTCGATCACCCGACCCGAATACGTCAGGGTGACCTCGTTGAACCTCGACGGCGAAACGGTCGAATACTCCGGTGAGGCACTGCTCGGGCGTGTCCTTCTCCACGAGATCGGGCATCTCAACGGTGAGTTGTTGATCGACCACCTGGAGAAGCCCGTTCAGAAGGCGGCGCTGCGCGACCTGCGCCTGGAAGCCCTCGGGCTCGTCGAATTCGAGTGAGGACGGTCTTCCTCGGCACGCCGGAGGCAGCGGTTCCCTCGTTGAACGCACTTGAAGGGATCGCAGATGTCGTGGCGGTGCTGACCCAGCCGGACAGGCCCAGAGGGCGCTCCAAACGACCGGCACCGCCGCCCGTCAAGCAACGTGCGGTCGACCTCGACCTCCCTGTCTTCCAGCCGACCACGAACCGGGACATCGTCCCCATCCTGTCCGGCCTCGGGCCGATCGATGTCGCCGTGATCGTTGCGTTCGGCATGCTCATCCGGTCCGACGCTCTCACCGTGCCACACCGGGGGTTCGTCAACGTCCACTTCTCGATCCTGCCGAAGTGGAGGGGGGCGGCACCGGTCCAGCGGGCGATCGAAGCCGGCGACACCCGCACCGGTGTCACGCTGATGGGTCTCGACGAGGGTCTGGACACAGGGCCGATCTACTCGATCAGGTCCACCGCGCTCCTGCCGATCGAAACGACTGGCGACGTGTTGGATCGGTTGGCGGTCGAAGGCGCAGAGCATCTCCAGAGCATGCTGGTCGACATCGTTGCGGGGCGAGCCATCGCCACCGCTCAGGTCGGGCGATCCAGCCACGCCCCGAAGATCACTCCCGAAGAGCGCCTCGTGGTGCCCGACTCGCCGGCCGAGCAGCTGGTGAGGAAGATCCACGCTCTCAGCCCCCAGCCCGGAGCTGCTGCGCTCCTCGACGGCGAACGCTTCAAGATCCTGCGCGCCCGACCGGTCGACGACCTTCGAGCGACCGGGCCAGGTGCGCTGTCGCTGTCCGACGACCGGCTCGTCATGGGCACTGGCACCCGGCCGATCGAGCTCGTCGAAGTCCAACCTCAGGGTAAGCGGGCGATGTCCGGGCGAGAGTGGGCCAGAGGCCGGCACGGAGAGCTCGGTGTTCTCCGATGACCGCTGCGGACGCCCGTGCCGCCGCCGCCCGGATCGTTGGCCGCGTCGACCGGGAAGGCGCATTCTCGAACGTGGTCTCCCGCACCGAGACCAAGGGGATGAATCCTTCTGACGCCGGCGTTGCCAGGGCAATCGCCTACGACGCACTCCGGAACCTGACACAGATCGACGTCGAGGTGGACCGGGCGTCGAAACGACCGCTCGATCGTATCGATCGGCCACTTCTCGACCTGCTGCGTGTCGGCGTAGCCGAGCTCGGGCGCAGTGACCGTCCGGATGCGCTCACGGTCGACGCGGTGGTTCGCGCTGCGAAACGCTCGAATCCCTCGTACGCCCCGTTCGCCAACGCAGTGTTGAGAAAGGTCGCCCGGTCAGCTCCCAGGCTGCACCCCGACATGCCCGCCTGGCTGACAGCCGAGATGTCCAGCGTGTTCGACGACCACGAGATCGAGGCCTTCTGGGAGGCTTCACTCCAATCGCCGGAGCTCGGGATCAGGGGGTCGGGCACGCCAGGCGGCTACGTTCCAGTCCCGGGCATCGAAGGCGCATGGCTGGGGAGCGGTCCGATTCCGAAGGGATTCGAGATCCAAGACCCTGCCTCGGTCGCAGTCGGCCTCGCCGTATCGGCACGCCCAGGAGAGGTCGTCCTCGACATGTCTGCGGCCCCGGGAGGCAAGACCGGACAGCTCGTCGACGACGGCGCCCGTGTGATCGCCGCCGACCTCCATCCACGCCGCACGAGACAGGCCGCAAGGCGCGTGCCCGGTGCTTCATGGGTGATCGCAGACGGCCGCACGGCGCCGTTCGAGCCCGCCACGTTCGACGCAGTCCTCTTGGACGCCCCGTGTACGGGGCTCGGAACCCTGCGGCGGCGGCCGGAGATCATCCGACGCACCGGTACCGAGGACGTCACGAACCTGGCCACCATCGCCGGCGACCTGCTCGCCTCGGCGATCGAGCTGGTGAGGCCGGGGGGACGGGTGGTGTACTCGGTGTGCACCGTCACGCCCAGCGAGACCGTCGAGGTCGTAGCGCCCTACCCGGCACGTCCACCCGATCTCCAGCTGCCCGGCAGGGCACTGGGCAAGGGGTGGCTGCTCGCGCCCCATCTCGGTCCGACCGACGGGATGTTCATCGCGATCATCGACAGATGACGGGTGACCGACCCGGGTCGCCATATCATTGCGTGATGGAGATCAAGATCGCCCCGTCCTTGCTCGCTGCGGACTTCAGTGACCTGGCGGAACAGATCGGCACCGTCGAGGCTGAAGCGGACCTGTTGCATCTCGACGTCATGGACGGCCATTTCGTGCCCAACATCACGTTCGGGATGCCGGTGATCTCCTCGATCCGGCCGGTGAGCAACCTCGTTTTCGACTGTCACATCATGACCACGAACCCGACCGTCTACCTCGAAGAGCTCGCGTCGGCCGGTGCCGACATCGTGACGGTACATCTCGAGGCCGTCCCGGATCCCACCGATGCCATCAAAGAGGCCGCCGCACTCGACATCGGGTTCGGCGTCGTCATCTCGCCCCACACACCGTTCGCTGCCATGGAGCCATGGATCGAATCGTGTCGGATGGTCGTGGTCATGTCGGTACACCCCGGATTCGGTGGGCAGGCATTCATGCCGGAGGTCCTTCCCAAGGTGGAGCAGGCGAGAAAATGGGTTGATTTTCACGGCCTCGAGACCGATGTTCAGATAGACGGCGGCATCACGCCCGATACCGCGCCGCGAGCCGCGGCAGCTGGAGCGAACGTGCTCGTCGCGGGATCGGCCGTCTTTGGCAACGAGGATCCGGCGGCTGCCATCAGGGAGCTGCGCAGGGTCACAGGGGAACAGACATGACAGAGAGAATTCTGGTCGTCGACGACGACGAAGACATCGTCCGGGTGGTCCGGATCAACCTCGAGCTCGAGGGCTTCTTCGTGGACACCGCCCAGGACGGCCAGGAAGCGCTCGAGAAGGCGGTGGAGAACCCTCCCAACCTCGTGCTCCTCGACATCATGATGCCGCGGATGGATGGCCTCACCGCCCTCCGAAAGATGCGCAGCCACGGAACCCTCGCAGGCACGTCGATCGTGCTGCTCACTGCCCGAGGCCTCACCGAGGACCGCGTCAACGGGCTCGAGCTCGGCGCCGACGACTACATCACCAAACCGTTCGACGTCACCGAGATGGTGGCGCGTGTCAAAGCCGTGCTGCGGAGGACACAGGCGGCCAGGGACACCTCCCCATTGACCGGGCTGCCCGGCAATTTCCGGATCGGAACCGAGATCGAAGCCCGCGTCGCGACGGGGGAGACTTTCGCAGTCATCTACGGCGATCTCGACAACTTCAAGGCGTTCAACGATCACTACGGATTCATGCGCGGCGATCAGGTCATCAAGTTCACCGGCGACGTCATGCAGCGAGCCATCGATGCGATCGGAGATCCCAACGGCTTCGTCGGGCACATCGGGGGCGACGATTTCGTGTCCGTATGCCGCGCCGACATCGCCGAGCAATACTGCAAGGCGGCGATCGACATGTTCGACGACGGCATTCTCGACTACTACGACACCGCCGACGCCCTGCGCGGCTACATCGAGGTGATCGACCGGAGAGGAGAGCGGTTCGCGTTCCCCGTCGTGTCGATCTCAATCGGTGTCGTGACGAACCGGACGCGGCCGATCACGTCGCAGTGGGAGGCCTCGGCTGTGGCGGTCGAGATGAAGGAGTTCGCCAAGAAGCAGCACGGCTCCTCCTACGAGATCGACCGTCGTACCTCCTGAGATGAACCCGCTCGCCATCCATCAGGCGATGGCGAAGGCGATCGCGCTGGCTGCTGAAGAACACCCGCACCCCAACCCGAGAGTGGGAGCCGTCCTGTTGGCTCCGGATGGCTCCGAGCTCGGCGCAGGCGCCCACGTGGCTCCCGGAACGCCACATGCCGAACGGATCGCCCTGGCGAATGCCGGAGCGCTGGGCGATGATGTCACCCTGGTCGTCACGCTCGAACCGTGCGATCACACCGGCCGCACGCCGCCGTGTACGGACGCCATCATCGAGGCCGGCATCGCCCGGGTCGTGATCGGAGCCCTCGACCCCGACAGCAAGGTCAGCGGTGCCGGAGTCGAACGGCTCCGGAACGCCGGAATCGATGTCGAGGTCGTCGATGCCGAGAGTGCGCTTGGGCGGGCAGCCGTCGATCTCGATCCCGGCTACTTCCACCACCGGCGAACCGGCCGGCCCCAGGTGGTGCTCAAACTGGCGGCGACCCTCGATGGCCAGGTGGCCGCCGCCGACGGATCCTCCCGATGGATCACCGGTCCGGCCATCCGCCACCGGGTGCACGAGTGGCGGGCCCGCTGTGATGCCGTGCTCGTTGGCGCCGGAACCCTCATCGCCGACGATCCGCGGCTCGACGTGAGACTGGACGGTCACACCGGCCACCAGCCGCGCCCGATCGTCGTCGCCGGAGCGCGGGAGCTGCCGGACGATGCGGCGATCTGGGAACGCAACCCCCTGGTGTTGGCAACGCGGTCAATCGAGATACCGACCGGAGATCTCGAGGTCGTCGGCGGCACCGGCCAGCAGGTCGACCTCGCATCCGGGTTCAGGCGCATCGGAGAGTTGGGCATGTTGCGAGTCTTCGTCGAAGGCGGCGCGACGCTCGCCGCCTCACTTGTGTCTCAGGGCCTGGTCGACATCGGTTTCGTCCATTTCGGCGCCAAGTTCGGGCTCGGAGTCGGGCGCTCGATGTTCGACGGGATCTTCGCCACGATGGAGTCGGCGCACGACATCCGGGTGGTCGGGGCGGAACTGGTTGGTGGGGATCTCGAGATCCGCTGGGAGCCGGCCCGGTAGTCGAATCCCGGGCTCGGGGTAGAGTCTCGGCAATGTTCACGGGCATCATCGAGACCATCGGCACGGTGACCGCTGCGGATGGCGGCCCCGACGGCAGGCGCTTCACCTTCGAATCCGAGCTGGTGACATCCGACCTCGAGGTCGGGGATTCGGTCGCCGTGAACGGCGTCTGTCTGACGGCCACCGAGATCGAGGGAAGCCGCTTCAGTGTCGAAGCGGTCATCGAGACGCTCGATCGCACCAACCTCGGCCACCTCGGCGTGGGAGACGGCGTGAATCTCGAGCGGGCGATGTCCGCCTCGGGCAGGTTCGACGGGCACATCGTGCAGGGTCACATCGACGGTACCGGCGTGATCACCCGGATCGAGCCGGAGGGCGAGGGCCGGCGTTGGACGATCGAGGCCCCGGCCCGTTTGCTTCCCTACGTCGTCGAAAAGGGCTCGATCACGGTGAACGGAGTCAGCCTGACGGTGGCCGCGCTTTCCGATCCGACGTCGTTCCAGATCGCCCTGATCCCGCACACCCTCGAGGTGACGACCTTCGGCTCGGCGTCGGTGGGGGATGCGGTGAATCTGGAGGTCGATATCCTTGCGAAGTACGTCGAGCGCCTGCTGGAGGCACGCACATGAAATTCGCGCGACCCGAAGAGCTGATCGCTGCCGTGGGCGCGGGCGAGATGGTGATCGTGACCGACGACGAGGACCGAGAGAACGAAGGCGACCTGATCGTCTCCGCCGAGAAGATCACCAACGAACAGATGGCGTTCATGATCCGGCACACTTCCGGCATCATCTGCGTTCCGATGACCGCCGAGCGGCTCGACGAGTTGGAGCTTCCGCAGATGGTCCGGCTCAACACCGAGTCCCACCGGACCGCCTTCACGCTCTCGGTGGATGCCCGCGAAGGGGTCACGACCGGCATCTCATCGGCCGATCGGGTCCGAACGGTCCAGGCCCTGATCGATTCGAACTCCCGTCCGTCCGACATCGCCCGTCCCGGACACATGTATCCGTTGCGAGCCGCGGAAGGCGGCGTGCTCCGACGCGCCGGTCACACCGAAGCCGGTGTCGACCTCGTCAAGCTGGCGGGCCTCTATCCCGCCGCAGTGCTCTCAGAGCTCATGAACGACGACGGGACCGTCTCGAAGCTCGACGACATCGAGCGCTTCGCCAAGGAGCACGACCTGCTGGTCGGCTCGATCGCCGACCTCATCGCCCATCGCAGGGCCACCGAAGAGAAGATCATCCAGAAGGTCGTGGAATCCCGCATCCCGACCGACCACGGCGAGTTCCGGGCGATCGGGTATCGAAGCTTCGATGGTCGCGATCACATGGCGCTCGTGATGGGTGAGGTCGGCGACGGCGAGGACATCCTGGTCAGGGCGCACTCGGAGTGCCTCACCGGCGACGTGCTGCACAGCCGGAGGTGTGACTGCGGCGACCAACTCGACCTCTCCATGGCGAAGATCGCCGAAGAGGGACGCGGAGTCATCGTGTACATCCGCGGACACGAGGGACGCGGCATCGGCCTGTTCGCCAAGTTGCAGGCATACAACCTCCAGGACACCGGCCGTGACACGGTGGAGGCGAACATCGACCTCGGCCTCCCGGTCGACAGCCGCGACTACGGCGTCGGCTCGCAGATCCTCTACGACGTCGGCGTCCGATCGATGCGCCTGTTGACCAACAACCCGACCAAGCGGGCGGGCATCGAGGGCTATGGGCTCACGATTCTCGACAGCGTGCCGGTGATCACCGAGCGCAACCGTCACAACGAGCACTATCTCAAGACGAAGGTGGCGAAGCTCGGGCATCTGCTCGACGAGGACGACGAAGAGTGAACCGCATCGACATCGACCCCGGTCGGGTGCCGGGGCGTATCGGGATCGCGGTGTCCGCATTCAACGAACCGATCACCGAGCCGATGCTCGATGCCGCGATCGCCGAGGCGGAGCGGGCGGGGGTCGCCGAGACGATCGTTCTGAGGGTTCCCGGGGCGATGGAACTGCCACTGGCTGTGCAGTCGCTCGCCGAGGAGGGTTGTGAGGCGATCGTCGCCATCGGAGCGGTCATCAAAGGCGAGACGGATCACTACGAATACGTCGCCGAGCACGCCACCCGGGGCATCACCGATGTCTCGATCCGGACGGGTGTGCCGGTGGGGAACGCCCTTCTCACCGTCCGGGAGTACGAGCATGCCGTCGAGCGCTCGCTCCGCGGCCCCGGCAACAAGGGCGCCGAAGCCGCCGAAGCCGCCATCACCCTGGCGAGGATGCTGAGTGCGCTGCGTAGCGGCACCGGCGATACCGACGTTCACGGTTCACAGTGAACGGTTCACAGTTTCTGCTCGCGTCGAGGGGTTCTCGAGGGCATTTCAGCGGCCCTCCGGTCGACTGTCCACACGGTCGGCGGAGAATTGTCGACTGTGAACTGTCGACTGCGAACGGACCCTCGGAATAGCGCCGTCGAGAAACCCGTTGTACGCTGCACGTCGACAACAGAGGCGAAGTGGAGCGCTGACTCCCACCCGGCCACCGATGGAGGTGCGCCGCGGTCGAGACCGAGGACCGGACTACCGGTCGTTGATCGTTTTCGAGGCAGCACTTCGTGTGCTGCCTCTGTTGTAGGAACAGAAATCGACGAGACAAGAATCCAACAGGAGGATGCGAGATCGCTGACCTGCGTGTGAATGGCTACATCCGGGCTCCGGAAGTCCGGGTCGTGGCACCCGATGGAGAACAGATCGGGGTGAAGAAACTGGCCGAGGCCCTGTGGCTGGCCGAGCAACTGGACATGGACCTCGTCGAGGTCGCTCCGACCGCCAAGCCGCCCGTGTGCAAGATCATGGACTACGGGAAGTTCAAGTACGAACAGTCCGTGCGTGAGCGGGAAGCCAGGAAGAACCAGACGCGAACCGTCATCAAGGAGACCCGGCTGACGCCGAGGATCGCCGACCACGACTTCGACATGCAGGCCCGCCGAACCGCGGAATGGCTCGCCGAAGGCGACAAGGTCAAGGTGACGGTCCGATTCAGAGGCCGTGAACGGGAACGCCCCGAGTACGGCGAGAGGGTTCTCCGCCGCCTGTTCGCGACCGTCGAGGAGATGGCCCAGATCGAGCAGGCACCGTCGCTCGAAGGCCGGCAGATGGTGATGACACTCGCACCACTCCGCAACCGCCCGAAGGCAGAGGCCGAGCCTGCTGCCGAGGTGGCCGAAGAAGCCAACACAGAGTGACACGCAGGGCGAGACCGCCCCTCAGACATCGAAGGAGACCCGCATGCCGAAACAGAAGACGCACCGCGGTGCCGCCAAACGCATCAAGAAGACCGGGTCGGGCAAGCTCCGACGCAAGCAGTCGGGACGCGGCCACCTGAGCAACACCAAGGGCAACGACCGGTACCGGCGTCTGGCCGGCGACACCGACCTGGCCCCTGGTGACGCCAAAGTCGTCAAGCGCCTCATCGGCAGCTGAGCAGGGAGCACCACCATGGCACGAGTCAAACGTGGCGTACACGCCAAGAAGAACCACAAGAAGGTCCTCGACCGGGCCTCCGGGTACAAGGGGGCGAAGAGCCGTCGCTTCAAGACCGCCAACGAGCAGGTCATGCATGCGATGCAGGACAGCTACGACCACCGTCGGAAGCGCAAGGGCGACTTCCGGAGGCTGTGGATCCAGCGGATCAACGCTGCCTCCCGTCAACACGGCATGAGCTACTCGACGTTCATCGCCGGTCTCAAGGCGGCCGAGATCGAAGTCGACCGCAAGATGCTGGCCGACCTGGCCATCAACGACGCGGATGCATTCGCCCAGCTGGTCGAGGTCGCCAAGCAGAACTGAGTAGATCGATGGAGCCGGTCAGCTCGACCCGTAATCAACATGTGGTCCGAGCCGGCCGGCTTCGCCGCGCCCGGGCGAGGAGAGAGGAGGGCGCCACGCTCCTCGAGGGCCCACACATCCTCGCCGAGGCGGTCGCATCGAGCGCCGAGGTCACCGATGTCTTCGGTCTCGAGGACGATGATGTTGCTCGAGATCTCGCCGGCGACGCTGGGGCCCGCTGGTTCCCGGTCACCGAGCAGGTGCTCCGCAAGATCGCAGACACCGAGAACCCGAGAGGTCCGGTCGCCATCGTGACCATCCCCGAGCAGGTTGCGGTCGAAGGCGACCGGCTCTGGTTGGACACCTCGGACCCAGGCAACGCCGGGACCCTCATCCGAACCGCCGCAGCCTTCGGATTCGGCATCGTCCTGGCTCCCGACGCCGTCGATCCGTGGAGCCCCAAGGTGGTGCGGTCGGCGGCGGGCGGGCATTTCCGGATCCCCATCGCCCTCGGATCTCCGGGCGATGCCTTCACCGTCGCGACCGTCGTTTCCGGCGGGACGCCGCTCTCCGATGTTGCCGGCCTCCTGCCGGACGCTCGACCGGTCTGTCTGCTGGTCGGGAACGAAGCCCACGGTCTGCCGGGCGACCTCGTCGAGTCGGCGGATCTCGCCGTCTCGATACCGATGGTCGGCGACATCGAGAGCCTCAACGCAGCGGTCGCCGGCGCCATCTGCATGTACGAGCTGATGTTGGCCCGGGGGGCGGCGAGCGCTCGTCGGGACGGGTAATCGGTTCGGGACGCTCACACACCACAACTATCGTGACGGCGCCCGAGTCTCAGGAACCCATGGAAGAACTGGATCAGATCGTCGCAACTGCGCCATCGCGGATAGAAGCCGCCAAATCCCTCGACGACCTCGAGACGGTGGAGGCGGAGCTGATCGGTCGTCAGTCGAAGCTCGCCGAGCTGCAACGTGGCGTCGGGAAGCTCTCCGACGACGAGAAGCCCGTCATGGGGCGGGCGCTGCAAGAGGCGCGTTCTGCGATGCAGCCGATCATCGCGGCGCGTAGAGCCGAGCTCGAGCGCCGGGCGGCCGATCTCCTGTTGGAGGACGACCGGGTCGACATGACTCTCGAGGCCTACCGGCTTCCGACGGGCAGCCTCCATCTCATTCAGCAGACCATCGACGAGATCACCGACATCTTCGTCGCGCTCGGATACGCCGTGGCCGACGGTCCCGAAGCCGAGCTGTCGGTCTACAACTTCGATGCGCTCAACACGCCGCCGACCCATCCCAGCCGGGCGGAATCGGACACGATGTACCTGGAGTTCGGGCCGCATGATTCTGCGCTGCTGCGGACCCAGACGTCTCCGATGCAGGTTCGCTGGATGGAGAACCACGAGCCGCCCGTTCACGTCATCGTCCCGGGCAAGGTCTACCGCTCCGACACGATCGACGCATCCCACCTCCCGGTCTTTCATCAGATCGAAGGGCTGGCCGTCGACGTCGACATCACGTTCGCCGATCTCAAAGGCACGTTGGCCCACTTCGCCCGGGAGTTCTTCGGGCCGGCCACGACCGTTCGGCTCCGCCCCCATTTCTTCCCGTTCACCGAGCCGTCGGCCGAACTCGACGTGTCGTGTTTCAACTGCGACGGAGGGGAGGCCTCCTGTCGCGTGTGCAAGGGAGTCGGGTGGCTCGAGATGCTGGGGTGCGGGATGGTCGATCCCAACGTCCTGGAGAACGTCGGATACGACCCCGAGGCCCTCACCGGGTTCGCCTTCGGGATGGGCGTGGAACGAATGGCAATGGTCCGACACGGCATCAACAACATCCGACACTTCATCGAAAACGACATCCGCTTCCTGGGTCAATTCACATGAAATCTCGCCCCACGCTTCACGCCCCACGCTTCACGCCACGCGTCCAGGCGTGCTGCGTGCTGCGTGGTGCGTGGTGCGCCCGAGGAACGAGGGCATCATGAGGGTCTCGCTGGATTGGCTGGCGGACTACATCGCGTTGCCGACGGACGACGTGGCAGAGATCCGCGAGGCGTTCGAGTCGCTGGGTCACGAGGTGGAAGGCATCGAGTTCCCCGAGGCCGACTGGACAGAAGTCGTCATCGCCGAAGTCATCAGCATCGAACCGCATCCTGACGCCGACAAGGTCAGGTTGTGCCAGGTCGTCTACGACGACGCCCGGACTCCGGTCGATGTTGTGTGCGGGGCGTGGAACTTCGACGTCGGAGCGATCGTGCCGTTCGCCAAACCCGGGGCCGTCCTGCCGGGTGGCTTCGAGATCGGAACCCGAAAGATCCGTGGGGTCCAATCGAACGGGATGATCTGCTCGGAGCGAGAGCTCGGCATCGGCGAGGATGCCGCCGGCATCCTCGTGCTCGACGCCGACGCCACCGTCGGTCTGGACTTCGCCGAGTATGTCGCACTGCCGGACGTCATCTTCGATCTCTCGATCACGCCGAATCGACCTGACGCCATGTCGATGATGGGCATCGCCCGAGAGCTGTCCGCCTACTTCGACGTGCCGTATTCGATGGTGGAGCCGGATCTGCCGACCGTTCCCGGCACTCCCTCGACCAGCGTCGACATCGAAGATCCGTCAGGATGTCTGCGGTTCACCGGACGTGAGATCCAGAACGTCGTGATCGGTCGATCGCCGTTCTGGATGCGGCAACGTCTCCGTTCGGCCGGCGTCAGGTCGATCTCCAACGCGGTCGATGTCACGAACTACGTCATGCTCGAGCTGGGCCACCCGCTGCACGCCTTCGACGCGGATCGAGTCGTCGGTGAGCATCTCGTGGTGCGTAGGGCAGAGTCGGGGGAGAAGATGACCACCCTGGACGACATCGAGCGGGCCCTGTCGCAGGACGACCTGGTGATCTGCGACGCATCCGGTCCGATCTCCCTGGCGGGCACGATGGGTGGAGCGACATCCGAGGTGTCCCAGCAGACGACACGGGTCTTTCTCGAGGCGGCCACCTGGGACCCGCCGACGATCATGTGGATGTCGCGCCGGCATGGGCTCCGCTCGGAGGCGTCGTCACGATTCGAACGTGGTGTGGATCCCGGTCTGCCGTTGCGCGCCTCGTCTCGGGCAGCCCAGCTCCTGGCGGCGATGTCGGGCGCGACCATCCTGGAGGGCGTCGTCGACGAGATCGCAGTACCCGTCACAGAGCACACGCTCGAGCTGCGACTGTCGGACATCACGAGGACACTCGGCCCTGGATTCTCGGTCGGGGAGGTCGCCAGGCTGCTCGAGAAGCTCGAACTGGACGTCGCCGGCGCAGACCCGCTCTCCGTGGTGGTGCCCACCTTCCGCCCTGACCTGGAGCGTCCGATCGATCTGGTCGAAGAAGTCGCCCGCCTCCACGGTTTCGACCGTTTCGGCGAGAGCCTGCCACGTGGTTCGGCCGCCGGGCTGACGGCCGAACAGCACAGGGAACGCAGGCTGCGGTCCGCTCTCGTCGGCGCCGGACTCCATCAGGCCGTGCATCTGAGTTTCATGGACCCCGATGATCTCGACATGATCGGGTATCCGGCCGACCATTGGGCCCGGAGGATCGTGACGGTCAGGAACCCCCTCCGCGAGGAGGAGGGGGCTCTGCGAACGACACTACTGCCCGGCCTGCTGGCATCGCTCCGGTACAACGCCAGCCATGGCGCAGGTCACGGTGGCCTGTTCGAGACCGGCAGGGTGTTCTTCTCCGAGGCAGACGACACCGACGCCCGGATCCCCCAGCAACCGGTTCGTGTGGGTTTCGCGCTGTTCGGCGTATCCGGCGGCCTCGAGCTCGGCGGGTCCGGGCGGCCCACCGACGCCTTCACGGCGACGGCGCTCGCCCGTCTCATCGGTGAGGTGCTCGACCTCGATCTCGAGCTTCGGCCTGCGACCTACCCGGGCTATCACCCGGGACGGTGCGCCGAAGTCGCGGTCAGCGGGAATGTGGTCGGCCACGTCGGGGAGGTACACCCGACGGTTGCGAGGCACTACGACCTCGAAGGCAGGGTTGCCGCGGGCGAACTGAACATGCCAGACCTCCTCGCTCCGACTCCGAAGCCGCAACTCGAGTCGCCCAGCGTCTTCCCCAGGTCCGAATTCGATCTCGCGTTCGTGATCGAGCGCGACATGCCGGCAGTCGAGCTCCTCGCGGCAACGGTCGCCGCCGGGGGTGAGCTCATCGAGTCCGCCGAGGTATTCGACGAATATCGGGGACTCGAAGAGGGGCGAAAGTCGCTTGCGATCCACTACGTGCTCCGAGCCCCGGACCGGACGCTTTCAGGAGAAGAGGTCGCGCCGGTCCGCTCGGCAATGATCGAGGCCGCCGCTGCCACCGGTGCCGAGCTGAGGGGGCGCGCATGAGCTTTCTGACGATCGCCGACACCGAAGCCGACCGCCTCGGGCGGATGGTCGAGACGGGGCTGGAGGTCAAGGCATCCCCCCAGGACCACCGCCAGGCTCTGGACGGCATGTCCGTCGGCCTGTTCTTCCAGAAGCAGTCGCTGCGCACGTGGGTGAGCTGCGACATCGCCACCATCCAGCTCGGCGCCCACCCCATCGTCATCCGCAACGACCAGACCGGTCTCGGCTCACGAGAGACACCTGCGGACGTCGGCCGCGTACTCGGGCGCTACCTCGACGCACTCGGCATGCGGGTGTTCGACCACTCCGACCTCACCGAGATCGACGCCGCCACCGCCATTCCCCTCATCAACCTCCTGTCCGACCTCGAGCATCCGTGCCAGGCGGTGGCGGACATGATGACCGTCGCGGACCACCTGCCACTCGACGAGGCGACGATCACCTATGTCGGAGACGGAAACAACGTGTGTCACAGCCTCATGCTGGCGGCGGTGAAACTCGGTTCCGCGATCCGCGTCGTGTCACCACCCGGATACGAGCCCGATGCCTCGGTGACCGAGATGGCGAGCGAGATCGGTGACGTGACCATCACATCCGACCTGAGGGAGGGCGTGGCAGGTACGAACGTGATCTACACCGACGTCTGGACGTCGATGGGCCAGGAAGCCGAGGCGGAGCTCAGGCGTCGCCACTTCGCCGGATACCAGATCACGCCTGCGCTGTTCGAGGACGCCGACTCCGAGGCCATCTTCATGCATTGCCTCCCGGCCCACCGCGGTGAGGAGGTCTCCGACGAGATGATGGAGCACCGCCGGTCGATGGTGTTCGACCAGGCGGAGAACCGGCTGCACTCCTTCAAGGCCGTGCTGCTCGACGAACTCGGCTGAGCGGTGGACTGGTTGTCGGCAGACGCCGACGAGGTCGCGCCGAAACTGCTCGGCATGAGCCTCACGACCAGGGTCGGCGGCACGGTGACCTCGCTGGCGATCACCGAGGTGGAGGCCTATCTGCCCGATGATCCTGCCAGCCACGCCTTCCGCGGCCGAACGCCGAGAAACGCTGCGATGTTCGAGGGCCCAGGGGCGGTCTACGTGTATCGCAGCTATGGCATCCACTGGTGTGTCAACCTCGTGACCGGCGCCGTGGATTCGGGCCAGGCCGTGCTCATCAGAGCAGGTGAGCCGATCGAAGGCACTGCGACGATGGCCGAGCGGCGGGGGCGGGCGGATCACCTCACCGACGGGCCCGGCAAGCTGTGCCAGGCCATGGCCATCGAGGGCAGCTTCACGGGGACCCACTTGGGTGAGCGCATCGAGCTCGGCGGCTCACCTGGCAGCACTCGGTGGGCGGCCACGCCGAGGATCGGGATCAGTGTCGCCACGGAGGCGCGGTTGCGCTTCGTGGCCCGCCCGGTCGATGGGTAGTCTCGCCATCCACAGATGACAGATGACAGATCACCGATCACAGATGACAGACCGGCAGCGACGGGTGAAGTCTCGCCACTGGCTCGGGTGATGCGAGGAGTCGACACCGTCGCTCCCGCTGAAGGCCTGCAGGAGAAGCTCGATCTCGGTCGGCCGCTCCGGGTGAAACTCGGTCTCGATCCCACGGCGCCGGCCGTGACCCTCGGGTGGGCGGTCGTGTTGCGCAAGCTGCGGCACTTTCAGGAACTGGGTCACACCGCAGTGCTCATCGTCGGCGATTTCACCGCCCAGGTGGGCGACCCGAGCGGCAAGACGGCGACCCGCAAGCGGTTGAGCCGCGAGGAGGTGAAGGGGTATGCAGACGCCCTCCTGGACCAGTTCGCCAAGATCCTGCTGCCCGACAATCTCGAGATCAGATACAACTCCGAGTGGCTGTCGACCTTCGACATGTACGGCATGCTGGAGCTGACGTCCAAGGCGACCGTCGCCCAGATGCTCGAACGCTCCGACTTCGCCAATCGCTACGACTCGGGCTCACCGATCTCGGTGATGGAGTTCATGTACCCGCTCCTGCAGGGCTACGACTCGGTGGCGGTGGAAGCCGACATCGAGCTCGGAGGAACCGATCAGCTCTGGAACCTCATGATGGGCCGATCGATCCAACAGCGCTACGGTGTCGAACCGCAGGTTGCGGTGACCATGCCACTCCTGGTCGGGACCGACGGCATCGAGAAGATGTCGCAATCGCTGGGCAACTACATCGGGATCACCGAGTCGCCCGACGAGATGTTCGGCAAGACGATGAGTATCCCCGACCCGCTCATGGCGCAATGGCTGGAGCTCGCAACCGAGTTGCCGGCGGAGCGGGTTCACGAGACCCGGCGGGGGCTCGATGACGGTTCACTGCATCCAGGGGAGACGAAGCGGATGCTGGCCCGTTCGATCATCGAGCTCTATCACTCGGAACGGGCGGCACTCGATGCCGAGGCGGCCTTCGATCGCGTCTTCCGCAAGGGGCAGGTTCCAGAGGACATTCCCACATTCACCCTGCCCGACGAGGACCCCGTTTCCATACCCCATCTCGTCCACGCCGCGGGGCTGTCGTCATCGGTTGGCGAGGCCCGTCGGCTGCTGGCGCAAGGGGCGATCAAGCTCAATGGCTCGAAGCTCGCCGATGAGCAGGTCGCCAGAGCGACGCTCGCCGGGGACGTCCTCCAGGTCGGCAAGCGCCGCTTCGTCGAACTGGTGTCGTAGGCGAGCGGGGAGCGGGGCTCGGGAATCCCCGTCGACACGTCTGTGTTGTACCGGGTGCGGGGTTCGGATGCGACTGTGGAGCGCTGTGGATCCCAGGTGGGTTCGATTGGTACGCACCGACGATTTGACAGAGTTGCCGGTGGTGTTACTGTTCACATTCCTCCGGAGGTCAGATCCTGACCAACCGCGAGAGACCCTCTCAAGGAAGAGAGTCCGACCGTGCGCCGATCGCATGGTGCTTTCACCGCGATTTGCATCGGACAACATCGGTCTCCTAACATGAGAGGTCTGCGCCAAAGGGCACCAGCCCGGCGACGCAGAGAGCGATTCAGGCTCCTTGACAACTGAACAGCGTGTAAAAAATCAGCATGCGCAGTATCGATTTTCGAATCGGTGCTGCACAGCATCATCAAGTCCGAGATCGGCGGCTTCGGCCAACGATCTGGGAAACATTGAGCTCGAGAGGACGTGCCTCAACGTCATGTTCTCTCGGGACCCAAACATGAATCCGGATCTCGCAGTACGAGATCCACACAACGTCGGATCACGTCATGAGATCCGTGGATGCAAACGAACAATTGATTGGATCTGAGCTCGGACCGAGAGGTGCGAGTGAAGTGAATCTTCGTTGGAGAGTTTGATCCTGGCTCAGGACGAACGCTGGCGGCGTGCCTAATGCATGCAAGTCGAGCGACGCATATGGGGCTTGCCCCGTATGACGGAGCGGCGAACGGGTGAGTAACACGTGAGCAACCTGCCCCGAAGACCGGGATAGCCCGAGGAAACTCGGATTAATACCGGATACCTTCACACCTTCGCATGGAGGAGTGAAGAAATGCCTTTGTGCTTCGGGATGGGCTCGCGGCCTATCAGCTAGTTGGTGAGGTAACAGCTCACCAAGGCATCGACGGGTAGCTGGTCTGAGAGGACGATCAGCCACACTGGAACTGAGACACGGTCCAGACTCCTACGGGAGGCAGCAGCAGGGAATATTGCACAATGGGCGAAAGCCTGATGCAGCAACGCCGCGTGAGGGATGAAGGCCTTCGGGTTGTAAACCTCTTTCAGGAGGGAAGAAATTGACGGTACCTCCAAAAGAAGCCCCGGCTAACTACGTGCCAGCAGCCGCGGTAATACGTAGGGGGCGAGCGTTGTCCGGATTTATTGGGCGTAAAGGGCTCGTAGGCGGTTCAGTAAGTCGGCTGTGAAAGTCCGGGGCTCAACCCCGGAAATGCACTCGATACTGCTGTGACTAGAATCAGGTAGAGGAGAATGGAATTCCCGGTGTAGCGGTGGAATGCGCAGATATCGGGAGGAACACCAGTAGCGAAGGCGGTTCTCTGGGCCTGTATTGACGCTGAGGAGCGAAAGCGTGGGGAGCAAACAGGATTAGATACCCTGGTAGTCCACGCCGTAAACGTTGGGTACTAGGTGTGGCGATCCGTCTAACGATTGCCGTGCCGAAGCTAACGCATTAAGTACCCCGCCTGGGGAGTACGGCCGCAAGGCTAAAACTCAAAGGAATTGACGGGTCCCCGCACAAGCGGCGGAGCATGCGGCTTAATTCGATGCAACCCGAAGAACCTTACCTGGACTTGACATCATGGGAAAAGCCGTGGAAACACGGTGTGCATTAGCGTCCATGACAGGTGGTGCATGGCTGTCGTCAGCTCGTGTCGTGAGATGTTGGGTTAAGTCCCGCAACGAGCGCAACCCTTGTCCTATGTTGCCAGCGGTTCGGCCGGGGACTCATGGGAGACTGCCGGGGATAACTCGGAGGAAGGTGAGGACGACGTCAAGTCATCATGCCCCTTATGTCCAGGGCTGCACGCATGCTACAATGGGCGGTACAACGGGCAGCGACCCTGCGAAGGTGAGCGAATCCCTCAAAGCCGTCCTCAGTTCGGATTGAAGTCTGCAACTCGACTTCATGAAGCCGGAGTCGCTAGTAATCGTGGATCAGCAAAGCCGCGGTGAATGCGTTCTCGGGGATTGTACACACCGCCCGTCACGTCACGGAAGTCGGCAACACCCGAAGTCAGTGGCCTAACCCTTTTGGGAAGGAGCTGCCGAAGGTGGGGTCGGTAACTGGGACGAAGTCGTAACAAGGTAGCCGTACGGGAACGTGCGGCTGGATCACCTCCTTTCTAAGGAGCGAACACGAATCAGCCCATCACAGCTGGTTCCAGTTCCTAGTTAGACGCTGATTATTCACACGCATCAACCTCGGATGATCGAGATGGAAGCGCCTGCCGGCAACGGCGGTGCGTGACGAGTCGAGATCGTGAAGAGAGATGTCGTGTCTACACGCTGTTCAGTCGTGAAGGAGTCTGCTCCGGAGCCCATCCAGGCCCCGGACAGTCCTTCAGGCACCTTGAGAACTGCATAGCGAGCACGTCGTCTTGGATTTTCTATTATCCAAGCTACTAAGAGTCAACGGTGGATGCCTTGGCACTAGAAGTCGATGAAGGACGTAGCAGGCTGCGATAAGCCCCGGGAAGCCGTCAAGCAGGCGTTATATCCGGGGATTTCCGAATGGGGAAACCCAGCTGGGGTCATGCCCAGTTACTCCGCTCTGAACACATAGGGGCGGTAGAGACAACCGGGGGAACTGAAACATCTCAGTACCTCGAGGAAGAGAAAACAACAGTGATTCCCTGAGTAGCGGCGAGCGAAACGGGAAGAGCCCAAACCGGTGTGGTGTGATAGCTCTGTGGCGTTGCCACACCGGGGTTGCGGGA
This sequence comes from bacterium, assembly GCA_024641285.1. GTDB lineage: Bacteria > Actinomycetota > Acidimicrobiia > Spongiisociales > ZC4RG35 > JAHEDH01. The sequence continues at coordinate 3,589 of JAHEDH010000224.1, read as the reverse complement.
CCCACGTGTCAGGACACAGATCCTGGCGAAGAGTTACAAAAGCGGCGGTTAGTCGAACACAGCTGGAAAGCTGGGCCAGAGCGGGTAACAGCCCCTGTAGACGAAAACTGATCGCTCTCTTTGTGGAGTTCCCAAGTATCACGGAGGATATTCCGTGTGAATCTGCGAGGACCACCTCGTAAGGCTAAATACTCTCTAGTGACCGATAGCGGACAAGTACCGTGAGGGAAAGGTGAAAAGGACCCCGGCGAGGGGAGTGAAACAGAACCTGAAACCGTTGACTTACAAGCAGTGGGAGGAATCTTCGGATTCTGACCGCCTGCCTTTTGAAGAATGAGCCGGCGAGTTATCGATGTGTGGCGAGGTTAAGGCGTGAGCCGTAGCCGAAGCGAAAGCGAGTCTTAATAGGGCGTCTAGTCGCATGTCATAGACCCGAAGCCGAGTGAGCTATCCATGGGCAGGGTGAAGCGAGGGTAAGACCTCGTGGAGGCCCGAACCCACCTAGGTTGAAAACTGGGGGGATGACCTGTGGATAGGGGTGAAAGGCCAAACAAACTCGGCGATAGCTGGTTCTCCCCGAAATAGCTTTAGGGCTAGCGTCTTGCGTTTAGCTCTGGGGGTAGAGCACTGATTGGGTTAGGGGGCCTACAAGCTTACCGACCCCAGTCAAACTCCGAATCCCAGAGTTCCAGAGCAAGGCAGTCAGTCTACGTGGGATGAGCTTCGTGGACGCGAGGGAAACAGCCCAGATCGCCAGCTAAGGCCCCTAAGTCTGTACTAAGTGGGAAACGATGTGGAGTTGCCCAAACAGCCAGGATGTTGGCTTAGAAGCAGCCATCATTTAAAGAGTGCGTAATAGCTCACTGGTCGAGTGACTCTGCGCGGAAAATGTAACGGGGCTCAAGTACAGCGCCGAAGCTGCGGAATTCAGTATCTCTGATACTGGGTTGGTAGGGGAGCGTCGTGTGGCCATCGAAGCGGCGGCGGAAGCCAGCCGTGGAGGCTACACGAGTGCGAATGCCGGCATGAGTAGCGAATGGAGAGTGAGAATCTCTTCCGCCGATTGTCCAAGGGTTCCTGGGGAAGGCTCGTCCGCCCAGGGTAAGTCGGGACCTAAGGTGAGACCGAGAGGTGTAATCGATGGATAACTGGTTGATATTCCAGTACCTCTCTAAGACCGTTCAGACCGAATCACGTTTGCTAAGGAAAGCCCTTCGGGGCCTACCGACCCAGCGCGTAGTAGGTGAGCAATGGAGTGACGTGGAAGGGTAAGCGAACCCGGGCGTTGGTTGTCCCGGGGTAAGCCCGTAGGGTGAGGTCCAGGTAAATCCGGACCTCGTGAAGCCTGAGAAGTGATACGGAGCCGATTTAGGCGAAGTCGCTGAACGCCCATGCCACCGAGAAAACCTTCTAGCGAGGTCTTAGGGAGCCCGTACCCCAAACCGACACAGGTGGACAGGTAGAGAATACCAAGGCGAGCGAGTTAACTCTGGTTAAGGAATTCGGCAAATTTGATCCGTAACTTCGGGAGAAGGATCGCCCCGGTAAGGTCAAGGACTTCGCGTCCGGCAGCCTGAGGGGGCCGCAGTGACCAGACCCAAGCGACTGTTTACTAAAAACACAGCACGGTGCTAAGTCGCAAGACGATGTATACCGTGTGACGCCTGCCCGGTGCTGGAAGGTCAAGTGGAGAGGTTAGGCTTCGGCCAAAGCTTTGAAACTAAGCCCCAGTAAACGGCGGCCGTAACTATAACGGTCCTAAGGTAGACAACCCCTCCTTCGTGCGAGGGGTCTGCCCTCCGCAGCAGCGATGCTGCGGTCAGCAGCTGGCTATATGCTGGAACACCCGTGTATCCGGTGGTACTCGTTCTGTCACATCTCATCGATACGGTGAGCGTGTGCAGAGCAGTGAAAACCCATCCGGTGCGGACAATCAGCAGGAAAGGCCAGGACTCGAGCAATGGGTCGTCGGGTTCACCGACGGCGAAGGATGCTTTTCGATGAGTGTCGTGAAGAACTCCGGGCTTCGGCTCGGCTGGCAGGTCCAGCATGAGTTCTCCATCACACAGTTGAGATCATCCAGGGACGCTCTCGAATTGGCCGGCTCCGTTCTCGGAGTCGGATCGATCATCGAGAACAAGCGTCGAGATGACCACAGAGAGCCGCTGTTGCGGTGGTCTGTGAAGCGTCGATCAGATCTGGTCGAAGTCATCGTCCCGTTCTTTGAACGCAACCCATTGAGAACCGAGAAGCGGAACGATTTCGCTCGGTTCCGATTCGTGATCGGCAGGATGGAGCGCAAGCTGCATCTCGACGAACACGGGTTGGTCCGAATCGCTCAGATCACTGAGCAGATGAATCGCCGCCAACGGTCTCGTTTCTTGGAATCCTCAGAGGCCATACGCCAGCCACCTGACATTCGACGTGTCAGATGAAGATATGGTCCGAGCCTCATGGCGACATGGGGAGCTCTCGAGCGAAATTCCTTGTCGGGTAAGTTCCGACCTGCACGAATGGCGTAACGACTTGGGTACTGTCTCAACCAGAGACTCGGTGAAATTGCAGTGTGAGTAAAGATGCTCACTACCTGCGGCAGGACGGAAAGACCCCGGAACCTTTACTGTAGCTTGACATTGGAGTCTGGCGTTTGATGTGTAGGATAGGTGGGAGACTAGGAAGCGGTGGCGCCAGTCATCGTGGAGTCAATGTTGAAATACCACCCTTCACTCGACGGCCTTCTAACCTCGGTCCGTTATCCGGATCAGGGACAGTGTCTGGCGGTCAGTTTCACTGGGGCGGTGGCCTCCTAAAGTGTAACGGAGGCGCCCAAAGGTTTCCTCAGTCTGGTCGGCAATCAGACGTTGAGTGTAAAGGCACAAGGAAGCTTAACTGCGAGACCTACAAGTCGAGCAGGAACGAAAGTTGGGCTTAGTGATCCCATCATGGCATGTGGGTGCGTGATGGCTCATCGGCTAAAAGGTACTCCGGGGATAACAGGCTTATACCCCCCAAGAGTCCATATCGACGGGGGTGTTTGGCACCTCGATGTCGGCTCGTCGCATCCTGGGGCTGGAGCAGGTCCCAAGGGTCGGGCTGTTCGCCCGTTAAAGCGGCACGCGAGCTGGGTTTAGAACGTCGTGAGACAGTTCGGTCCCTATCCGCCGCAGGCGCAGGAAGTTTGAGAGGATTTGTCCCTAGTACGAGAGGACCGGGATGAACACACCGCTGGTGTGCCAGTTGTTCTGCCAAGAGCACGGCTGGTTGGCTATGTGTGGACGGGATAAGTGCTGAAAGCATCTAAGTACGAAGCCCACCTCGAGATGAGACTTCCCATGGGGTTAACCCAGTAAGGGCCCTGGTAGAAGACCAGGTTGATAGGCCGGAAGTGTAAGTGCAGTAATGCATTCAGCTGACCGGTACTAATTGCCCGAGGGCTTGGATTGAAAATCAAAGACACGTGCTCGCTATGGAGTGCTCGGGGTTGCCCGACACTTGAAGATTTGTCCGGTGGCGATAGCGGCGGGGAACCACCCGTTCCCATTCCGAACACGGAAGTGAAACCTGCCAGCGCCGATGGTACTTGGGGGGC
>JAHEDH010000008.1 GCA_024641285.1 bacterium | reverse complement strand
CGTTTCACTGATGAAGCGTGGGTCGAGTTCGAGATTGCCCACACCGGGCGTGAATTCCTCGGAGTACGGCCCCGATCCGTTCGCCCAGAAGTCGTTGTAGGCGAACTGGGTGTTGGCTCCCTCGCCGACCAGACCGAAGTCGCCGTTGTGGGCGAACACGTTGTTCTCCACTGTTGCCACGGATCCGTCGATGAGGTTGATGCCGCTCGAGCCATTTGAGACGAACGTGTTGTTGAACGCAGTGAGATCACACGCCGAGGCATGGATGCCGTTGTGTGGCTGATCTCTCACGATGGTGTTGGTGACCGTCAACTGCGAGCCGTAGCAGTGGATCCCGGCGGTGTCGTCGTCGGTGACGGCCACGTTGGAGATCCGGGCTCCCGAGATGCTGTTGGCGAACACGTTGCCGTCGATAACCGTCTGGTCCGCGCCGGCACCGATGACGGTCACACCATTCTTCAGATCGATCCTTCCTTCGCAGGTGCCCGCCGCCACGACGACGATGCCTCCGGCGCCGACATTGTCGACGCCGTCCTGAAGACTGGAGTACGGGTCGCCTGGAGTACCGGACCCGCCTGATTCGAGACTGCACTCGACATTGGCAGTCGGCACCCATCCCGCCCCATCAGGGTTGGGAATCAGGTTGACCAGAACCGGCGTGTCGCTCGAAATCTGGATCCCCCGACTGAGCTGAATTTCGGCATCGGTGCTCTTGAGCAGCCAGGTGTCTTCGTAGTTGTTCCGCCCGAACGTGATCTCGAAACTCGCCGTTCCGTCGGCTGCGGTCGTGCCTCTCCATTGAACCGCTCCACCCTCGATCAATTCGAGCCCGACTCCAGCCTTTGGAGACTGCGCGGCGGCCTCGGCAACACGGACCGTGTACTTGCGCGTCATGAACGAGTCGAACGTGAACAGCGGCGAGGTGCCCAGCATGTCGACCGTCCCCTCCATCCGGAACACCGAAGCGTCGAACACCTCGAAGCCGTTGGTCATCGAGGAGTCGACGAGTTGGATCGTGCCCGTGTAATGCCTGGGATCGAATTCATTGATCGCGGTGTTCACGATCGTCGTGTCGCCGTTGCCGACCGGCCACAGCCAGACGCCGTCGGAGTCCTCGATGTGCAGGTCGCCGTTGGAAACGAAGATGCCCCATTGCCCTCGGACCTCGGTATCGACGAGTACGACGTCACCGATGCTCTGTGAAACCGGTTCACCGCGTTCCAGGCCGGCGAAGCTCACGTCCTCGCCGTTGAAACCGACGACCAGCTTGTTGAGAACCGAGTCCCGGATCGTGAGGTCCGCATCAGACGACGTGAACACGTTCCATCCGAGTTCGAAACCGCCCGAGTATCCCGGGTTCTCCATCACGGTCGTGCGTTCGAGCCTGAGGTTGTACGCCAGACCGGCGGCGAGGGCGTCACGCGCACTCCAGTCCTCGAAGTATCCGGAGACGAGCCCGTCGATCTCGACAGGCAACCCGACCGGGATGTCGAGTCCGAGGGCGCCGACGACGGAATCGGTGATGTGCACGTCGGCTGCCTCCCCGAGCTGGACCAGGCCGAAGCGATCCTCGAAGATGCATGAGTTCTCGATGGTCGCCTCGGCCTGACCGCCGACCTGCAACAGGTTGATGAGGAACACCCGGTCTGCGGCCAGGCTCGATTCATCGAAGAAGTGAGTGTGCAGGAACCCCGAGAAGACCGAGTTCTCGGCTGTCACAATCGCCCGCTCGGTGGCGAAGATCTCTTGGCGCGGATAGTGGTCGACGAGCAGCTCAGCGTTGCGAAGCTCGAGCTCGGCATCACCGCTCAGGTACACGTTGCCGTCGACGACATACTTCTGGTTCTCGATCAAGAGATGGTCGGTACCCGACAGGACGAGATCTCCCGAGTGGGTGACCGTCGACTGCAGATCCGGCTCGGGATATCCGTCGCCGCACGGATCGGAAGCTGCAGAGGCTGACGGCAACCAAGCCACGTTGAGGGCCATCAGCAGGACCGCCACTACAAGCGTGAGTTGAACGCGCCCGCTCCTTGGACGCACTGTGCGAAGAGTCATGTGCCCTCCCCTTTCTCCCCGACCGTATTGACGCGCGACAGTGGGCCACAGAGCCATTTGACTCATTGGACATTCGGAGATGGAGCCCGGACTCGCTGCTCGTGAGCTGACACAACAACGGGGTGGGAGGGGGGTCGATGCGATAGGTGACGCATTCACTCTCGGCAAAGCCTCGGGTCACGCCTGCAACGGCGGAGGGGAGTGGCCTGGTCGACGAGCACTCAGCGCCATTCCAACGGTCTATCCGACCCGACTCACAAATCGCCAACAGCGAGCGAGTCGTGGCGGATTCGCTCCGGCATTGGAACTCAGCGGAGGTGGACTCGTACTCATCGGAGTCACAAGCGGGCGCACTCGAATCGCGTGCGGCGGCACATGCCGCGATCTTGCCCGACCGACCGCTCCGAGACCGTCTCGTCTCGGGCCGCAATTGCGGAAGCCGGGCGACGTGACCGTCGCCCGGCTTGCGCCGATCGAGAAGCGGGAATGGGGCGGGCCAACTCGATCGGCGCTCCGCCTTGCAGTCGATCAGGTGGCGTCGAAGTCCGACCACATACCCATGCGGTAGTGACCCTCGAGATTGCAGATCAAGGCGTAATGCCCGGCTGCCAGGTCCACGACCAGGGTCAAGGTCTCACCGGCCTGGATGCTCGGGATCTCGTCGACAGGCGTCACTCCCTCGCCTTCTTCGAGGGCTTCGTCGGCCGTCTCGTCGAAGGGAAGATCGGCTGCACCGAGGTCGGTGCTCAGGACCACGAACTCGTGCTCACGGTTGCCCTTGTTCGTGACCACGAAGGTCACGGTCCCCGCAGGGCTCGACTTGGCCGACGGCGTCAACAGCATCGAATTGGCGGTGACGTCGGTCAGGGTGACCGCGATGGTGCCCGGAGGCAGCGTGGTGGTCACCGCGGGCTGCGTGGTCGCCACCGGCGCTGTGGTGTCAGCCGTTGCGTCGGCTCCGCAGGCGGCGAGCGACATCGATGCCAGGGCAACGATGACGAAGGACACCAGCGCCCTTCGGCTTGGTCTGGATCTGGACACGGGGTCTCCCGACTAGGTGGACTGTTCTTCGGAAGGGCATGAAGCCCTACCTGTCCACCGTATGGAGGTCTTTGCTCATCCGTAAGCCGCCCGAACGGAGAACGGGCATCACCCATTTGGGTGACCCTCTTCGGGACCTTTGGCAGCGTCAGTCGATCAAACCGAGGCGAAGTGAGGTGGCGGTTGCCTCGGCTCGGTTGCGAACCCCGAGGCGCCCATACAGCGCCTTGATGTGGGTCTTGACCGTGGCTTCGCTGATCTCGAGTTGCCGGGCGATCTGCTTGTTCTCGTCCCCCCTGGCCAGCAGTGTGAGCACCTCGAGCTCCCGCGGACTGAGATGCGGGATGTCCGGGTCCGCGAGGGGTGTGACGAGCGCCGACGCCAGCTCGCCTTGAATGAACGGTCGGCCCGTCGCGACCAGCTCGATGGCCCGTACCAGCTCCTCCAGCCCCGTGCTCTTGAGCAGATACCCGAGAGCGCCCATCTGGATCGCCTGTTGGACATAAGCCGCCTGGTCATGCATCGAGAGCATGATCACCTTGATGTCGGGGTACCGACGCCGCAGCAGATCGAGCACCTCCAGGCCACTCATGTCGGGCATGTGGACATCAAGCAGGATCACCTCCGGCTGGATCTCCTCGAGCACGGCGAAGAGCTCGGCGCCGCTGCCCGCTTCGCCGACGAGTGTCACGTTCTCTGTGGAATCGAGCATGTAGGCGAGACCTTCCCGAACGATGCGGTGATCGTCGACGAGCATGACGCGCACGGTCATGCGGTGCCCGTGGTCGGGATCGTCGCCTGGAACAGCGTGCCCCGGCCTTTGTTGCCGATCACTCGGATCGTGCCTCCCATCGCCTCGAGCCGCTCACGGGTGGTGACGAGGCCGAGGCCTTCCGCGGAACGCACTCCAACACCGTCGTCACGGACAGCCACAGTCACCCCCTGCGACGTCTGAGCGAGGGTGACTACGACGTGCGTGGCGGAGGCGTGCTTGCGAGCGTTGGTGATGGCCTCACGGGCGGCGTGAAGCAACGCCACCTTTCCGGCCTGGGAGATCGAGGACGCGTCGAAGTCACCGATGTCGAGGGTCACGTCGAGATCGGTCTCTGCACGAGTGGTTTCGATGATCCGCTCGAGCGCGGCACCGAGCCCGAGATCTTCGTCGATCCCCCGATGCAGCATATTGAGCTCGACCCGCAGAGTTCGGTCGATGTCACGTGTCAGATCAGAGAGCCGCTCCAACTCGGACCTGACGGGATCGCCCGCGGCGAGCTTGGCGCGCGAGCCCTCCAGTCCGTAGAGCAGCCGGAACAATGGTTGGCCGATGTCGTCGTGGAGGGCGCCGACAATCCGCTTGCGTTCCTCTTCCTGGGCGTTGAAGAGCGACCCCAGCAGGCGCTCGGCCTGTCGCCGTCGGCGGTTGATGGCACGACCGGAGGCGACCGTGACCGAGGCCATGAACACGCCGAGCAGACCGATCCCGGTCCCGATCGCCAACCACACGTTGCGGCGAACCCGACCGAGTGTGTCATCGAGTGCATCGACGCTCTGTTCGACCTCGAACAGTCCGACTGGAACCCCTGTCTCGTCGTGAACCGGAACGAAGAACTCGATCAGCTGCCCCAGCGGCCGTTCCGAAGCGTGCGCCGGTTCGGACAGATCGCTGACACTGAACGCCGGAGAGCCTTCCAGCGCCGCCTCCGCCGTTGGTGTGAGCTCGAAGGTCCTCCCGACGAGTCGAGGGTCGTCGCTGTATGCGACGGTCCCGTCGATCGTCCAGAGCTTCACGCGGACCGTCTCGCCTCCCAGGAGGCTGAGCTCGATCTCTTCTCGAAGGCGCTCGAAGCTCTCCGACGCCGGAGGCCCCACCGGGACCAGCCCCTGGGTTGCGATCTCGTCTGCGATGTTGGCGATCAACTCGGCCCGGGCCTCGAGGAGGTGGAGGCGAACCTGGCGTGGGATCCACACCCCCAGCACGACGGCGACAACGAGCGACAGCACGACGCCGGCGAAGGCGGCGCGTCCGAACGGCCCGATCTCCGCCCACTCCGAACCGGCGGCGCTGAGCATTCGCGGCTGCTGGCGGGAGGCTGACTCGGTTGTCACGCTCCCAGTCTCGCACTTCGGGCAGACCAAGAGATGCGTCGCCGCCCACGCCTGCTCGGCCATAGCAGCACGAGCGAGCACGACGGCCCTCGAAACGGTGAGGCGATCCCGTGCTCCGTGGCCGAGCGAGAAGGCTGCGGCCGATCAACGTCCGAGTGTGGCTGCCAAACCGGCTTCGAGCGCCTGGATCTGAGCGTCGCTCAGCCGCGCCTTCGAATGGACGACCGCGTAGTACCAGGGTGGCATGGAACCCTCTCGAACCGTCTCGGCGGCCTCGTCCGCCTCCCGTATGCGCTGCACGTCGGAGAAGTTGAGCTTGTGGCGCCCCTCTTCGACGTCGTGCTGGGTCATCCACGAGATCGGAGCGATGTTCGTATACCAGTACCACTCCGTCTCGTTGCTGTGACAGTCATAACAAGCGGCGACCGCCAATTCACGCGTTTGAGGCGAGTCCCAGGCGGGCTCTTCCACGACCGGCGGATTCGAGTGATCGCGGCCATAGGGCACGACCTGAATCACCACCGCCAGCACCGCAAGGGCAATGAGACTTCTCCGTATCCAGGTGCGCATCACCGTGAGCTTTCGTCAGACAACGAGACCACAGTGGCACCGCCGACACCGCGTCGATACCGCCAGAAGTCCCGTGCCCAAAGGCCGGCTTCAGGCTCTGGTGCGCCGAAGGATCGGATCCAGTCCGGCGAGGACGGAGTCCGCCGCCTTGAGCACGATTCCCGCCGTCCCGGGCGTCTTCGAGTCGACGAGATTGCCCATCACCTGGAGCGTGATGTTGGCGATCGCCTGGGTGCCGACCGCCAGCCGAAGACCGGCGTTGAGGATCCAGGGATGGCCGATCAGGAAGGAGAAGCGCCGACCGGTGCGCAGGAAACTGTCGAACAGCTCCCCAACCATGACGTCATAGCGCTCTGGTGCGGATGCGGGGTCTTCCAGGAACAGGTCGGCGGCGAGCATGCCCGACTCGAGGCCGTAGTCGATGCCCTCGCCGTTCATCGGGTTGACCAGACCGGCGGCGTCGCCAATCGCCACCCACCCCGGACCGTGTCGCTGTACGGCACTCATCGGCAGCCGCCACGCCCGCGGTTTCTCGAGATAGGGGCCGAGCTGCCACGACTCGTCCACCTGAGAGTGATAGAGATCGAGCAACGCGTTGAGGTTGAGGTTCTTGAAGCCCTTCATCGTCGACAGCGCTCCGACGCCGATGTTGACGGTGCCGTCACCGGCCGGGAACAGCCAGCCGTACCCGGGGACCGAGTTGCCGTTGTGGTCTCGCATCGTCAGCGTCGCCTCGAGGTGGCGTGAGTCGTGGCGCGGCGACTCGACATAGGAGCGGATCGCCAGGCCGTAAGGCTCACCCTCCACCCTGGTTGCGCCGAGCATCCGGGCGACCTTTCCCGGCGCACCGGTGGCTGCGACGACCATCCCGGCGTTCCATCGCTCGCCGCCGGCATCGACGCCGGTCACCCGATCACCATCGATGACGGGCAGCGCCTCGATCTCCCAGATGACCTCCGCCCCGGCCACGTCGGCGGCGTCGATCAACGCCTTGTCGAGCCGCCGACGCGGCCAGACGGCCCCATGGCCGGGAAAGCGGGAGGTGCCGGGCCAGGCCAGCTCGCGGACCGTCTTGTTGGCGATCATCCGGAGGCCCTCGATGTAGTGGGCGTCGGACATGTCGATCTTGAGCTCGTTGAGAGCACCGACCGCCCGCGGCGTCAGGCCATCACCGCAGACTTTGTCCCGCCCATATGACGCCTTGTCGAACACGACGACACTCGCCCCCGAGCGGGCGGCCCGGATCGCGGTGGCTGCACCGGCGGGACCGGCGCCAATGACGGCTATGTCTACAGACTTCACAAGGCCATGGTGCCCGATCCGGGCGGGAATCGGTATTCGGAACGCGGAACCGTCACCAGCCTCGGAGGGCCGTCACATGATCGACGAGGCCAACGGTGGGCAGCGATGCCAGTTCGGCCGTCGGCACCCATCGAGCGTCGATCGTGCTTCCGTCGATCTCGACGACTTGCGGTTCACCGCGAGCCTCCACCTCGAAGATCATCTGGATGACGTGGAGCTCGGGCCTCGGCAGGAAGGAGATGACGTCGACCACGCTGCCGACGGTCGGAACGAGGCCGGTCTCTTCGTGAAACTCGCGAATCAGGGTCTCGTGCGGTGTCTCGCCGAAATCCATGCCGCCACCGGGGAGCGTCCACTTGCCCGAATCGCGGTCACGAGCCGACAGTTGGGTCAGGAGCACTTCGGATCGATCGACCGCGATCCCGTACACCCCGATTCGAATTCGACGTTCCATGGCCGAAGGGTATCGCAGGGCACTCAGCCAATCGCCTTCACGATCCTGGCCGGACGTTTCGCGCCTGCGTCTATGGTTTCGTCGTGCCAGATTCTGCCTCGTCGCCCTTGCCAGTCCTCCTCCCCGACGCACTCGACGACGTCGAACACGAGACCGTGACCTACCCGCCCGGAGCCACCATCCTCGCGGAGGGTGAGTCGTCCGACGAGGTGGTGCTCATCGCCGAGGGCACGGCCAAGGTCTTCGCCGGCGCCTCCAACCACGACCTTGCTCGCGTGTCGGCCGGCGACGTCATCGGTGAGGTCTCTGCCCTGGCGGGTGGGAACCGGACGGCAACCGTCACCGCCGAGACCGAGGTCGTCTGCCATCACTTCACAGGCGACGCATTCAGGATCCTGCTGGACAGCGACCCGGCGTTCGCAGCGGCAGTGATGGCCCGGGCAGCGCACCGACTGGAGCGCCGACACATGCTCGCCTTTCTCGAACGCATGTTCGGACATCTCGACGGCCCGGTCATCGCCGACTTCGAGAAGGCGATGGAATGGCTCAACCTCCGAGCAGGCGAAACCCTGTTCCGTCGGGGCGAGACGGCAGACGCCGGCTACTTCCTGATCTCGGGTCGCCTGCTGGAATCGGGACCCGACATCGATGGGGACATGACCGTCGTGCGCGAAATCGCCCGCGACCAGATCGTCGGCGAGATCGGGCTCTTCCGGGGCGAGGCCCGCGAGACGACAGTGGTCGCAGGGAGGGACAGCCGCATCGTGAGGATCGACCTCGAGCGATTCCTGCTGTTGGCGAATCGCCACCCGGCGGTCCTCGTCCCTGTCGTCGCAGGACTTGCGATGAGAAAGCCGCCCTCGCGGCAGACGAACCGACAGCGCACCATCTCTCTCTGCGTCACCGCCGAAGTCGACAGCCGACTGTTCGCCTCAAGACTCGTCGATGAAATCGGTGCGCTCGGATCGACCGGCCACCTGTGGGCTGCTCGGGTCGACGCCATGCTCGGACGGAGCGGCGTGGCGCAAGCCACTCACGGGGCTCCTGGCGACGCAAGAGTCGCCGAGCTCATCCACGAGCAAGAGCTGGACCACACCTATCTGGTATGCGAGGCGGAGCGCACGGCCACCGAATGGACCACGCGGGTAGCCCGCCAAGCCGATTGGGCAGTCGCCGTCATCGATCCCGAGCCTGATGAGAAAGCCAAAGACACGATCGGCAGGTTCTTCGGCGCAGCTGCGCCGCAATCGACTCGGGTCGTCGTCGTGTTGCATCCCAGCCACACCGAACGCCCGACCAACACGAGAGCGACGGTTCAGACGTGGGAGCCAGACCACATCCTGCACGTCAGGAACGCGTCGGCGAGCGACCTGGGACGCGTCTCGAGAATCCTGTCCGGCCATGCAACTGCGCTGGTGTTGAGCGGAGGCGGCGCTCGAGGTTTCGCCCACATCGGTGTCTGGAGAGCGATGCACGAGCTTGGGATCCCCATCGACCTGGTCGCCGGGAGCTCGATGGGCTCACCACTGGGTGCCGGTATCGCCGTCGACTACCCGATCGAGCAGTTCACCGAATACGTGCACGACCTGTACACCGGCGTGGTCGACTACACGATTCCGGTCGTCTCGCTCGCCAAAGGAGAGCAGCTGACCCGAAGTATTCAGACGTCCCTGGGCGATTGGGACTTCGAAGACCTCTGGAGGCCGTTCTTCTGCATGTCCACCAACATCACGCAGGCGACCGAGGTCGTGCACGACTCCGGCGACCTCGCCAGGGCCGTGCGGGCGAGCGTCTCGATACCCGGGGTGTATCCGCCGGTCGCGTTCGGCGAGGACCTTCACGTCGATGGCGGGGTGCTGAACAACCTGCCGGGCGACATCATGCGGAAGCGCAACCCCACGGCCACGATCATCGGTGTCGACGTGGCACCACCCTCAGGCCCCCGGGCGAGGGTCGACGATCCGGCGCTGTCCGTGTCCGGTTGGAAGGCGCTGCGCTCGGCAGCGTCGAAGAACCGCAACGAGCACCCGGGGATCGCAGCGATGTTGATGAGGACGATGATCACAGCCTCGGTCCGGCAGCGAAAGCGCAGCGTGGATCGTGGGGACTTCGACCTCTACCTGGATCTCGACCTCCGAGGTATCTCGCTTCTCGACTTCGACTCCGCTCTCCAGGTGGCGCCGCTGGGCTACGACGCCGCCTTGCCGCGCCTCGAGGCGTGGCTGTCCGAACGGAACGGGAACTGACCATGTGGCTGCTCACCATGCTCGACATGAGATACCGGGCGATCCGATTCGTCGTCGTCACCCTCGGCACGGCCCTTGTGTTCACGCTGTTGTTCCTGATGACCGGCCTGATCGAACAGTTCAACCAGGAGCCGTTCCTCACCGTCGAACAGATCAGCACCGACGACTGGGCCGTGCCCGAAGGCTCATCCGGGCCCTTCACATCCTCACAAGTCCTCCGCGTCGACCAAGTGGCGGCTCTCGGCGCCCGAGGCTCGGTTGTGGTCGCACGCGGTACGACCGTGATCGGCGGCATGGCCAGCGAGGGCATCGTCGTCGGGCTGGGCGAGCAGACGTTCGCAGACCTGCCACTCGACGCCGGTCGCTTCCCCGATGCAGAGCTGGAAGCCGTCGTCGACGAGACAACCGGCCTCGAGGTGGGCGATCAATTCCAGCTGGGGGGATCGTCGTTCTCGGTGGTCGGGCTCACGACCGATACGACCCTGCTAGCGGGCCAGCCCGCGATCTTCATCCGCATCTTCGACGCTCGCACGGTGATGTTCGAAGGCTCGCCGGTCACCATGGCGGTGCTCGTCGAACCGGGAACCACGACCGACGTTGCCGGCGCCGTCGTGCTCACCGCCGACGACGTCGCAGAGGATCTGCTCGGGCCGCTCGAGAGTGCGGTGTCATCGATCGACCTCATCCGGATCCTGCTCTGGGTGGTCGCGGCCATCATCATCGGCGCCGTCGTGTACCTGTCCGCACTCGAACGCCAGCGCGACTTCGCCGTGCTCCTCGCCGTCGGAGGTCGGAGCCGCCAACTCGCCACGTCGCTCGCGATTCAGGCCGTCTTCGTTGCGTTGCTGGCCGTCGGGACGGCTGCGGTTCTGCAAGCTGTCGTCGCCCCCGTCTTCCCGCTCAAGGTGCGGGTGCCGGCAGCTTCGCTGTGGCAGCTTCCCGCCGTGGCGGTCGTGGTCGCAATGCTCGCAGCCTCGGCCGCCATGCGAAGGGTGCGAAGGACCGATCCGGCAGCAGCCTTCGGAGGTCCCGCATGAGCGATCGGCTGGTGGTGACGGACCTGGTCGTGGAGTTCATCCACGAGAAGTACGCGATCCGGCCGATCGATGGCCTGTCGTTCGAAGCGCGGCATGGCGAGATGACCGTGCTGCTCGGACCATCCGGATCGGGCAAGACCACACTGCTGTCGTGCCTCGGCGGCATCCTCACGCCGACCTCTGGAACCATCCAGCTGGGGGACCTGGACGTCACGGGCCTCGCGACCAGCGCGCTGGAGGACTACCGCCGGGATCATGTCGGTTTCGTGTTTCAGGCGTTCAATCTGATCCCTTCGCTCACAGCGCTCCAGAACGTTGCCATGCCGCTCATCCTGACGGGTTCGAAGAAGTCGGACGCCCACGACCGGGCTGCGGCAGCACTCGACCGGGTCGGCATGGGCGACCGGAAGACCCACCTCCCTTCACGGCTGTCGGGCGGACAGCAACAGCGGGTGGCGGTCGCGCGAGGCATCGTCCACGAGCCGCCCCTTCTGCTCGCCGACGAGCCGACCGCCAACCTCGACCACATCCAGGCCGAGGCAATCATCGCTCTGCTGCGAGACCTGCGCGAGCAGGGCAGCATCATCGTGGTGTCCACCCATGACGCCCGGTTGGTCCCCGTCGCCGACACAACCGTCCAGATGGCCGAGCACGCCGACGTCGTCGAATCGGCGCCTCAGCGAGTCCGGTACGTCGCAGGTGAATCCGTGTTCGAACAGGGCGACCGTGCCGACCTCGTGTACATGATCGATGAGGGCACCGTCGACGTCCTTCGGGTCAACGCCGACGGAAGCGAGGAACTGCTGACCCGCCTCGGTCCCGGCCAGTACTTCGGTGAACTCGGCGCCCTGCTGGGGTACCCGCGATCCGCGTCGGTCCGCGCAACGGCCGATCTCGTCCTGACCGCCTACGGCCCCCAGACCTTCCGCTCGACGATCCTCACAGACTGAAGGATGGGCTCCGCCCGGCTCGAGGGAGCGGAGACCTCCTCGCCGAAGACGCGCCGTCCGATCAAGACCATGTCAGAGACGTGACCTGGTGCGCATCGGAAAGGCCCTTGAGCGTCACGATCCGGGTCTCTCCGGCCGAGACCCCGGGAATCGAGCCCATGACGTCGAGCGTCGTCGATGAGACCATGATCTGGTGGGGGCCAGCCGCCGAGGCGACCCGTGCAGCTTTGTTGACCGTGAGCCCGAGGAGGTCGTCCCCTGTCCTGATGATCTCGCCGGTGTGGATTCCGATCCGCACCGAATAGGCCTCGTCGGCGACGGACTCTTGGATGCCGACTGCAGCCCGTACCGCCGCCCTGGCTGATTCGAACGCCAGCATCGAACCGTCCCCGAGCAGTTTCACCACCCGCCCTCCGTTCTCCTCGGTGATTGCCACGATGGCGTCGCCATGCCGGCGCATCAGATCCGCCCACGTGGCGTCCCCGATGTGCTCGGTGAGAATGGTCGAATCGACGATGTCGGTGAAGACGAGCGTCATCGTGCCCTCGGCGCCGGTGGCGGCCACCACGTCCGTCACGTCCGCCTGAAGCGCGCTGACCAGGTTGTCGAGCGTCATGGTGAGATCGACGCCGAACACCTGCTGGTTGGGTACCGGCACGGAGTTGTGCCATGCCATCGCCTTCCAGGCGCCCGCCTCGAGTCGCAAGACCGCCGTCGTGCGCATCGACGTGGTCAACTCGTCCTGGCGGATCGTCGTGAAGGCGGTCGCCCAACCGAACGTGCCTTCCTCGAACGCCTCGACGCTGTCGACCGTCAGGTGCGTGGTGCTGCCGATCTCACGTGCCTGGGTCTCACGGAGCTTGAGGAACTCCTCGCGCCCAACCCACCACTCGTCGGCATCGAAACCGAGGACGCGCATTGCTGGATCGCTCGACATCAGGTTGGCCAGCGTCGACGAGTCGTTGGCTGCATATGCCCTCAAGATCCGTCGAACCACGGCCTCGAGTTCGGGAGATCGGGTCGGCGGCATCGCCGGGACGATAGCGAGGAGGTCACGCCCGAGTTCCCGGCCATTCGGAGCGGACTTGAGGCCAGGCAGCGTCGCGCGGTCCGGCACTCGACCCGAGGGGCGAGGCTGTTCTCCGTATCCGACCGTTCGCCGACGTGGCAGATCCTGGGTGCTGTCGAGGTCCTTGCATGTACCGATGGCATCACCCCTTCGGGGTATCCCTACCGAGCTTCAGGGGTGCCCCCCGATAGAGCCCGAAGGCCTCCCAGCCGATGCTGAGGGTATGACACTCATGACAAGCGCCCGCACACTGGCCGAGAAGACCCCGGCCTCCAGAAACAGGTACGTCGACTTCCTCCGGGCGTTCTCGATCCTCGTCGTCGTCTTCGGGCACTGGCTCATGGCGGGCCCCGAGATGGTCGACGGTCAGTTGCAGATCGGCCACCTCATCTCAGAAGCCCGATGGGCACAGTGGGCCACGTGGCTGCTGCAGGTGATGCCGATCTTCTTCTTCGTCGGTGGGTTCTCCAACGCCGGTTCCTGGCGGTCCGCCCAACGAAACGGCACCACCTATGCGACCTGGCTGCGGGACCGCCTCCGCCGCCTGATCCTCCCCGTGCTCCCCGTCCTCGCCGTGTGGACCGGAATCGCAGCGATTGCACTTCGTACACAACTGGACCGCAATCTCCTGAAGGTCGGATCTCAGGCGGCACTCGTGCCGGTGTGGTTCCTCGCCACCTACGTCCTCGTCGTCGCAGTCGTGCCGATCTCACTCCGTGTGTGGGACCGCTTCGGCTGGTCGGCGTTCGCCGTCACCGCCGGAATCGCCGCGGCGATCGACTTCGCCAACCTCGGGTTGGATGTCCCCCACGTCATGTGGCTCAACTACATCTTCGTCTGGAACGCCGTGCACTTCCTCGGATACGCCTGGGTCGATGGTCGGATCGCCTCGATCCGTCACAGCCTCTCGATTGCGGGCGCCGGTCTCGCCTCGCTGGCGGCGCTCGTGGCGCTCTTTCCCTACCCGCTGGCCATGGTCGGTCTCGACAACACCGCAGTCACCAACTCGAACCCACCCAAGGTCACCCTGATCGCTCTCGGCGCATTCCAGTTCGGATTGGCGATGTCGCTGGCACCGGCCGCCCGCCGCTGGCTCTCCAACATCCGCCCATGGACCGGAGTCGTCGCCATCAACGCTTCGATCATGACCCTCTACCTGTGGCACCTCACCGCCATGGTCGGAATCATCGGCGCCTCGTATGCACTCGACGGCTTCGGGCTCGGCTTCGGTGTCAACACGTCGATCTGGTGGCTGACAAGACCGCTGTTCCTGGCGGTTCTCGTCGCAGCGACAATCCCCTTCCTGGCCCTGTTCGGCCGCTTCGAGCGCCCTCGCCGTGACACACGGCCGACACCCCCGGCCTGGAAACCGGTCGTCGCAACGATCGCAGTCTGTGCTGGTCTCGGGCTCCTGGCACGCTACGGCGTCGCCGACGATGCGGGACTCAACGGGCTCGCACTGTCGCTGCCATTCATCGGCGTGATCGTCGGCGGCGTCGTCGGCGGATCTGCTCAGCCTCGCAGCCTGAGCACGGCCACGTAACGGATGTCGTCACGGGCCACCATCTCCGAATGCCAGCCCGCCTTTCGGGCCACCTCTGAGAGTTCGTCGAAGGAGCTGAGCAGGTAGTCGAACCATGGTCCGATCGTCCACTTCGTCCGTACCCGCAGCACGACATGGCCCGGCAACCGCCCTCGCGACCTGTTGGCGTCGTGGTACTCGATGTGAGTCGGATCGTCGGTCGCGTACGGATCGACCGTGGTGCCGACGATCACGGCGCCCGAGGACGCCATCGCCGCCAGGCGCTCGAGGGACCGGACCGGATCGGGGGCGAGAAGGCCCAAATTGTGGCCCATCATCAAGAACGTGTCGAAGCGCTCGTCGGGCTGGTAGCGATGGAACGACCGGTTGACGAGGCGCCTCACACCGCGCCGGCGACACACCTCGATCGCGCCGGCGGAGTCGTCGCGAGCGACCACGTCGACGCCGGCGGATTGAACCGCCAGCGAGAACCTGCCCGCACCCGCGCCGATGTCGAGCACCGAATCGCCGATGAGATCCAAGGCCTGCTTCTCGATCTCAGAAACGCCATCCGGTCCTCCGAAGTACGGCTCGACCGAAGGGAAGCCTTCGACGAGACCGTCATCTCGCTCGAGGACATGCGCACCCTCGCCGCCGTAGAGATACTCGAGAAGCGCCTCGCCGAATGCGTCACCGTGATGTGCCATCGCGAGAGCGTGGCGCGCGATGCCGGCTCACGTCCAGCGATTTCCCATTCAGTGAGGACGGATCAGACGACCCACGGCGCCAGGCTCGGCCGGACGAAATGCACACGGATTTGGTCGAGCCCCAGCTGCAGCTCCTTCTCGTCGTCTTCCACCTCGACGTTGGCCGCGGCGGTATCACCACAGGTGGCGGAGCCGACCACTGCGCTCAGTACCGTCGAATCGTTCCTGTCGTCGGCGTCGGCAACACCGAAGAGATACACCGTGGCGCGGTTGTCGCCCGCACGGATGACGACTTGTGAGATCGCAGCACCGGCGCCATCGCCGGGACCGGGAACGACGACTGCAACAGCGGTGTCGAGCACGAACTGCACGGTGACGTCCTGAGGTGCGAGCTCCGAGAAGACGACGGTCACAGGTGCGGTCTTGCCCTCGTCGACCTTCAAGGATGCTGAGGTGAGCGCCACGTCCATGTGTGTGGTGACGCCGACAACAGCGTCGTCGGAGGCTCCGTCGGGGTCGGTCACGTCGAGCTCGAAGATGTACGTCCCGAGGCGGTCCGGTGTGACGCTTGCCTGGGCGGCGGTACGACCGGAGATGTTCGCGTTGACGAGCGTCGACCCGGTCGGGCGGCTCTGGATCGACCACAGATAGCTCAGCGCGTCACTATCAGGGTCGGTCGACGAGCGGCCGTCGAGCAGGATCGCGTCGTCGTAGGCGATGCAGGACGCAGAGCTGGCACGAGCAACCGGCGGCCGGTTGTCGCCTGTCTTGTCGTCGCTGCTGTGATCATCGACACGGCCGGGCCGTTCGACGGGGCACTTCCCGAGTGTGTCGCCGTGGTTGAGATGCGCGTTGGCGGCGTTGCCTCCAACGCTGATCGTGTGGGCATTGCCTGGGTTCCCCGGAGGGATGTGACAGACCTCCGTCTTCTCCTTCGGTCCCGCGGCGGCTGCCAATGCAGGCACCATCAGGGCCAAGACGACCAACAATGTCAGAGACGAACGCAGTCTCATCTCCACTCCAATCTCTCCTTCGCCCAAGGTACGTCACCGAGAGTGGGCTGACAAGGGCCAAACACGACAGGACACATCCGCGCCTGCGTAGTTCGAACTCGCTGCGCCGAAGGCCATCCGCCTATTGTCCAAATGTGGGATTCGAAGATGCCAGTCACGTCGCACGTCCGGCGCTACATCGCACATCCCGGGATCCATCGATTTCTGCCGTCCCGCTGGCTCACGGTCGATCTCCCAATCGATCCACCGAGACGATGGTGCGTCCATGGACGACGACATGATCCCCAAGGCCGTGTGGCCCACACTCGTGTACGCAGATGCTCCGGCGGCCATCCGCTTCCTGGTTGACGTGGTCGGGTTCGAAGAGGCGCTCGTCGTCCCGGCCGAAGCGTCCGGAGTGATCGAGCATTGCCAACTGAGGTGGCCCGAAGGCGGCGGCATCATGCTCGGGACCGTGGACCGCGACGACAGCATCTTCTCGCAGCGACCAACCGGTTCCGCTTCGACCTACGTGGTCACCGACGACCCCGACGCCATCCATGCACGGGTTCTCGAAGCAGGCGCAACCATCGTCCAGGACATGCGCGAGGAGGACTACGGATCACGCGGGTTCAGCATCGCCGACCCCGAGGGGAACCTCTGGAGCTTCGGAACGTATCGCGGAGAAGGCTGACGGGCGCTGTCGCGGAAGGGCCGAGATGAGACGCTGCGGGGCTCACTACGGTTGGCCGGGTGTCACACGAGACCACGATCACGGTTCGGTTCTCCGACCTCGATCCCTACGACCACGTCAACCATGCCCGCTATCTGACCTACTTCGAATCCGCCCGCGTCGAGATGCTCGACGCGGTCGGCTACGGCATGACGGAGATGAAACGGGACGGGTTCCAGATCGTGCTCGTCGAGGTCACGGTGCGCTTCCACGCCGCCGCCGGGCTCCACGACCGGCTCTCCATCACCACCGATCTGCTCGACGTCGGACGTGCCAGCACGAGCTGGCGACAGGAGGCCAGGGTCGGCGACCGGCTGATCGCCGGACTCGAGGCCCGAGCGGCGTTCACCGACGTTGCCGGCAGACCGATCCGCCCTCCTGACGGTTTCGGCGAGGCGGTCGCCCGCGCAATCGGGTGATCGCCAGTGCATAGGGTTGACCCGACACGAATCCCCACACGGAAGCAGAGATGACGAGCGACACCGACCGCTATCGCGACAACTACACCGACGAGATCAACGCAGCCTTTCTCTACCGGGTCGCAGCCGAGCTGGAGGAAGACGAGACGATCGCCGGCGTCTATGTGAGGCTCGCAGAGACCGAGGAGCGACACGCCGCGCTGTGGGCGGAGCAGCTCGAGCGGGCTGGTGCGGGGGTCCCGTCCAAGGAGCCCGATCTCCGCTCGCGCACCTTGGCATGGCTGGCCCGGCGGATGGGGCCAGGGGTGCTCGCCCAGGTGATGGCCTCGACGGAGATGTCAGGTCGGACGGTGTACGACGATCAGCCCGAGACAGAGGGCACCTCGCTTCGAGCCGACGAGCGATCCCACGCCGTGGTCCTCGATGCGCTCAGGAAGGACACATCCGGGGTGAAGGGCGGGGTGCTGGCGAGGCTGGAGGGGCGTCATCGGGCGGTGGGCGGCAACGCGCTGCGGGCCGCCGTCCTCGGAGCCAACGACGGGCTCGTGTCGAACACCTCGCTCGTCATGGGTGTGGCCGGAGCGGCATTCTCGGCGACGGCTGTGCTGCTGTCGGGTCTCGCCGGGCTGCTGGCCGGCGCGGTGTCGATGGCGCTGGGGGAATGGCTGTCCGTGCAGAGCTCGAGGGAGTTGCACCTGGCCCAGATCGAAAGCGAGCGGCAGGAGATCATGATGATGCCCGAGGCCGAGGCCGAGGAGCTGGCCCTGATCTACCAGGCGAAAGGGATGCCCCAGGATCAGGCGGAGCGGGCGGCCAAGGAGGTCATGAAGGACCCAGACGCCTTCTTGGACACCAAGGTACGCGAGGAGCTGGGCATCGATCCCGAGGATCTGGGCGGGTCGGCCTGGGAGGCAGCGATCGCGTCGTTCTTCCTGTTCGCAGCCGGCGCCGTGATCCCGGTCATACCGTTCTTCTTCCTGACAGGGACATCGGCGGTGCTCTGGAGCCTCGGCCTGGCAGCGATCGGGCTGTTCCTGCTCGGTGCCGCCACCGCGCTCGTCACCGGCACCGATGTCGCCAAGACGGGGCTGCGATCGCTGTCGCTGGGACTGCTGGCGGCCGGCGTCACCTACGGGATCGGGAGCCTGCTGGGCACCACGGTCGGCGGGTGACGCGACGGTGCCCCGGCGGAGGGAGCCGGGGCACCGGGGATGTCGCGCAGCGGGAAGGATTCAGCTGGTGAGGACCCGATCGCTGACGCCGATGTTGATCTTCCTCGGCTTCGCCTGCTCGGCGACCGGGATGGAGATCGTCAAGACGCCTGCGTCATATCCGGCCTCGATCTTGTCGGCGTCGAGCCCTTCACCGAGGAAGAACTGACGTGAGAAGCTGCCCTGGGGGCGTTCGCTCAGGATCACCGAGACGTCCTCTCCGTTCTCCCACTTCCGTTCGGCGGTGATGGTCAGGGTGTTCTTCTCGATCTCGAGGTCGATCGAATCCTGATCGACGCCAGGGAGGTCGACGTGGAGCCAGAACCGGTCGCCCTGGCGATAGGCGTCGACGGGCATGAAGGTCGTGGCCGAACGCCCCATCATCTGACGGGACAGGCGGTCGAAATCATCGAACGGATCGAAACGCATCAACATGGTGCACTCACTCCTTGATTGCGGACGGTTGTCTGTGCGGAGAGCCTGGTGTTCGTCGGGACACGCATCTGCCATGACTCCCAGCCGATAACTACCCGTATTGTGCATCAGTAAACCTGATATGTCAAGACTCAGATCTATCCTGCCTGCCTGCCGAAGATTCGAACCGCTGGATCTCGACCAGATAACCGTCGGGGTCACGCAGGAATGCGTGAGTGATGTCGTACTGCTCCGAATACCGGGGGGACTGCTCGAACACCGCGCCGTCGGCCGCCAGCTCGGCACACACCTGCTCGACCCGATCGGTCACGAGGGTGAAGATCACTCCATCCGGCGACGGCACCCGGCCACCGCACAGCCCGACCATCATCGTCGAACCCACCCCGAAAATCCGACACGAGCCCTGATCGACGAGCAGGTCGAGGCCGAGCGATCGATAGAACACCGACGATCGCTCGAGATCGGCCACGAAGAGGAAGACCAGCGAGCCGTGGAAGCTCACAGCCCTGTCAGTGCATCGAGCAGACGGTCCACTTCTTCATCGGTGGTGGTGTTGACGAACCCGATGCGGGTCAACCCACCCTTGTCGAGAAGCCCGAGCCGGCGCATCGGCTCGACCGCGTAGTAATGGCCGGCCCAGACACACATGTCCCGGGCGGCCAAACGGGTAGCGACCTCGACCGCATCGAGGCCATCGACAGAGACCGCGAAGGTCGGAACCCTGCCCTCCATCGAGGGCATCCCCCAGACCGAGACGTTGTCCGGCAGCTGTGACAAGAACCTGTAACCGAGCGCGGCTTCGTGGCTCCGGATGTCGGCGAAGGCCGAATCCAGTCGTGCTCGGCGCGTCGAGCCCTCCCCCAACGAGGCGAGATGATCGATCGCGGCCGTGAGTCCTGCCAGCAGCGCGAAGGAGGGGGTGCCGGTCTCGAACTTTCCGGGCGCCTCCGCCGGTGCCGGCCGCACCTTGTACGGCTCGATGACATCGAGCCATTCGCGCCTGGCCCACAGCATCCCGACGTGCGGACCGTAGAACTTGTATCCGGAACACACCACCGCGTCCACTCCCAGCGACGCCACGTCGATTCGCTCGTGGGGAGCGAGATGGACGGCGTCGACGAAGACCCGGATCCCGGAACCGGCGACGATGTCCATGACCCGCCGTAGGTCCGTCACGGTTCCGAAGGCGTTGGAGGCCCCGGCAATCGCAACGAGGCGGGTGCGGGGGGTGATGACGCCTTCGAGCGTTGCGAGATCCAATTGGACATGCTCATCTGCGAGTTCGATCCAATCGACCTCGATGCCGAAATCGGAGGCCGCTCGGGTCCAGGTGCTCACGTTCGCGTCATGATCGATCCCGCTGAGCACGATCCGATCCCCGGGCTCGAAACCGGCGAGCACCGCCCGGGAGAACGCCATGGTCAGCGTCGTCATGTTCGGCCCGAAGACGATCTCCTCCGGCTTCCCGCCCAAGAAATCCGCGCCTGCAATGCGAGCGGCCCTCACCACCGCCTCGGATCGATGGCTCGCGACAAACGCCCCGCCGACGTTCGACGCCGCCTCCACGAGGCCACGGGACACCGCCTCGACCACCGAATCGGGGACCTGGGTCCCGGCAGGGCCGTCGAAGAACAGGGCCTCGGAGTCGCGAATCGCCGGGAACCGTTGACGAAGATCGTTCACATCGAAAGACATGCCGATGACCGTAACGTGTGGGCCATGACGGAGCAGCATCATCCAGACTTCCAGAAGCTGCTCGGCCCCGACCGGCGGTCGGTCGGGCTCGCCTGGGTTCCGATCGCACTCGGAATCGCCGTCGTCATCGGGCTGATCGCACTGTGGCCGTCATCCGATCTGGAGGTCGACAGCGAGCTGATCGGACTCAGCAGCCAGGTGTACCGGGCGGAGGTCCAGCGCACGATCGAAGGCAGCTGTTCCTACGCACCGGATTCGACGTGCACCCTGGTTGTGTTCGAGCTCCTCGAGGGGCCGACCCCTGGCAGCGCCGCCACCCAGGAGTTCGAAGAGCTCCCCAGCACCCCCGCATTCGAAGTCGGAGAGACGGTCGTGCTCAACTATCTGCCGACCGCCGACCCGGCATTCCAATACCAGTACGCCGACCGCGAGCGGCGAGGTCTTCTGATCGGGCTGACCGCCCTGTTCGCCGCCGCCGTGATCTGGCTGGGCCGGATGCGCGGCTTCGCAGCGCTGATCGGTCTCGGGCTGTCGGTCGTGGTCCTGATCGCCTTCATCGTCCCGGCGATCCTCGATGGAGCCGATCCCGTTCTCATCGCCACCGTCGGGGCGGTGGCGATCGCCATGGCATCGCTGTACCTTGCCCACGGCTTCACCGCACTGACCCACGTCGCGCTGCTCGGTGCGACGGGCGCTCTCGCCGTCACCATCGCCCTCTCGGCCGTCATGACCAACGTTGCCCGATTCTCGGGACTCGCGGGCGAGGAGTCCCTCTACCTCACGCTCTTCGGCGGGATCGACGTGGCCGGCCTCCTGCTTGCCGGGATCGTCCTCGGCGCCTTGGGAGCACTGGACGACGTGACGGTCACCCAGGCATCGACGGTGTGGGAATTGCGACGCGCCAATCCCTCCCTCGGGGTGCGTGATCTGACGGCGGCCGGGCTCAGAGTGGGCCGCGACCACATCGCCTCGACGGTGAACACCCTGCTCCTCGCCTATGCGGGAGCGTCGATTCCGCTCCTCCTACTCTTTGCGCTCTCGAGACAGCCGCTGGCGACGGTCGCCAACTCTGAAGTGGTCGCGGTCGAAATCGTCCGTACGCTGGTCGGATCGATCGGCCTCGTCACCGCGGTACCGATCACGACATGGCTGGCGGCGCGCACCGTCGCCGGCATCGCACCCGAGGAGCTGACCGTTGGCCACTGAGCGACCGAAACGGAAGAAGAAGCCGATTCCGGTGATCGGCTGGCGCGAATGGGTGTCCCTCCCCGATCTCGGAGTGGGAACCGTGCGGGCCAAGATCGACACCGGAGCCCGAACCGCCGCGCTGCACGCCTTCGGCCTCGAGACATTCGAACGCGACGGCATCACCTTCGCGCGATTCGCCGTCCACCCCGAGCACCAGACTCCGGGCCCTGCCGTCGTCACCGAGGCCCCGATCGTCGGCGAGCGCAAGATCAAGAGCTCCAGCGGAGCCGCCGAGGATCGGCTGGTCATCGCAACGAACATCGCCATCGGTCCGCACTCGTTCGGCGCCGAGATCACCCTGACCCGCCGCGACGAGATGGGCTTCCCGATGCTGCTCGGCCGCCAGACCATCCGGAAGCGATTCCTCGTGGACCCGGGCCGTTCCTACCTGGTCGGCGAACCGCCGCACTCGGACGAATGACGGACCGCCCAGAGTGAGAATCGGCATCCTCTCGCGCAATCGCCATCTGTACTCGACCGAGCGCCTCTACGAGGCGGCGATCGAACGTGGACACGACGTCGCCGTCGTCGACTACCTGCGCAGCTACATGGACATCACATCGGCCAAGCCTCGAGTCCTGTTCCGTGGTGAGGAACTCAGGTTCGACGCCGTCATCCCTCGGATCGGGGCCTCCTACACGTTCTACGGAACCGCCCTGGTTCGCCAGTTCGAGATGATGGGCGTGTATTCGCTCAATCCGTCCGCCGCCATCACGAGATCGCGCGACAAGCTGTATTCGATGCAGCTGCTCGCCCGGGCGCGGGTCGGGCTCCCCGTCACCGGGTTCGCCCATGCCACCCAAGACATCGCCGGCCTCCTCGACGTCGTGGGCGGCACACCGGTCGTCATCAAGCTCCTCGAGGGCACCCAGGGGCTCGGAGTCGTGCTCGCCGAGACCAAGAAGGCCGCAGAGTCGGTGATCGGGGCGTTCCGCCAGCTCGATGCCAACATCCTCGTCCAGGAGTACATCAAGGAGTCGAAGGGCGCTGACATCCGGGCCTTCGTGGTCGGTGGCAAGGTGGTGGCGGCGATGAAACGGACCAGTGCCCCCGGGGAGTTCCGGTCGAACCTCCATCGTGGAGGGACCGCCGAGCCGATCACGTTGACGTCTCAAGAGCGGGCGACCGCGGTCAAGGCGGCGAAGACGATGGGCCTCAACGTCGCCGGCGTCGACCTGCTGCAGGCCACCCGCGGCCCCGTCGTCCTCGAGGTCAACTCCTCCCCCGGTCTCGAGGGCATCGAGAAGTCCAGCCAGAAGGATGTGGCGAAATCGATCATCGAGTACGTCGAGCTGGCCGCCAAGAAGCGCCGCTCGACGAAGGGGGGCAAGAAATGACGAAAGGCCGGACGATCGCGATCGGCGACACCAAGGTCGTCCCGGGGAGACGTCACCGCTTCGACATCCCGGTCGCACGGCTCCCCACCGGATCGATGCTGGGGATGCCGGTTGCAGTGCTCAATGGGCGTGGTGACGGGCCGACGGTGTGGCTGTCCGGTGCAATCCACGGCGACGAGCTGAACGGCGTCGAGATCATCCGCGAAGTTCTGCCCCGAATCGACGTGCGGACGCTGCGCGGGGCGATCATCGCCACCCCGGTGGTGAACGTCTTCGGCTTCATCGACCAGTCCCGCTATCTGCCGGACGGGCGCGACCTCAACAGGTTCTTCCCTGGTTCGACACGCGGCTCGCTGGCGTCGCGCCTGGCCAAGATCTTCATGACCGAGGTGGTGGCGCAGTCGGACCTGGGAATCGATCTGCACACCGCCGCTGGGCACCGCACCAACATCCCCCAGGTGCGCGGCGATCTCGATCATCCCGAGACTCTCCGTCTCAGCAACGCGTTCGGCGCGCCGTTCATCATCGACGCCAGGCTGCGGGACGGCTCACTCCGCATGGCGGCCACCAAGCGCCAGGTGCCGGTCCTGCTCTACGAGGCCGGGCAGATCAACCGGTTCGACACCGACGCCGTCCAATACGGCGTAGAGGGCGTGCTCAGGGTCCTCCAGGCGATGGAGATGGGGACGTGGGAGCTGCCCCGCATTCGCAGGCGGCCGATCCGACTGGACTCGACCCGGTGGGTCAGGGCGCGCCGCTCGGGAATCGCAAAACTCGATGTCGCCCTCGGCGATCAGGTCGTGAGGGGCGAGCTGCTCGGCACGATCTCAGACGCTTTCGGTCAGCGGCCGACCAGGATCACGGCGGCCAATTCCGGATACGTCATCGCCATCACGCAGCATCCGCTGGTCTCACAGGGCGATGCGTTGGTGCACATCGGCCAGGTACAGGGCGGCGGCGCCTGAGCACCAGTCGCCCCGTCCTCAGGAGGCTCGGCGGAGCTCCTCGAGCCACTTCCGGCGGATCTTCGCCCGCTCCTTGACGGTCATGCCGCCCCAGATCCCATCGGGCTGATTGGTCTCGAGGGCGAACCCGAGACACTCGTCTGCGACAGGACAGGTGCCACACACCGCCTTGGCCTCGTTGATTGCGACGAGGTCGTCGGGCATCGGAAAGAAGCTGACGTCGGTGCGGTTGTTGCAGGCAGCGATCTCCCGCCACGAATGGACGTCGAGATCGGTGTCGAAAAAGTACTCAGGAGCTGACATGAGATCCCCATCTTCGGTGTCAGTGGTTAAACGCTCGGTAAAGCGGTTTCGTTCCCATGATTACGCGATTACGGATCCCAGCTCCCAGCTCCCGGCTCCCGGCTTCCAGCAACAACCTCAACACGGCCGACGTCGTTCCTGAAGGAGTTCTTGTTGGGAGGAGCCCGAGTCGCGTTCAGTGAACCAACGACTTCAGCCGGCCACACGCCGACTGACAAGAACGACGGTCGGGCGCGCACAGCTCG
Source organism: bacterium (assembly GCA_024641285.1). Taxonomy (GTDB): domain Bacteria; phylum Actinomycetota; class Acidimicrobiia; order Spongiisociales; family ZC4RG35; genus JAHEDH01. The sequence goes on along the minus strand of JAHEDH010000008.1, from coordinate 26,591 downwards.
GCGGCAGCACTCGTCGTGGACGGCAGTCGACCATTCGATGTTCTTCTGGCAGTGCGCCAGCTCGACCGTTCGCCGAACCCAAGGCACCAACTGGAGGTGATCGCTGCCACAAGAACGAATTCACCCCGGCGTGCGCGCAACCCGCCTGGTCGACCCTAGAACTGGTACTGCTCGGGGACCTGGCCGGGTTCGTAACGGCCGATCTCGGCGCGGGCAACAGAGCGCTTGTGGACCTCGTCGGGCCCGTCGGCCATCTGCAGCCAGCGGCCCATCGAGTAGAACTCGGCGAGGGGGAAGTCCGGCGTGAAGCCGGCCGCCCCGAAGACCTGGATCGCCCGATCCGACACGTAGGTCAACGTCGCCGGCGCCACAACCTTGATGGCGGCGATCTCGACCCGTGCCGCCTTCACCCCGACGTTGTCGATCATCCAGGCGGTCTTGAGGACGAGCAGCCGGGCCTGTTCGATCTTCATCCGCGACTCGGCGATCCAGTCCCGCACCACGCCCTGATCCGACAGTGGCTTGCCGAACGCAACCCTCGCCTTCGCCCGTTGGACCATCAGATCGAAACAGCGCTCGGCGGCGCCGATCGCACGCATGCAGTGGTGGATGCGCCCGGGGCCGAGCCTTGCCTGGGCGATGGCGAAGCCGCCGCCCTGCTCCCCGAGGAGGTTGGAACGGGGAACGCGGACCTTGTCGAAGAGGATCTGCGGGTGGCCGCCGCGATCCTGATAACCGAACACGAGCGGCTCGCGCTCGACCGTCACTCCAGGCGCGTCCATCGGAACGATGACCATCGACTGCTGGTGATACGGATCGGCTTCGGGGTCGGTGACGCCCATCACGATCGAGACCTTGCATCGCTCCGATGCCGCACCCGAAGAGAACCACTTGCGACCGCTGATCACGTAGTCGTCGCCGTCGGTCTCGATCCTGGTGCGGATGTTTCGTGCATCGGAGGAGGCGACATCGGGCTCGGTCATCGAGAAGCACGACCGGATCTCTCCCTCCAGGAGCGGATGCAGCCACCGCTCCTTCTGGACGTCCGTGCCGAACATGTGAAGGATCTCCATGTTGCCCGTGTTCGGCGCGTCACAGTTGAGTGCTTCCGGGGCGATCTGCGGGCTCCGGCCCGTGATCTCGGCGAGGGGCGCGTACTCCTGAACCGTCAGGCCGGCGCCATCGATCGGATCGGGCAGGAAGAGATTCCACAAACCCCGGCTGCGGGCTTCGGTCTTGAGCTCCTCGAGCACCGGAGGGTGGAAGTGGGGGCTGCCCGAATCGGCGATCTGCTGCTCGTAGATCGGCTCGGACGGATAGACGTGGCTCTCCATGAAATCGGTGAGCTCGGCCCGGAGTCGTTCGACCTTGTCGCTGTATGAGAAGTCCATACGGTCAACCTACCGCTTCGTCACCTGCCGGGCCCGTCTCCGGCACGGTCATCTCCTCCGGCGCCGATCCGAGGCCGAGCCAGCGGCCCGCCTCGATCGCCAACACGAGGCCGGCGAACAACGCGGCGACGTAGAGACCGTTCACGACCGCGAGCAGGCCCCCGAGCACCGTCACCGATGGAAGCACGACGTCGGCGATCCGCGAGCCGGTCCTCCCGAGCCACGCCTCGAGCGCGCTCGACAGCATCTGCCCGCCGTCCAGCGGTCGAATCGGAATCCAGTTGAGCGCCCCCCAGACGAGATTGACGTACCAGAAGTTCTCGAGCGCAAAGACCATCACGGCGGGCTCGGCGGGCACCAGCTGGAGCTCGAACGCAGACCACACCAGACCGCCGAGGACGAACCCGGCCAGCGACCCGGCGGCCGCGATCCGCAGGCGCTCTCGGGCGGTGACCCCCTCTGCCGTCCAGGTGGTGAACCCACCGAGGATGTAGAGGGTCACGGCCACCTCCGACCCACGCGCCCTGGCGGCACGCGCGTGGGCGTACTCGTGGACGAGCACGGTGAGGAACACGACCACCAACCACCCCAGCACGAACGGCCAGGCTCTGGGCCGGAGCAGGAGTCGATACGGGAGCGGGACGACCAGCAGCGCCACCAGCCAGAACGACCAGCGCACATCGACGGGGATCCCAGAGATTCGAAACCGCATACCGGAACGGTAGGTGAACGGTGGCCATGAGCCATGAGCAGGCGAGCACCTCATGACGGTGGACCACGGGCACTTGTCCCCGAGACCAGGGCGCCGGCCGGAACCACCCGGTGACCGTGCCAGTACCCTCGCTCGTCATGACGGATCTCCCGACCACGGTGCACGAACTCATGCCTGGCCTGCGGGCCACCCTCGAAGAGCTGATCGAGATCCCCTCGGTGAGCGCCGGCGGCTACCCGACCTCCGAGGTTCGCCGATCCGCCGAGCGCGTCCGGGACCTCCTCGTCGAGGTGGGCGCACAGGACGCCCGACTGCTGGAGTACCCCGACGCCCATCCGGCCGTCTTCGCCTCGGTTTCAGGCCCGGAAGGCGCTCCGACCGTGCTCCTCTACGCCCACCACGACGTGCAGCCCCCGGGGCCATCCGAGGAATGGGAGATGGAGCCGTTCGAGGCCTTCGAGCGAGACGGGCGGCTCTATGGACGCGGCGCCTCCGACGACAAGTCGGGCATCATCATGCATCTCGGGACGCTGCTCGCCTTCGGCGGGAAGCCGCCGGTGAACATCAAAGTCTTCGTGGAGGGCGAGGAAGAGATCGGGTCCGCCCACCTCAGCGGGTTCCTCGACACCTATGCAGAGTTGCTTCGGGCCGACGCGATCGTCATCGCCGACTCCGGCAACTGGCGGGTGGGCGAACCGGCGCTCACCACATCGCTGCGGGGTCTCGTTGCCTGCGTCGTCGAGGTCCGGACCGCCAAGCACGCCGTCCACTCCGGCATGTACGGCGGGGTGTTCCCAGACGCGATCACCACACTCTCGAGACTGCTCGCGACGCTCCACACCGACACCGGTGAAGTCGCCGTGCCGGGCCTGGTATCGAACGAGTCCGACCCGCTCGATCTCACCGAAGAGGAGATCCGCTCGGCGATGGGCACCGTGCCCGGTCTTTCCCAGATCGGGTCCGGTGGCCTCACATCTCGGATGTGGACCAAGCCGGCGATTGCCGTCCTGGCGGTCGACGCGCCGAAGCTGAGCGAGGCCATCAACCAACTCGTGCCGGTCGCCAGAGCCAAGGTCAGCATGCGCATCGCTCCCGGCCAGGACCCCTCCGATGCGATGGGCGCGCTCCGCACCCACCTGCTCGACCACGTTCCGTGGGGCGCACAGGTGACGGTCACGAGCGTCGAGGCGGGCGAGGCGTTCCAACTGCCGCTCGCCGGCCCCACGGTCGACGCCTTCCGATCCTCGATGGAGGAGGCTTGGGGCAGGAAGGTGGTCGAGATGGGTGTCGGCGGATCCATCCCGTTCGTCGCCGACTTCTCGTCACGCTTCCCCGACGCTGCGATCCTCCTGACCGGCGCAGGAGATCCGACCTCCGCCGTACACGCTCCGAACGAGAGCCAGGACATGGACGACCTCGAGAAGTCGGTGCTCGCCCAGGCTATGGCTCTGGACAAACTCGGCCCCAAGTGAGACTGGTCATCGCCGAGTGCACGGTCGACTACGAGGGTCGGCTGACCGCACATCTCCCTCGCGCCCAGCGGTTGCTGATGATCAAGGCCGACGGATGCGTGGCGATCCACAGCGACGGCGGCGCATACAAGCCGCTCAACTGGATGAATGCCCCGAACACGGTCACCGAGACCGAGTCCGAATGGATCGTGATCAATCCGAAGGGGGAACGGCTCACGATCACGCTCCACGATGTGATCTCCGACACCGATCACGAACTGGGCGAAGACCCGGGCCTCATCAAGGACGGCGTCGAAGCGCACCTCCAGGAGCTCCTCGCTCACAGGCCCTGGGTTCTCGAGGACGACCTCGAGCTGATCCGGCGCGAGTTCCAGACCGACATCGGGCCGGTGGACCTGCTGTGTCAGGCGGCCGACGGTCAGACCGTCGCAGTCGAGATCAAGCGGCGCGGGGAGATCGACGGCGTCGAACAGCTCGCCCGCTACCTCGAACGGCTCGACAACGATCCGAGGCTGGCACCGGTGCGTGGCATCTTCGCCGCGCAGATCATCAAGCCGCAGGCCAAGACCCTGGCGGAAGCCCGGGGAATCGCCTGCGTCGAAGTCGACTACGACGGCCTCCGCGAGATCGAATCCCGCGAACTCCGGTTGTTTTAGCGGTGGCTGTCACGCCAACCGGACGCTCGGGACGGCAGCTATCGGCCCCCGGCTACCAGCTACCGGCTCCAACCACGCGTCATCGGCCGGAAGCCGGAAGCCGGAAGCAGGCAGCACGCAGTGCGCACCGCACCAAAGGCACGGCCGCGGCATGTTTCACCTAGTCCTCGTTCATCCCGAGATTCCGCCGAATACGGGGAATGCCATGCGGTTGGCGGCGAACACCGGGGCACGGCTGCACCTGATCGAGCCGCTGGGATTCGAACTCGACGATGCCCGGCTCCGTCGAGCCGGCATGGACTACCGGGAACGGGCATCGGTCACCGTCCATCCCGATCTCGACACGTGGCGCTCGGGCCACTCGGGACGGGTGTTCGCCCTCGCCAAGTCCGGCTCGGTGCCGTATCACGAGATCGACTACGTGCCCGGCGATGCCCTCCTGTTCGGCAGGGAGTCGGTCGGGCTGAGCAGAGAGGTGCTCTCCGCCGACTGGGTCGAAGCGGTTCTCTCCATCCCGATGCGGGCAGGAGTGCGATCCCTCAACCTGTCCAACTCGGTCGCCGTCGTCACCTACGAGGCGTGGCGCCAGCAGGGATTCGAGGGCGCGGACAGCTAGTCCGACGCCCTCGGTAGCCTGCCCCCGATGACTACAGCGGTACGGGCCGAGCAGGCCACCAAGATCTACGGTTCCGGCCCAACCGAGGTCCGGGCACTCGACGGTGTCACGGTCGCGTTCGAACAGGGCCGCTTCTCGGCGATCATGGGACCGTCGGGCTCGGGGAAGTCCACCCTGCTTCACTGCATCGCCGGACTCGACGAGCTCACGTCGGGGAAGGTCTTCATCGGCGATCAAGATCTCGGGCAGCTGAACGATCGCGAGTTGACGCTGCTGCGGCGCACCCGCGTCGGGTTCGTGTTCCAGGCCTTCAATCTCGTCCCCACGCTGTCGGCGAGCGAGAACATCACGCTCCCGCTCGACATCGCCGGCACCGCCGTCGACAGTGACTGGTTCGATCGAGTGATCGATGTGCTCGAGATCGGTGATCGACTCAGCCATCGGCCGTCGGAGTTGTCAGGCGGCCAGCAGCAGAGGGTCGCGGTGGCGCGGGCCCTGGCGTCACAGCCCGATGTGATCTTCGCCGACGAGCCCTCGGGCAATCTCGACTCGAAGTCCGGCGCACACCTCCTCGAGTTCCTCAGATTGGCTGTCGACGAATTCGACCAGACGATCGTGATGGTCACCCATGATCCTGTGGCGGCCGGTTACGCCGACCGTGCTGTCTTTCTCGAGGACGGTCACATCGTCGACGAGATCGATGCTCCGACCGCAGAAGCCGTCCTCGACAAGATCAGGACGCTCGAGGTCTGATGCTCCGCGCCACCCTCAAAGGGTTGTTGGGCCACAAGCTGAGGCTCGCCCTCACGGTACTGGCGATCATGCTCGGGACCGGCCTGATCGCCGGGAGCTATGTCTTCACCGACACGTTGGATCGCGTGTTCTCCGATCTCTTCTCCCAGTCGCTCGCCGGCATCGATGCACAGGTGACCGGCGACGTGTCGGAGGAACTGTCGACGTTCACGTTCCCCGAGCGGCTGCCGGAGAGCCTCGTCGACGAGATCGCAGCGCTCGACGAAGTCGAGGCTGCCGTCGGCACCGTCGCCGGATTGGTCACGCTGATCGACCCCAACGGCGAGGCGCTCGGGGGCTTCGGGCCTCCGACCATCGGCACCTCGTGGTCGGATGTTGCCAGCCCACTGACCGTTCGCGACGGCTCGGCGCCGATCGGAGACCAGGACCTCGTGATCGACGCGTCCAGCGCCGACCGCCTCGACATCGAGATCGGAGACGAGGTCGGCGTCATCGCCCTCGGGGAGCAGGAGCGCTTCGAGGTTGTCGGCACGATCGGTCTCGGCGGCTCGTCGAACTTCGGTGGTGCCACCTTCGTGTCCTTCACCTACGCGGCCGCCCAGCAGCTCTTCGACGCAGCCGGCTTCGTCGACACGATCTCGGTTGTCGGAGCCGGCGACATCAGCCCCGAGGCGCTGGTGGCGGCGATCGAAGAGATCGCCCCCGAGAACACATCGGTCGTGGACGCCGCGACGGCGGCCGAGGAGCAGCTGTCCGGGTTCAAGGAGGCACTCGGCTTCGTCAACACGTTCCTGCTGGCGTTCGGGTACGTGTCGCTGTTCGTGGGCGGCTTCCTGATCTTCAACACCTTCCAAGTCATCGTTGCCCAGCGAACCAAGGAACTCGCCCTCCTGCGCGCCATCGGGGCCACGAAGCGACAGGTCCGGCGGATGGTTCTGGTGGAAGCGTTCATCGTCAGCGTGATCGGCTCCCTGCTCGGAGTGGTCTTCGGTGTTGTCCTGGCCATTGGGATCAGAGCCGCGTTCAGCCGGTTCGGCGGCGAGATCCCTGCAACGACGCCACAGGTCCTCCCCCGCACGATTCTCATCGCCGTGTTGTCCGGTGTGATCGTCACCGTCTTCTCGGCTCTCGTCCCGGCCTACCGGGCGAGCGCCGTTCCCCCGATCGCCGCGCTCCGCCAGGTCACCGCCCGGCCCACCAGCCGGCTGTTCCGGATCGTCATGATCGCCGGATCGGTGATCTCCGTGCTCGGCACCGGCGTGATCGCCGCCGGTCTGTTCCTCGACCCGCCCGAGCAGATTCCGCGGGCTGCCTTCGTGGGCGTGGGTGCCGCCCTGCTGTTCATCGGCCTTGCCATCCTCTCGGCGGCGTTCGCTCGTCCGCTGGGACGCACTCTCGGAGCGCCGATCCGGGCCGCATTCGGGGCGATCGGACGGTTGGCCACCGAGAACGCAGTGAGGAATCCTGGACGCACGGCAGTGACATCGGCTGCGCTGATGGTCGGCGTTGCCCTGATGGTGTTCGTCACGATCCTGGCCTCGAGCCTGTCCGCGACGACCGACAAGCTGATCGCCGACACGTTCAAGACCGACCTCGTCGTGCAACCGATCGGGTTCGGAGCAGCCGGTCTGTCACCTCAGATCGCCGACCGTATCGAGTCGCTCGACGAGATCGAGGACGTCGTCCGCCTTCGGCAGGGACCCATGCTGGTCGAAGGGGACGTCGAGTTCGTGTCGGCCTCGGAGTTGGCGAAGATCGAGAACGCCATCGACATCGAGGTCGTGGCCGGTGACCTCGCCTCGGTCGGCGCCGACGGGGTGGCTCTCTCTGAGAATGCCGCCTCCGATCTCGATGTCGGCGTCGGGGACACCCTCGACGTCGAGTTCGCCCGCACCGGGGAGCAGACGCTGACCGTCCGGGCAGTGTTCGTCGAGGCCGGGCCGGGAGGCAACATCTACCTCGATCTCGAGGGCTACCGGCGAAACTTCACCGAAGACTTCGACCAATCGCTCTTCGTGAAGTTCGACCGTTCGTTCGATTCGGCTGCGGCACGCAGCGCGGTGGAGGACGTTCTCGTCGACTTCCCGGGGACGACCAGCCTCGACCAGTCCGAATTCGCCGACCAGGCGATCACCGGCATCAGGGGATTCGTCGGTCTGGTGTATGCCCTGCTGGCCCTCGCTCTGGTGATCGCCTTCGTCGGCATCGTGAACACGCTGTTGCTGTCGGTCATCGAGCGGACGAGGGAGATCGGCCTGCTCCGGGCCGTCGGCTCGACCCGAAAGCAGATCCGGCGGATGGTGACATGGGAGTCGGTGATCATCGCCGTCTATGGCGCGCTGTTGGGCTCGGTGGTCGGCATCGTGCTCGCCCGGGCCTTGGTGGAGGCATTGGACACCGACGAGATCGTCTTCCGGCTGCCGGTTCTCCAGATCGTCCTCGCCGTTGTGCTGGCGATGATCGCCGGTGTGATCGCCGCCATCTATCCCGCCCAGCGGGCATCGAGATTGAACGTGCTCGAGGCGATCGCCTACGAGTGATCCGGCCGGAGCCGCTCCATGACGTCGGTGATCACCCGACGCTCTTCGGGTGCCAGCAGTCCGGTGAAGTGCTCTTCGAGATCTTCGAGGTGAACGTCGAGGGCTCGTGACAGGACGTCCCGTCCCGGGCCGGTGATCGCGACGTACTGGACCCGACGATCGGTCTCACAGGACCTTCGCTCGGCATAGCCGGCCTCGACGAGCCGAGCGACCATCCGGGTCACGCCGCCGGAGGTGAGAGCGACCTGATCGGCGAGTGCACCCATGGAGAGCTCCCCGCCCGACCGTTCGATTCGGAGGAGGCCCTCGAACAGGCTCTGATTGATGCCGATCCGGGATTGCAGCGACCGGTCGAAGATGCGGTTGAGATGCGCCATCGCCTCGAGTAGCACGCCGAACGTGTGGATCCTGGCGTCGTTGCAGGCTGTGATCACTGTGCTTCCGTCAACGACTGCGTTACTCATGGAATCATCTTACCGCTAAACATTTGACAGCTCAACCATTACTCGCTACATTTCATTGAGCACTCAGATATATGTCTCGAACGAGAGAAGGAGCCCCGCACATGGCACACACGATCACCAAGCCGGCACCCGGCATCTGGACATTCGACCCCGCCCACACATCCGTCGGCTTCACCGTCAAGCACCTGATGGCCGCCAAGGTCCGTGGCAGCTTCAAGAGCTTCACCGGCACCATCACCCAGGGTGAGGACGCCTCGTCGACCTCGGTCACCGTCTCGATCGACGCAGCGTCGATCGATACCGGCGCCACCGACCGGGACAACCACCTCCGCAGCGGCGACTTCTTCGACGCAGAGACGTACCCCCAGATCGCATTCGAGAGCACGTCGATCACCGACAGGGGCGGCGAGTTCGAAGTCACCGGCGACCTCACGATCAAGGACGTGACCAAGCCGGTCACGCTGACCATGACCTACGGTGGGCTCATGAGCGACCCATGGGGAAACGAGAAGGCGATCTTCTCGGGTGAGACGAAGATCAACCGCGAAGACTTCGGACTGACCTGGAACCAGGCGCTCGAGGCCGGCGGCTGGCTGGTCGGCAAAGAAGTGAGCATCGAAGTGGAGGTCCAGGCCGCCAAGGCCTGATCGACTCGATCGCGAGCAGAGAGATGCCCCCGGGAATCCCGGGGGCATCTTGCGTTCAGGAGACTTCCGCCACCGGCGACCGCGTGACCGGGAGCGCAAGCAGGAAGATCGCAGTGATGCCGAACCAGCCGGGGAGATAGCTGCCCAGGCGATCCACCGAGTAGCCGAACGAAGGTGCCCCGATCCCCAGGCCGAGGAGAAATCCGGCCAGGACGATGCCCGACCCCCTGCCCGCCAGCCTGGTCGGCACCGACTGGATGATCGCCAGCATGCCGACGGCATTCCACGCACTCGCCGAGAAGCCGGTGGCGACGGCGGCGATCCACACCAGCCACGACAGATGGCTGGATGCGACGAGCAGGAGGGCAGCGACAGCCGACAGCACGGAGATGATCTGCAGCGAACGCATCGCCCCGAGCCGAACCTCGGACATCCGGCCCCAGCCGATCCTCCCCAGAACGCCCATCAAACCGAGGAACGCCACCACATAGCCGGCGGAGCTCTTCGAGAAGCCAAGCGACTCCTCGGCGAACAGCGGGAGATACGTGAAGATCGCCGTGCCGGCGAAGCCCAGGAGAAACCCGTACACCGCCAGGGACCGGATCACCCTCGGCATCGCGGAATCCGTTGCACCGCCCACCGGGGCGGGCTCCGACTCGACGTCCGCGGGGAGGGCCGCAGCGGCCGCCATCGCGCCACCGAGCGCCGCCATCCCGAAGACTGCGATCGCCCATCTCCAACCGAACGCCACTGTGATCGCCGGCAGCGCGAGCCCCCCGAGAAACGTTCCGAACTGGACTCCGGACTGCTTGATCCCGGTGATGACGCCCCGGCTGCCGGCGGCCACATGCATCGAGATCAGCTTGTTCGTCGCAGGGTTGGCGATCGCCTGGCCCACTCCCCCGACCAGCGCGAAGAGCGCCACGAGCCCGAACACGGGCGACACCGCCATCGAACCCAGTGCCCCGCCCGAGATCGCCAGCGTCGCCAGCGTCGCTCTGCGAGCTCCGATCCGGTCGGTCAGCGTGCCGATCGCAGGGGAGATGAGCGCACCCGAGATCGTGGTCGCGGTCACGAGCGCGCCGATCTGCCACCGCTCGACGCCGAACTCCGCGATGAGGTCCGCCGCCAGCACGGCGAACACGACGAGACCGAACGTGCTCGCCCCCATCGTCCCGGCCAGAACCGCCGGGAAGCTGATTGATCGGGGTCGAGTCGTCACAGCAGCACGGTACTTCTACGATCGGTTGAGTAGACGCCCCCGCTGCCGATAGAAACCCTCCCATGGCATCCGCTCTCCTCTTCACATACGGCTTCGTTGCGCTGCTCCTGACCGTCAACGCTCTCCGGCGCCTGCGAACGCCGCAAGCCCCGCTGCCACCGCTCTGGCTCCCGGCGATGATCACCACATCGCTCGCTCCCTTCTGGGCGATCTCACGGATCGGCGCCGGCGCCGTGTTCGTCGCGATCGGGGGAACCCGCCTTGCGATGGGACGGCTCGGACTGGCGATGTTGGGGGTATCGCTGGTCGGGCTCGGAGCCCTCATGTCGAGAAACGCCAGATCGGTCCGCCTGCTTCGCCCTGGGATCGCAACGCCCGTCTTCGAGGAGGCGCTGCCGGCGACGCTGACCGGCCGCCCGGTTCCGACTCCGCCAGACCTCGAGCAACTCGACGAGCTTCCGTACGGTGAGGCGGGCACCTTCGATCTCGTGCGCTCCCGCCGCCGGACCCCCCGAGCACCGCTGTTCGTCTATGTGCACGGAGGCGGATGGACCGGGGGCGGACCGCAGAAGCAGGCTCGACGGATGTACCACTCCCTGGCAAGGGAGGGCTGGACGGTGGCCGCACTCCGCTATCCCCTCGCTCCCGCCGCGACCATCTCCGACCAGGTGCGAGCGATCAAACAGGCGATCCACCACTTCCGGACAGAGGCCGAACACTACGGAATCGATCCCGGGCGGATCGTGCTGTCAGGCAGCTCCGCCGGGGGGCACCTCGCCAGCCTTGCAGCGCTCAGCACCTCCGAGGAATTCCACGACGGACTCGAACCTGCCGACGTGTCGGTGGCCGCCTGCATCCCGATGTACGGCATCTACGACATGGCCAACCGCTTCAAGACTCGACCGGACTGGCCGTACGTCGACCGGGATGTGATGCGCGGTTCCTACCACGAGAAGCCCGACGAGTTCCATGCCGTCTCGCCCATCGACCACGTCCGTGCCGATGCCCCGCCGTTCCTCGTGATCCACGGGACCCACGACTCACTGGTCCCCATCGCCGAGGCGGAGGTGTTCGTCGCGGCAGCCGAGCAGACGGGCGCCGACGTCGACTTCGTTCGCGTCCTCGGTGCACAGCACGGCTTCGACGCCGTCTCGTCTGCAGTGAGCCGACACACCGCCGCCCTCGTGACCACGTGGGCAGGCCGCCGCGTCGGCGCCTTGGCAGATCGATCCGAGCAATGACGACCCGCCGGCGCATGGCCGGCATAGTCAGGGCGCGACCATCGCCTTGGGCGCATGCATCCTCGAACCCGACCACTCGATTCTCGATGCCTCTCGGAATGGCGCCGGATCACGGCCGATCTCCAGTTCCCAGAGTGCTCCCGGTTGAACCGGTCACGGTCGAGATCAGGTTTCCCAGAACGCTCGCGGAGATCGTCGGTGACGAATCGGGGCCGGGATAGCGGCGGGCGAGACGGCGACCCTCCGCAAGCCTCTGGAGACCTCTCCTACGGTCGAGGAGAGCTCAGGCGACGGTCGGCTTGGTCGGCTGGTGCAGGACGTACCAGACCGCGTACACCCAGGCGATCGCCATGATCGCCAGCACGAATGACGGTGCATCCGACGAGGCGATGATCCACGACGACAGCGCTATCGAGATGGTGATGGCGCTCACTGCGATCGTCTTGGCGCGGGTCGTGAACCCGATCCCGTTGCGGTGATCCAGCACCGGCGGTCCCAGCACGGGATGCCTGGTCAGCCAGTTGTCGAACCGCTCCGATGAGCGGGTGAAGAAGAACCCGGCGATGATGGCGTTGATGGTGGTCGGCAGGCCGGGAACCACGATGCCCACGAGCGCAAGACCGAGAAAGAGAATTCCGAGCACGAGATACACCGCCCGTTTGACGGGGTGGGTGGCCGCGACCGAGTTCCTCTCGATGACGCGGGACTGTCGGTTCTCTTCGATCACTGGCAGGAAACTACCGAACCGGCAATCGGACAGCACGTCGGCAACCCACTACCTTCAAAAGAGCACGCCGACTCCTGGAGCATCATGCCCATCGCATCACCCGAGACGTACCGAGCAATGCTTGCTGCCGCCACCGAAGGCGGATACGCGTTCCCGGCCATCAACGTGACCTCGTCCGAGTCGCTGAACGCCGCCCTCAAGGGGTTCGCCGACGCCGAATCGGACGGAATCGTCCAGATCTCGACGGGTGGCGCCGAGTTCCTGTCGGGTCTGGCCAACAAGGACATGCCCCTCGGTGCGACTGCGCTCGCCGAGTTCGCACACGTCGTTGCGGAGCGGTATCCGGTGAACGTCGCCCTCCACACCGACCACTGCCAGCCACCCAAGGTCGACACCTACATCCGGCCGCTCCTCGAGGTCTCCCGCAAGCACAGGGCCGACACCGGGCTGCCGCTCTTCCAGAGCCACATGCTCGACGCCTCGGAGCTGCCTCTGGAGGAGAACCTGGCGCTCGCCTCGGACCTGCTGACCGAGTGCTCGGCCCTCGACATCGTGCTCGAACTCGAGATCGGGATCGTCGGTGGTGTCGAGGACGCCATGGACAACGAGGACGTCGATCGGGAGAAGCTCTACACGTCGCCTGCAGACATGGTGCGCACCGCAGAGGTGTTGGGCACCGGCGAGCGCGGCACCTACCTGCTGGCAGCGGTGTTCGGCAACGTCCACGGGGTGTACAAGCCGGGGTCGGTCCAGTTGAGGCCGACCATCCTCCGGGACGGGCAGGCCGCGGTCGAAGAGCGCTTCGACGGATTCCGGCACCTGCTGGTGTTCCACGGTGGCAGCGGTTCGACCCTCGACGAGGTGCACGAGACGCTCGGCTACGGCGTCGTCAAGATGAACATCGACACCGACAACCAGTATGCGTTCACCCGGCCGATCGTCGACCATGTCCTCACAAACTACGCGGGCGTGCTTAAAGTCGACGGAGAAGTGGGCGACAAGAAGGTCTACGACCCTCGGTCATATATGAAAAAGGCCGAGGCGGGAATGGCCGCCCGCGTCACCCAGGCATGCACGGACTTGAAGTCCCAGGGACGCACACTCGGCTGAGCACCAGCCTCAGGAGACACAACACCGATGCAGCAGCGCAGCGAACGGCTCCACAAGACGTGGATGCACTCAGACCGATATGTCCCGCGGCGTTTCGTCGCGCCGGTCGCAGCGTTCATGCGTGCCGAGGCCGGATCGGGCATCGTCATGCTCATCGCTGCGGTTGTCGCGGTCATCTGGGCGAACTCCGCGTACGGCGAAACCTACTTCCACATCCTCGAGACCCATCTCCACATCGAGTTCGGGGCGTTCGAATTCAACGAATCGGTCGAGCACCTCATCAACGATGGCCTGATGGCGATCTTCTTCTTCGTCGTCGGACTGGAGATCAAGCGCGAGCTCGTGCTCGGCGAACTCCGAGACCCCAAGGCTGCTTCGGTCCCGGTCATCGCCGCGCTCGGAGGCATGGCCGTTCCAGCCCTGATCTACCTCGCCTTCGTCCTCCCTCAGGGCGGTGAGGCCACCGGCGGATGGGCGATCCCGATGGCGACGGACATCGCCTTCTCGGTCGGAGTCCTCGCACTGCTGGGAAAAGTGGTGCCCGCGAGCATCAAGCTCTTCCTACTGGCGCTGGCGATCGTCGACGACCTCGGTGGGATCCTCGTGATCGCCGTGGTGTTCACCGACGACCTCTCGTTCGGCTACCTCGGCATGGCGTTCGTCGGGCTCGCCGGCGTGTGGCTCGCCAGTCGGGTCGGCATCCGAACGCAGATCTTCTACCTGCCGGTAGCGATCTTGATCTGGTACTTCTTCCTCGAATCTGGTGTGCATGCGACGCTCGCCGGAGTCGCACTGGCCTTCCTCACGCCCGTTCGACCGATGTACTCGAACCTCGAGCTCAAGGCTCGCACCCAGACCATCATCGACCAATACCCCTCCGACACCGATGACACCCATGCCAACGAGCTGGCCGACTTCGACTCGCTCATGCTGTCGGAGATCGCCCGGGAATCGGTTGGCCCGCTCGCTCGGGCAGAGCGCCGCCTCGTCAACTGGAGCTCGTTCCTCATCGTCCCCCTGTTCGCCCTGGCCAACGCCGGTGTCCGCTTCGAGGGCTCGATCGGAGAGGCACTGACCTCACCGGTGGCGCTCGGCGTGGCGATGGGCCTCGTCATCGGCAAGACGGTCGGCATCTCGGCCTTCACCTGGATCGCCGTCAGGACGGGGATGGGCAGGCTCCCCGCCGGATCGAACTGGCGCCATGTGATCGGCGTCGCCACCGTCGCCGGCATCGGATTCACCGTGGCGCTGTTCATCACCGCACTGGCCTTCACCGATCCGATCCTGACCGACGAGGCCAAGGTCGGCATCTTCGCCGGCTCGATCCTCGCCGGGATCATCGGCACGATCATCTTCCGAACCGGAAAACCGGTCGTCGAGCCGTCGAGCCCCGAGCTCGAGCCGGCTCATGCCGTATGATCAGTTGAAGGAGGCGCCATGATCCCACCCACGGAGATCATCTGTGTCGAATGCGGTGGCACCGCCACACTGATCTCGTTCCTGCCCGAGGACGGCGAAGTTGAGGTCGGTGACGTCCTCGCCTACCGGTGCGGCGACTGCCTGGACCGCTGGGATGTCGTCATGGAAGACCCACTCGACGACTGAGAGTTGGCCGTTGCCGGTTGACTCATCGCTTTGGACCTCGCTTCGCATCGGTGCAATGGGCCTTCGGCGCTCTGGGGGCTGCGGCCGCTGCCACACGGATTCGGTGTCGAGCGCAGCGAGGCTCGCATCGAGCGCACACTCGATGCGAGACCGCCAGGCCGAACCCATCGCCCGGAGGCGCCGGCCACGAACCCACGAAGGGAGACGGGGATCCCGGCGATGCCGGAATCCCCGGTGAGAGGACCTCCCCTGTCCGAACGAAACCGTTCGGTGTTCTGGTCAGGCGGCCATGCGGCTGTCGGAGACCGGGCCACTCAGGTGGTGTCCGAGATCGATGAGTCTGAGCCCGAAGCGCTGTCGGAGCGTCGGACGGAGCACGACTTCATCGGTGATGGTGTGACCGCTGTCGTCGAAGAAGCGGTAGCTGCGGGCGAAGGGCTCGATGAGGTGCTGATTGATCATTGGTTCATCCCTTCCAGGGCGAGGTACTTGTCGAGGAGGCCGTCGGCGTCGAAGAACGCTTGCGGCCGAAGGTCGTAGGTGCCGGCATTCGTTCCTCCGACGTGGACCCGGACCAGGCCGGCGGATCGGAGGACTCCGATGTGGTGGAATGTCGAGGTCTTCGCCATGCCGATCAGTTCGGTCAATTCTCCGAGGTCGGCGGGTCCGGTCGACAGCCGGCGAAGGATCTTGAGCCGCCGAGCGTCACCGAGCGCCTTGTAGTAGCTGACGAGCCAACTCGGTGCGGCGTCGGGGTCGGCATGGAGGTGCTCTTCTGCGACCGGGTAGACGATCACGACGGTGGATCCCGTCTCGTTGACCATCGACCACGGCCTGATCACCACCGATGGCACCAGCACAATGCGGGTGATGCCGATCGGGAGTTCGAAGTCGATGCCGTTGGTGATCTGCTCGATCAGCCCTTCGGGGCGGGAACCGGGAATCAGTAGCGAGACCGCCTCGGCGCTTCGCTCGAGCGCCAGCGCCCACTCCTCCTCGTTCTCGCTGAACGCCTCCCTCCGGATCGAGGCGAGCGCGTCGGACAGGAGGGTGCCGGCATCGTGATCGACGTTTCGGACCAGATCCTCGGCGATCACCGCCGCCTTCTCGGCAAATGAGCCGAGTCGCGCTTCACCCGCCCTGCCGCAGTCGTCGATCAGGCGCCTTTGGGCGTCTTCGTCACCGGCGAGCGCGGCCGCGACGTCCGCCTCCGAACTGGTGCAGCAGGTCTGGGCGACGATCTCCCTGCGGAGGTCTGCGGCGGCGATCCACTCGAGCGTCTCGTCGATCGTTGTGAGACCGGTTGCCTGGTCGGCGACGAGTCCGAGAACCAGCCAGAGCGCGAAGTGCGATCCGGAGCCGGCGAACTGCTCGAGTTGGCGGCGCGCCTCCTCGGGTGTGGCGGCTGCAAACGACTCGAGCCAATCGACGCCGATCTCGTAGGTCAGCGCCTTGTCGTCGTGTTCGTTCGACGACCACACCGCCATGAGCAAGTCGAAGAACGGGTTCACGGCGATCTCGACCGTGAACGGTCGCCGCTCGGTTCCGAGGTTGAACTGTGTCACTGTGGTGGTCATGCGCCCTCTGCCGTGGTCGTTCGGTCGATTCGAACATTCGAGTCCAAGGTCAGATCCTTAATGTTTTCGAACGTTCGGTTTTGTTCGTATGGTCACACTATTCGAAATATCTCGAATAGTCAACCCCGCACATCCGATCGTGCAAAGCCCGCCCACCCTCGTAGTCTCTCGTCGATGAGCGACCCCGGCTATTTCGGCCCAGAGAGCATCACCTGGGAAGTCAACCGCGAGCTCACCGTCCTGTTCGGCGGAGCCCGCGCCCTCCTCATGCACGCCGCCCATCCACTCATCGCAGCAGGGGCGCGTCAGACCTCGATGTACTCACGCGACCCGTGGGCTCGCCTCATCCGCACGCTCATGCTGCAGTCGACCGTCACCTTCGGTTCCAAGGAAGAAGCGCAGGAAGCCGCCGACAAGATCAACAAGCTGCACCTCAAGGTCAACGGCATCGATCCGGTCACGGGCGGCCACTACGACGCACTCGACCACGACCAGTTGCTCTGGGTTCACGCCGCGCTCGAGGTCTCGTCGATCTACTTCTTCGAGCGCACGGTGCGCCGACTCACGCCCGAAGAGCGCCAGCGGTATCACGAAGAGAACCTGATCGCGGCCGAGCTGATCCTCCTGCCGGCCGACAAAGTGCCCGCCACCTACGAGGCGATGGAGGCGTACGTGGACGAGATGGTCCACTCCGAGACGATGATGCTGACCGACGTCGCACAGGACGTCGCCGACATCATCTCCTCGGGACCGGTCCCCAGAGGAGTCAAATGGATGTGGGGATTCATCTCGTTCGCTTCGTTCGGGACGCTCCCCCAGCCGCTGAAGGAGTTGTACGGAGTCGAATGGGGACCGTGGCGCCAGCGCTGGCTCGACCTCAATTTGGCGATCCTCGGCAAGATCCGCCCCTTCCTCCCAGAGCGCTTCCGTCTGATCGGGCCGGCGCAGATCGCCAACAAACGCATGGCCGGGGACTCCGACATCCGGATCATCGACCGGATGCGCCAAGCCCAGAGGAACACCGTTGAGTGACTTCGACGCCGTCGTGGTCGGTTCCGGCCCGAACGGGCTTTCCGCCGCCGCCACGTTGGCCGGGACCGGGCGGAAGGTCCTCGTCATCGAAGGCTCCGACACGATCGGCGGCGGCACCAGGACCGAGGAGCTCACGCTGCCGGGATTTCGCCACGACGTCTGTTCGGCTTTCCACCCGCTGGCGATGGGCTCTCCGTTCTACACCCAGCTCCCGCTCGGCGAACACGGGCTCGAGTGGATCCAGCCGGACGCGCCACTCGGCCACGCAGTCGCCCCAGGCCGCTCGGTGATCTTGGAACGGGACATCGCCGCCACCGCCGCCCAACTCGGGCTCGACGGCGCCACCTACCACCGCCTGATGAGCCGCTGGACGGGGCAATGGCCGATGATCGCCGAACACGTCCTCGGTCCGCTGGTCGGCATCCCGGCGCACCCGCTCACGGTCGCCCGGTTCGGGCTCAACTCGCTCGCCTCGGCGAGACTGACCGCCCGGCGCCGGTTCGAGTCGACCGAGGCGAGGGCGTTGTTCGCCGGCTGCGCCGCGCATGCGTTCCTGCCGCTCACCCATCCGCTCTCGGCTTCGTTCGGCTGGCTGTTGATGGTCACCGGTCACGTCTTCGGCTGGCCGGTAGCCAAGGGTGGCTCACAGTCGATCGCCGACGCCCTGGCCTCGTACATCGAGAGCCTTGGCGGAGTGATCGAGACCGGGAAGATGATCGGCGACTTGGCAGAGATCCCCGCCACCCCGATCACCATCTTGGACGTCACTCCGACCGCCTTCGCCCACATCGCCGGTGACCGCCTTCCCGCCGGATACATCCAGCGGGCGCGCCGCTACCGCTATGGGCCTGCCGCGTTCAAGGTCGACTACGCCGTCGACCGCCCCATCCCGTGGGCAGACCCGCAGCTGGCCCGCGCCGGGACGATCCACATCGGCGGAACCGACGACGACATCAACCGGGCCGAGACACAGACGTACCGAGGCACCGCCGCCGCTGATCCCTTCGTCCTCGTCGGCCAGCAATCACTCTTCGACGACACGCGGGCGCCCGAGGGCAAACACACCGTGTGGGCGTACGCCCATGTGCCGAATGCGTCGGGCGACGATTTCACCGACACCATCGCCCGGAGGATCGAAGAGTTGGCTCCCGGATTCTCCGAAACCATCCTCGCCACGCATGTCTTCTCGCCGAGAGAGCTCGAGGCACGCAATCCCAACTACGTGGGAGGAGACATCTCAGGCGGGGCGCACAGCGCATCCCAGCTCGTCTTCCGGCCCTTTCCACAGACGAACCCGTATACGACCCCGATCGCCGGCGTCTACCTCGGCTCCTCGTCAACGCCTCCGGGCGGTGGCTCGCACGGGATGTGCGGCCACAACGCCGCCTTGGCCGCCCTCGAACGGGCGTGATCGAGAACCAACGCATCGAGCGGGCAGCAGAGGCGGCCGTTCCCTCGGCAGGCTTCAGACAGCTCGGGCGATGGCGAGCCCACATGTCGGACGGCTACGTGCGCCGCCTCAACTCGGTTGCGCTGCACGGCGAGCACCCCGAGGATGACGAGACCAGGCTCCGACTCGAAACGGTGCGAAGACTCTATGGCGAGCACCGCCTGCGGCCGTTGATCAGGGAGACGACCATGGACGAATGGATCTCGCCGTTCATCGCCGACTGGTCCGAGTCCGGCGAGACGCTCGTCATGACCGCCGAGGCAACCGCCGGTGCCGTCGGGCCGGTCGCCTCGATCGAGGAGTGGCTGGCATGGCTGCAACCGCGGGCGGCACTCCAGGCCCGCTTCGTCGAGGCTGCCACATCCGCCCGCAAATTGCCGGCCGACAACGTCGTGGTGTTCGCAACCGAGGGACTCGACATCGTCGGGGCCGGGAGGGGCGTGTCGGTCGACGGGCTGACGGGCTTGTACGACATCACCGTCGACCCCGGGCATCGCCGTCGCGGACTCGGTCGAGAGCTGGTGCGGCGACTCTCGGCCTGGGCCGCCGAGCGCAGCGACGTGCTCTACCTCCAGGTGGCCGCAGTCAACACCGCCGCCATCGAGCTCTACGAGACCGAAGGGTTCGTCGAGAGCTACCGGTACCGCTACCGGCGGCCCGCCTGAGCGGGAACCTCAGTCCTGCCACCGATGGGGACGCCCACGGGTGTCGTCTCCGAACCCCAACTCGTCGCACATCGCCAAGAAGTCGGCCCGTCTCACGCCTCTCCACTCCAAGTCTTCGAGCGTCTCGGACAGCGGGACGTCCAACCGCAGCCGGGTGAGATCGCGGTAGAGCAGGGCGTCCTCGCGACGCTCGACGAGCGTGTCCGCCAGCTTGGACGCCCCCCGGACCGTGACGTCCCAGTCGTCTGACGACTCGGGGATCGCTTCGAGATGACCGTATCGCTTCAACACGACCGAAGACGACTTCGCACCCCATCCGGGCAGGCCCGGGACGCCGTCGGCGGTGTCGCCGACGAGCGCCAGGTAGTCGGGGATCGACTCGGGCTCGACGCCGAACTTCTCGACGACCTCGTCGAACCCGTACATCTTCTGGTTGCGCCGGTCGTACGTGACCACCTGATGGTCGACGACGCACTGGGCCATGTCCTTGTCCGGACTCAGGATCACGACCTGGGAGACATCGCCTGCCCAACGGGCGGCCGCCGTGGCCAGGGCATCGTCGGCCTCGAAGTCGATCATGTCCCAGAGGACGAGACCCAGCGCACGGAAGATCCGGTCGGCGAGAAGGAACTGCCCCACCAGATCCGACTCGATCCCCTCGCCCGTCTTGTAGCCGTCGAACATCTCGTTGCGGAAGGAGGTGATGACCGTGTCGGTCGCGACTGCGACGTGGGTGACGTCTGACTCTCTCAGCAACGCCAACGTCGTTTCGACCAGACCACGGATCGCTCCCACCTCCCTGCCGTCGGGTGACGTCCGAGGCGGGACGCCGTAGTAGGCGCGGAAGAGTTCGTAGGTACCATCGAGCAGGTGGAGACGCACGAGAACGATCCTAGAGACGACGCCGATCGCCAGGAGCCGTCCGAGGACCCCTGGTCGCAGGCGTCCGAGCAGTTCTCGGTCCTGGGTTCGAAGCTGAGAGACCGATACCGCGAAATCGTCGGCGATGACGGACCGGCCGAGGAGGACGTCCGTCAGGCGATCACGACCCTCGGAAGCGCGGCCCGATCGCTCGCCGACTCGGTCGGAGACTCCATGCGGGACCCCGAAGTCCGCAATCAGGTCAAGGAGGCGACATCGACCTTCTTCTCCGCAATCGGGAAGACGCTCAGCCAACTCGGAGACGAGCTCCGGTCTGCAGATGAACGAGAAGCCGATCACTGAGCGGGGGCGACGCGTGGGGAACACTCTGATTGCGATCGGCGCCGGCCTGGTGCTGCTCGGCATCCTCGCCAGGCTCGGCTGGCTGTCCTGGTTCGGGAACCTGCCCGGGGACATCCGGATCGAGAACGAGCGGACCAGGGTGTTCGCACCGATCACCTCCATGATCGTGCTGAGTGTGGTGGGGAGCATCGTGATCAACCTCATCGGCCGCTGGTTCGGGGAGTAGGTTCATCCGGTGAAACCGCTCATCACCGCAACCGAGCTGTCCGCGATCCTCGCACGACGGAACCTTCGGATCTTCGACGTCCGCTGGTATCTCGCCGATCCGGAGGCGGGTCGGGTCGAGTACGGCGATGCCCACATCCCCGGCGCGGTCTTCGTCGACCTCGAGTCCGATCTCTGTGGAAACGACGGCCCCGGCCGGCACCCATTGCCGACCCCTCGCGAGTTCACCGAGACCCTTCGACGGCTGGGACTGGACAAGGACCACCACATCGTCGTGTATGACGCATCCGCCGGCGCCACGGCGGCCAGGATGTGGTGGATGCTCCACTCGGCGGGGCACTCCGGCGTCCAGGTGCTCGATGGCGGGCTCGTCGCATGGCGGGCGGGCGGCCATCCCACCACGACTGCCGTGCCGGTCGTCAAGCGCGGACACTTCCCCTCGATCACCGAGTGGTCCGGCGTCGTAGATGCGGCAATGGTCGCCGAGCGGAACGGCCCTCTGATCGACGCGCGGGCCGCCGACCGTTATCGCGGCGAACACGAACCGATCGATCCTGCGGCCGGCCACATCCCCGGAGCCGTCAGCCTCCCGTTCGTCGACAACCTCGCCCAGGACAGCCAGCTGTTCGACCCTTTGGCGATCGCGCGGCGGTTCGAGGGCATGGAGGACGCAGTCGTCTATTGCGGCAGCGGCGTGACCGCCTGCCACAACCTGCTGGCGATGGAGCTCGCCGGCGTCACCGGCGGTGTGCTGTACGACGGCTCATGGAGCGACTGGTCGGCGGACCCTCGACGCCCGATCGCGACCGGGCCGGAGCCGGGATGAGCCTGCCGAAGACCGTGCTCGACGCGGTGGATCTCGCCGACACCGACACCCTGGTCCGGTCGATCGACGGATTCTGCGCGATCCGGGCGTGGTCGGAGCTACTCACCCTCCGGCTCCACTGCCAGGCGGCAGTCGAGCGCGGCAAGCAATTGTGGGCGGTCGACGAGCACATTCGGTATCGCCTGGCGCTGGAGGGACCGGCAGACCTTGCCGCCGAGGCGGTCGCCGAGGGGCCCGCCCGCTGGACGCTCGGGCCCCTCACCGAGGTGGTCGCACAGGCGCACACCTGGGCCGAGCTCGAGCCTCACCTTCCGCCTGGCCCAGAACGGGTCTTCGTGGCGCACGAGCGTGCGATTCGCGGCGAGACCGTCGACCCCCTGACGATCGATCCGGGGATCCTCGAGATACCGGTGGGGCTCGCCGATTGGGAGCCGCGGTATCCCCTCGCCGAATACAAGGCAGACCGGGCCGAGTTCCCTTCGCCGGCTGCCTCGGGCATGCGTCCGGCCGAACCGGTCCACGCCGGCCGGATCGAGTTGGACCCGGGGATCGAGGCGCTGGCAGGAATCGTCAAGCCTTGGATCGAGCAGTCGACCGGCCGAGCGGACGTGGTGGTCGTCGACGGCGGCGTTGCCGAGGCGCTCGGAGCCATCGGTGTGCCGAGCCCGAGCGTGGTTCGCCTCGATCTGCCCGACGCGCTCGCCTGGCTTGGATGGGCGGCCGCATCGGGTGCCGCCCACGGCCGGAGACGGGGTGCTGCCTCCGGCCGGTTCGAGACCTGGTGGGCGCTCGCCGTCATCGCAGACATGGAGTTCCCACCCGATCCCGACGACTTCGGCGAGGTGCTGTCGGAGTTCGTCTACCACTGGTGGTCCGACGGGATCGACGAAGGCTGGCGCCTCAACCTGGCCATCACCGACCCCGAGATCGACCGCACCTGGGCCATCACCGCCATCGACGCCTTGTAGCGCCACACGCCACACGCCACACGCCACACGATGAAAGCGCGCCACACCTCAACACAATCTGGCCGGAGCGTGGAGCGCTACTCAGACGGTGACCGAGATGGTGTGATAGCCGCTGGCGCCGTCGGGGGCGGGAGGGCGCTCGGTCTCGGTCTGAACTTCACCGGTGCCGTCGGTGGCGCGTGCCTCGATGGTGTGGGTGCCGGCGGTGGGGGTCCAGGGAAGCGACCACTGTCGCCACGAGTCCCGGTCGAGTGATGCGGCCAGTTCCGCCCCCTGCCAAGGGCCTCCGTCGACACGGACCTCGACCCGGTCGATGCCCCGATTGGGCGCCCAGGCGACACCGGCGATGGCGCGCGGGCCCTCGGCGATCCGGCCGGGTCGTGGCGTGTCGATCCTCGTCTGGGTCTTGATCGGCGCCTCCTTGGCCCACCCGCGGGGGATCCAATAGGCATCGAAGGCGTCCCACTCGGTGAGCTGGAGCTCGGCGAGCCACTTGGTTGCGGACACATAG
The DNA here is from genome assembly GCA_024641285.1 of bacterium. GTDB lineage: Bacteria > Actinomycetota > Acidimicrobiia > Spongiisociales > ZC4RG35 > JAHEDH01. Next base: position 2,957 of record JAHEDH010000008.1, on the reverse strand, counting down.
CCGTAGAGACCGGCGACGACGAGGCGCGCCGGGAACCCGTGCTCGATCGGCAGCGGTTCGTCGTTCATGGCCACGGCGACGAGGGCGTCACGGCCGTCGAACGCAGCCTCGACCGGGAATCCCACGGTGAATCTGTCGACTGATCGCCCGACCAGTTGTTCGGCTCCGGGCTGCACGCCGGCAAGATCGAGGACGTCGCTCAGCGGAACCCCCAGCCATTTGGCGTTGCCGACGAGTCCGCCGCCGACCTCGTTCGAAACGCAGGAGATCGTGATGTACTTCTCGACCATGTCGAGCTCGAGGAGATCCTGATAGCTGAGCTCGATCTCGCGATCGACCATGCCAGTCAGGCGCATCGACCACGTCGCAGCGTCCACCCTGGGAGGGACGAATGCGGTGTCGATCCGATAGAAGTCGCTGGTCGGTGTGACCAGCGGAGAGATCCCGTCGACGTCGAGCATCATCGCCGCAGTCGGCGGCGAGGCGGGGAGCACCGGCTCGGGGAGCGGGACCTCGCCCCGTGCCGCGACGGTCTCGGTCGTCGCCTCGGACAGGTTCCTGCCGAAGACACCCGCCAGCAGCGAGAAGAGCACCGTCGACCCGGCACTCACGAGGAACGCCCTCCGATCGGAGTCGGTGTGAGCCCCGGAGGGGCGGTTCGACAGAGCCACCAGCAGCCGCAGAACTCCGATGCCGACCGCCGCCGAAACAGCTCCTGCGACGATCGAGGAAACCAGACCGGCGTCGGCGGTCCTCGCCGCCGCCAGGCCACCGAACAGCCCGAATGCAGCGAACACCATCGGGCCGGTGTTGCGGTTGGTGGTGGCACGCGGGCCGACCCACGCTCCCAGCGCAAGGCTGACCGCCACGATCCCCACCCCGAGCGCAACCTTGTCCGAGGTGCCGAACAGCGAGATTGCGAGGTCTTTGACGGGCTTGGGGACCGTATCGATGACCAGGGTGGCAACACCAACGATGAGCGAGGGCACATTGGCGAAGATGCCGGCGATCAGCTCGCTGACACCGAGTGACGCCGCCGCAGCGGCGATACCGGCGAAACGAACGCTCGACGGCGGCGGCGGCACCGCGTCGGGTGCGATCTGCTCGGTTGTGGTCTCGAGTGCCATGTCGTCAAGTTACGGTCGATGGAGCGGCAACCTGAAGCCGGGGGTGGCGAGTTCAGTCATTGTTCACCACCCATCGCTAGCGTCGCTCCGATGGAGATCGTCGTTCCCGAGGACGGGCGCCCGCGCTGCTGGTGGGGGGCTTCCACGCCCGACTACGTCGACTATCACGACTCGGAGTGGGGATTCGGCGTGACGGAGGACAGCCGGCTCTTCGAGAAGATCTGTCTCGAGGGGTTCCAGTCGGGGCTCTCGTGGTTGACGATCCTCCGCAAGCGCGAGAACTTCCGGCGAGCCTTCGATCGCTTCGACCCCGCCGCAGTTGCGGCATTCGACGCAGGTGACGTCGACCGGCTGCTCGGAGATGCCGGGATCGTGCGCCACCGCGGGAAGATCACCTCCACGATCAACAACGCCTCGAGGGCTCTCGAAACGATCGACGATTTCGGCTCACTGGCCGCCTACTTCTACCGGTGGTTCGAGCCCGAGAGCCCTCCCCCGGTATCGCTGCAGGCGACGACCGAGGCGTCGACGGCTCTCTCGAAGGACCTCAAACGGCGCGGCTGGTCGTTCGTCGGGCCGACCACCGCCTATGCCTTCATGCAGGCGATGGGACTGGTCAACGACCACCTCGCCGAGTGCTGGGTCCGTGACGACGCCGAGGCCTCTCGCCAGGTCGCGGCGTCGCGGATCCGGTGAGCGACTCTGGACTCACAAGGTCCACACCCGTGCCGCCACCGACGAACCCGCGCCTGTAGGGTCCGCCGCATGATCAAAGCTCCATCGCTGACGGTCGGGATCGAAGAGGAGTATCTGCTCGTCGATCCCACCACCCGCAATCTCGTCGCGGACCCGCGCAAGGATCTCTGGGACGAGGCCTACGAGGCGATTGGCGAGCGGGTCACACCGGAATTCCTCCGCGCCCAGATGGAGGTCGGGACCCGGCCGCACGCCGACATCGGTGATCTCGCCGAGGACCTCCGCGCGTTGCGACGCAAGCTCGGGGCGGTGACCGCCACCCACGACGCAGCGATCATCGCATCCTCCACCCACCCCTTCGCGCTCTGGTGGGAGCAGAAGTCGACCGACAAGGAGCGCTATCAGACGCTCGCGAGCGATCTCGGAGTTGTGGCGAACCGGCTCGTCATCTGCGGGATGCACGTCCACGCAGGCATCGAGGACCCCGAGATGCGCATCGACCTCATGAACCAGGTCTCGTACTTCCTTCCGCACCTGCTGGCACTCAGTACCTCGTCGCCGTTCTGGGGCGGTCGAAACACCGGCCTGAAGAGTTATCGGATGAACGTCTTCCGAACGATGCCGCGGACGGGCCTGCCCGAGCACTTCGACTCGTGGGCCGAATACCAGCGTCATGTCGACGTGCTGGTCCAGGCCGGGCTGATCCCCGATGCCTCGAAGATCTGGTGGGACATCCGGCCTTCGGTGAGGTATCCGACCATCGAGATGCGAATCTCCGACATCTGCACGAGATGGCGCGACGCCATCACGATTGCCGCGATGTATCGGTGTCTGTTGCACATGCTGTTCCGTCTGCGAGTGTCGAACCAGCGGTGGCGGACCTACGCCAACATGCTCGTCTCCGAGAACGTCTGGCGGGCACAGCGATACGGGACGGCCGGCGACCTGATGGACTACGGCAAGTCGGCTCTGGTGCCGTTCCACGAGCTCATCGACGAGCTGGTCGAGCTGCTTCGCCCCGACGCCGAGGCGCTCGGCTGTGTCGAAGAGGTCGAGCACGCCAGGGTGATCGCCCGGGACGGCACATCGGCGGCCCGCCAGCTCGCCACCTATCAGGAGTCGATCAGCGACGGA
>JAHEDH010000070.1 GCA_024641285.1 bacterium | reverse complement strand
CTCTGGAACCTCGGCCGTGAGAGCCTCTGCGGCATCACCACCGCTCACCTGGAGGTTCTCGCTCCCTGAGGTGCATCCTGCTGGGCCCCTCCGTTCATTCGAAGAGCGGAGGGGCCCTGCTATGGGCGAGGCCGTGATTTCATCGGTGGAGAATCCACGAACGCGGATACCATTGTGTGACGTCGGGTTGTGGGAGGAGTCATCAACGATCGGTTTCGTCACCGTTCGCGCCTCGCCGGGCTTGCTCTCGTTGTCGTCGTCGCCCTGTCGCTTGCATTCGTCACGGTCTCCGACGACCAGCCACCCGATACGACTGGAACGTCGGACACCACATCCCCGGAATCGGCATCCGTGCCGGCGCCTCCCGACACGTTCACGGCGCCCCGCAGCAGGCCGCCGACGGCCAACCCCGACAACGCCGAGACGACTGCGGACAGCCACGTCCGGATAGATGTCGCCGCAAACGACACCGACCCCGATGGCGACCTCGTTCGCGGATCGGCGTCCACCGACTGCGACGGCTGTGCGGCGCCGAACAACGGCACGGCAGTCAGCCACGGCAACGGGACCATCACGTACACACCTGCCGATGGCTTCACCGGGATGGTGGAATTCGTGTACCGCATCTGTGATACCCAACGTCAATGCGCCGACGCCACCGTCACCGTCGCTGTCGCACCGCCCCCACCCCCGCGCGATCCGTCGACCATGCCCGACGCGTTCTCAGAGACTTCGTATTGGAACACTCCGATCCCGGAAGGCGCAGCAGTCCACCCCGACTCGGAACGGATCCTCGGGTTTCTGAGAGACGACAACGCCGAAGACGGGTGCATTCTCCTGTCGGGCCACGCCGGCAATGACTGGGGCATGCCGGCCTATGCGGCGGGAACGGATGACCCCGTCTACTCCGTGGTCAGCCGCAAGTACACGCTCCCGCCGGAGTTCTCCTCTCTCCGGATCCCCCTCGGTGCGCTCCCTGCTGACTCTTCGGACGGTGAGATGGTGGTCTATGACCTGGTCTCGAATGTCGTGGCGCTGTTCTCGAAAGCGGTCTACGACGCGGAGACCGACACGTGGACCGTCAATGGGGGCTCGATCGCTCATCTTGGCTCCAATGGATTGGATGGAAGCCTGTCCGAGGCAGACGAACCCCGCAACGGCGGGACGTTCAGGGGTTACCCCGGGGCCGTCGCGATGGTCCACATCGATGACGTCGCCGCCGGAGAGCTCGACAACGTCGTCAAGATCGGTGTGAACAACGCCAACGAAGACTTCGTGTTCCCAATGGTCGGGAGCGACGGCGACACGGACCATCCGGATGCGCCGCCCGAGGGCATTCGTATCCGAGTCCGACCGGATGTCGACCTCGAGGAACTCGGCCTATCCGGCCAAGCCCTGATCATCGCCCGAGGACTGCAGGAGTACGGCATGGTGGTTGCAGACAACACTGGCGGGGGCATCGAGTTGAAACTCGAGGACACCGAGCGGAGCGGCCGGGGCGCTTTGTGGGATCTCGACGGCCAGAGCCTGTGCAGCATCACCACCGATCACCTCGAGGTCCTCGCGACACCATGACGTTGCACGCGTACGGCCGGCACGGTCGGGAGGGGCATCGACTCCACGCCTCATCCAGGATCCCGCAGGCGGTCTGAGGCCGCCTCGTTCACGGGAGCTCGAGCTCGACGACCTCGAAGGCGCCGGCGGCGGCATCGCGCAGCTCGCCGGGCGTGCCGCTCAGGATCGGGAACGTCCCGAAGTGGATGGGGACGACTCTGTCGACGCCGATCAGCTTCGCCGCCTTGGCAGCGATACCTGCTCCCATCGTGTAGTGCCCGCCGATCGGGAGGAACGCCACATCGGGCTCGTAGATCTCCCCGATCAATGCCAAGTCTCCGAAGATGGTCGTATCTCCTGCGAAGTAGAAGGTCGGCCCCGACGGGAAGTCGATGATCCAACCGGCCGCCTCACCTCCCGCCACGATCCCGTCGTCGCCCGAGATACCGGCCGAGTGGACCGCATCCACGAGGGTCCCGAAGATCCCATTCGGCCCCTCGACCCTTCCGCCCTTGTTCGACCCGGTGACGTTCTCGAGTCCCTTGGCGGTGAAATGCTCGGCGACCTCGTGGATGGCGAAGATGGCGGCGTCGTTCGACCGTGCCGCTGCCTCGACACCCAGCACATGATCGAAGTGGCCGTGGGTGATGTAGATCGCGTCCACGCCAGTCTGATTCCACTCCGACTCGGGGCAGGCGGGGTTGCCTTCGAGCCATGGATCGATCAGCACGGTCGTCCCGTCGTCCAACTTCAGCCGAAGAGACGCGTGCCCCAGCCAGCTGACATCGACACCTTGGATCTGCACGGAATGCCCTTTCGTCGCTCACTCGGAACCTACCAACTCACGAGTCCCGAGCGTCGGCTGTATGCGAATCCGGCGTGCGTCGAACTCAGGAGCCGGAGGCTCGCCGGGACTCGAAGATCTCCCTGACGGTGTCGATGGTGTCTGCGTCCTCCGGGTTCTTGTCGGGGCGGTGGGCGCGCACCCGAGCGAAACGGAGCGCCATGCCACCGGGATAGCGGGTGCTGGGTAGCAAGCCGTCGAAGGCGACCTCCACGACGATCTCCGGCCGCACGTACACGGCCCGCTTGGTGCGCCGGATCTCCCGTTCCAACAGCGCCTCTGTCTGCCACTCCAACATCGCATCGGTCAGCCCCTTGAATGTCTTGCCGAGCATGACGAAACCCCCGTCCGCGTCCCGGGCGCCCAGGTGGAGGTTCGAGAGCCAGCCGGTCCGGCGGCCGCTCCCCCATTCGGCGGCAAGGATCACCAGATCGAGGGTGTACACCGGCTTGACCTTGATCCATGCCGAGCCGCGCCGCCCCGCCTCGTATCCCGAGTCCGGGTCTTTGACCATCACGCCCTCGTGTCGCAGCGACCGGGCATCGTCGAGAAACGCCGTTGCGACCTGGGGATCCGACGTGGCGATCTGCGGGATCAGCGCCCCCTCGGGAGCGATCGAAGCCAGCGCCTGACGGCGTTCGGAGAGCGGCAGGTCGATCAGGTCTCTCCCATCGAGATGGAGGATGTCGAACCAGAAGGGTTTGAGCTCGAGGACGCCGGTAGGCCCGTCGGAGCCGAACTCGCTCATCGTCTGCTCGAACGGCATCGGACCCCCGTCGGGAGCCAGCGCCATGGACTCACCGTCGAGAATCACGGACTCGACGTCGAGCCTCAGAACCCCTTCGACGATCCCGGGGAGGCGATCGGTGACGTCGTTGAGGTTCCGGGTGAAGACTCGGACCTCCCCGCCCCGCCGGTGGGCCTGGATCCTGGTCCCGTCGAGTTTCCACTCGATCAGCGCTCTGCCGAGCTGGTCGAGCGCAGCTTCGACATCGGGAGCGGAAGCAGCGAGCATCGGCTGGATCGCGGTCAGCACCGTCATGCCGACCGCCGCCAGTCCGGTCTCCCCGTCGATGGCGGCGATGGCCGCGGTGCGACCGAGATCTCCACTCAACATCGCCGCACGCCGAACCGACGACACCGAGACGTCGAACGCGGCGGCGACAGCCTCGACCATGATCCCCTCGAGCGCCCCCTGACGCAGCTCACCGGTGAGCAGCCGGCGGAGAAACCCGACCTCCTCGACCGTGCCGCCTGCCACCAGACCTCTGAGTGCGACCGCTCTGCGCTCTTGAGCCCCCGGACCGCTGATCGCCGGGAACGCATCGAGGAAGCGGTCCACGACGTCGACACCGAGACCGGGGCCGGACTCCGGCGGGGCTTCGAGGTCGGCGACCGCAGCCCACCCGATGCCCACCTTGCCTTGCCTGGGTAAGCCGGACAGGAACCCGACGACGATCGGGATCTCGTCGACGACCGCATCCGACAGCAACTCGGCGATGGCGGCCGATTTGGCCTTCCGACTCCGTGTCGCGGCGACCCGACTCGACACCTCGACGACGCGCTGGAGGAGCATCAGCGGATGAGCAGGTCCACCCCGAAAACCCGCAGGAGACGGGCCAGAGGAGCGAGCGGGAGTCCGATCACGTTCGAGGGAGAGCCCTGGACCGACTCCACGAGCACGGCCCCAAGGCCGCCGAGCCCGTACGAACCGGCCTTGTCCAGCGGCTCACCGCTGGACACGTAGCCGGCGATCTCGGCAGCGGTGAGTGACGTGAAGGTCACCAGTGACGTCTCGACGGTCGACTCCATTCGGTCGCCCGCCTTCACGGCCAGGCCCGTCATCACGGAGTGCCGCTCACCCTCCAGCGCGGTGAGCATCGAGATGGCCTCGTTGGGATGCGCCGGCTTGCCGAGGACCCGCCCCTCGAAGATCACGACAGTGTCTGCGGCGATGACGACGGCACCAGGGTCGTCGACGACGGCCGCCTTCGACCGGGCCACCCGCTCGACGAACATCGACGGGTCCTCGTCGGGGTAACGCGATTCGTCGACATCGGGAACCACCACCTCGAACCCCAGCCCGATCGAGGCCAGCAGCTCGCGCCGCCGGGGAGAGCCGGACGCCAGGACGATTCGCAAGGATCAGGCCTTGGGGACGCAGAGCACCGGGATGCCCGACGTCAGGATGATCTCTTGAGACTGGCTGCCCATGAGCAGCTTGCCGAGCCGCGACCGGTTCTTGACGGTCACCACGATGAGATCGGCTCCGAGGGCGGAGGCGGCGCGGACGATCTCCTCGGAAGGATCGCCGAAGAAGAGATGCATCTCGGAGTTCACACCCTCGGCAACCTCGTCGAGCAGATCCGTGATCCGGGTCTTGGCCTTCTGCTCTGCCTGAGCGCGGAGCGGCTTCGCCTCGTGGGGAACATCGGTGACGTCGATCGCCCCGCTGGTCATGACGTGGACGGCCAGAAGCGTGCCGCTCGACTCGCGAGCAAGAGCCACCGCGGTCTCGACTCCGGCTCGTGACGAATCCTCGAGATCGACGGGGACGAGAATCTTGGAGAACATGGCATCCTTTCGGTCTGTCGGGGACGCTAACCGATCTCGCCTCCTCGTGACCGGATCACAATGTCGTTTCTCGCTCCGGCAGGACGGGTAGCGTCTTCTTCGATGATCCAACCGCTCGTCTCCGCCCGAGGGCTCCGCAAGGACTTCGGCACCTTCACCGCCGTCGACGGGATCGACTTCGACGTCCAACCCGGCGAGGCGTTCGGCTTTCTCGGCCCGAACGGCGCCGGCAAGTCATCGACCATGAAGATGATCGGCGCGGTGTCGCCCATCACGGCGGGCACCCTGTCGGTGCTCGGCAGGAACCCCGAGACCGACGGCCCGGCGATCCGTGCCCGATTGGGGGTCGTGCCGCAGGAGGACAACCTCGACCAGGAGCTCACCGTCGAGGAGAACCTGATGATCTACGGCCGCTATTTCGACCTGCCCCGCAGGGAGATCGCCCGCCGGATCGACGAGCTCCTCGACTTCGCCCAGCTGAGCACCCGCCGCAAGGATCGCGTCGAGCCGCTCTCCGGCGGGATGAAGCGACGGCTGACCATCGCCCGGGGCCTGATCAACGAGCCGGACCTGATGCTGCTGGACGAGCCGACCACCGGTCTCGATCCCCAGGCGCGCCAAGTCCTGTGGGACCGCCTCTACGAACTGAAACAGCAGGGCGTCACCCAGATCATCACGACGCACTACATGGACGAGGCCGAGCAACTGTGCGACCGGCTGGTCATCATGGACGAGGGCAAGATCGTCGCCGAAGGCTCTCCGCAGGGCCTCATCGACACTCACACCACGCGGGAGGTGCTGGAGCTCCGTTTCCCGCCGGGCTCGAACCTGCCGCAGGAGTCCCTTTTCGACGGCGTCGCCAAGCGGACCGAGACACTCCGCAACCGGATCGTCCTCTACACCGACGATGCAGATCGCACGTCGAGCGCGGTCTCCGAGCGGGGCATCGTCGCAGAGTCGATGCTCGTGCGCAGGTCGTCGCTCGAGGACGTGTTCCTGTCGCTCACCGGCCGGAGCCTGATCGACTGATGGTTGCTCCGGTCAAGGGCTCGTTGTTGGTGCTCGAACGCCAGGCGCGGGTGTACAAACACACGTGGCGATCGTCGATCATCTCGACATTCCTCAGCCCGATCCTGCTGCTGCTCGCCATGGGAGTGGGGCTGGGCAGCCTGGTGGACGAGCGTGGCGGTCCTGCCGGGCTCCCCTATCTCACGTGGTTGGCGCCCGGTCTGTTGGCCGCGGCCGCCATGCAGACCGCTGCCGGCGACTCGGCGTACCCGATGATGGCCGCGATCAAGTGGATCAAGTCCTACGACGCCGCGCTCGCCAGCCCGATCCAGGTCCATCACCTCATCGGCGGGCACGTCGGATGGATCCTCATCCGCCTCGTCACCGTGTCGGTAGTGTTCGGTGCGGTCATGACCGCCTTCGGGGCAACGACCCCCGTCGAAGCCCTCCTGGCGATCGGACCGGCGGTCCTCACGGGCTTCGCCTTCGCCGGGCCCGTGACGGCCTACACCGCCAATCTGAAGAAGGAGACCGGGCTCGCCTCGCTCTTCCGCTTCGGGATCGTTCCGCTCTTCCTGTTCTCCGGAACGTTCTTCCCGATCAGCCAGCTCCCCGGCTGGATGGAGCCGTTGGCGTTCCTCACACCGCTGTGGCACGGCGTCGAGCTGACCAGGTGGGCTGCGCTCGGCCTGGAGCCGACCGTGAGCCCCGTCGTCCACATCGTCGTTCTGCTCGCAGTCGGCTCGGGCTTCGCAGTCGTCGCCACCCGGATCCTCGAGCGGAGGCTCATCTCGTGAGCCGCACACTCACCGCCCGCACGATCCCGGTCTCCGCATTCGGAGGTTTGCGAGCGCACCGGCTGCTCGAGCGCAATCTGATGGTGTATCGGCGTACCTGGATCGTGCTGTTCTCGGGCTTCTTCGAACCGGTCTTCTACCTCTTCTCGATCGGCGTCGGTGTCGGAGCCCTGGTGGGAGAGGTCACGCTTCCCGACGGCACGCTGGTGCCGTACGCCACTTTCGTCGCCCCGTCACTCCTGGCGGCATCGGCGATGAACGGCGCCATCTACGAGTCGACGCTCAACATCTTCTTCAAGCTCAAGTACGGCAAGGTGTACGACGCCATCCTGTCCACACCGATGAAGCCGGTGGACATCGCCGTCGGGGAGATCTCGTGGTCGCTGATCCGCGGTGGCCTGTACGCAGTCGGGTTCATGATCGTGATGGCGGTGTTCGGTCTGGTCGAGTCGTGGTGGGCGATCATGGCCGTCCCGGCGGCGCTGTTGATCGGGTTCGCCTTCGCCTCCGTCGGCATGGCCGCCACATCGTTCATGCGAAGCTGGCAGGACTTCGACATGGTCCAGCTGGTGACGCTCCCGCTGTTCCTCTTCTCGGCGACGTTCTATCCGCTCGATGTCTATCCGCCGGCCGTCCAGAATCTGACCCGCTTCTCACCGCTCTACCACGGCGTCGAGATCATCCGGGCGCTCACGTTGGGCCGGTTCGACTGGTCGATCGCCGGGCACGTCGCTTTCCTCGTGGTGATGGGCGCCATCGGCGTGACCGTCGCCGCCCGCCGCATCGAGAAGCTGCTTCTCAACTAGCTGCGTTTGCGTTCGACCGCCACCTTGAGGTCCCGCCGGTCGGCGAGCGCCAATCGGACCCAGCGGATCAGCGACGAGAGTTCGCCGTCGCTCAATTCGAGTACGTCATCGATGATCGGCTCGGGCGGGGATGTCTCTCCGTAGATGTCGTGCCAGGCGATCTCCATCGTCTCGAGGAGGTCGAGAACGGGCTCGATGGTCGCGGCCTCGAACATGGCCGCGACGCGGGGCACTCGAGCTGCGCGCCGTTCCTCGCGACTGATCATGGTGACCTCGCTTCCTCGTCGTCACAGACGTCAAACCACCAACAGACAGCTCAGCTGTTGATCACGACCACCGGGCAGGTCGAGCCCACGAGGATGCGCTCGACCCGCGGCCCGAAGTACAGACGTTGCGTGCCGGTTCGCGCCGAGGTGCCCAGCACGACGAGGTCGGCCCCGAAGTCGGCGGCCGCGCTCAGGATCGCCGTCTCCACGTTCCCGCTCATCTCGATCATCGTCAACGACTCGACGCCGAGGCGCTCGCCGCGATCGCGGACATCGGTCACGATCTGGTGCGCAAGATCGAAACGCTGGACATGCCCGGTATCGGCCACCGACACCACGGGGCTCAGGTCGGGTGGAACAACGTGGAGGATCGCCACGGAGGCGCCGGCGCCGGCGATGGCGAATGCGACGTCGGCTGCACGCTGGGCGGCGCCGGTCCCGTCCGTGGGGACCAGGATTCTTCGAGGCTCCCAATCGGCGCCCACGCTTTGGACGCTCACGACCATCGTCGGCACCGGGGACATCCTGATCATTGCGTCCGCCGCCGAGCCGAACAGCGACTCGACGTCGCCGACGATCTCCGTGGCGCCGAGCACGACGAGGTCGTACCCCTTGTGGGCCTCGTCCAGAACGGCTGTCACCGGATCAGCGAGGACGACCCTCGTGCTCACGTCGGCCCGCCTCGAGAGCACATGCGCCGAGTGCCGAACCGTCTCCTCGGCCGCCCCTCGCTGGGATCCCTCGGAGGCCGACATCACGGTGACCGCGACGCCGACGGACTCGGCGAGCCGCAAGAGGAGCTTGGTCTTGACGAACGTCCCGTCGCCGACCTCGGGGCGCGGGCGGATCGGCAGCAGGATCCGTCGGATGGACCCCATCGAGGACGCGGCAGAGGCGTCTTCGCGCCGCAACCGGGCGGACTCATCGACACTCGGCGTGACGCGACTCAACGTCGCCTTGAGCGCCGGTGGGGTGATCAGCGACGTGATGACCGCCATGGCAACGATCATCGAGAACACCTCGGGGGTCAGGATCCCGAGCGAGCGACCGATACTGGCGACGACGATGCCGATCGCGCCCCTCGCCGTCAGGCCGATCCCGTATGCGAGGCTCGTAGAACGATCTGCGTCGGTCAGCCACCTTCCGCCGGCGTAGGCCCCGACGAGCTTCCCGACGATGGCAACGACGATCACCACCAGCGTGAGACCCGCCAGACGCGGCTCGGCGAGTGCAGCGAGATCCACCTTCAGACCGGCCGTGGCGAAGAAGAGGGGAGCGAACACCCCCAGCGTGATCTGTTCGAGCGATTCGGCGACGGAACGTGGGAGGCGGCGAGCACGACCGAGCAGGATGCCCATGGCAAACGCTCCGATCACGGGCTCGAGATGGAACGCCTGGCTCAGCGCCGCCCAGGCAAACACGAGCACGAAGGCCAGCGTCAGGAACCGGTGCGGCGTCCCGGACAGGCCGTGCACGAAACGCACACCGCTCCGGACGACGGTCGGCCCGGCGATCGCCGTGATGGCCAGGAACGCGAGCACCGTCCCGACGGTCACGATGACAGTTCGAACACTGCCGTCGCCCTCCGCCAGCGCGATCACGAACCCCAGGAGCGTCCAGCCTGCGAGGTCGTCGACCATGCCGGCGGCGAGCATCGTCTGGCCGATGTCGCGGCGCATGAGGCGGAGGTCGATCAAGATCGCGGCGAGCACCGGGATGGCCGACACGGCCATCGCCGTCGCGAGGAACAGTGCGAAGACCAGTCGCTGATCGGGATCGCCGATGAGATCGGAGGGAAACCACCAGCCGAGGGCCAGCCCGCCTGCGAGCGGCAACAGCAACCCGCCGAGCGCCACTCCGACAGCCGCACCTGCACGCCGTCGAATCAGAGCCAGGTCGGTTTCGAGTCCTGTGACGACGAGCAGCAGCATCGCGCCGAGGAGGGCGACCGTCTCCAGGAGCCGGCTCTGGTCGGCCGACGCGGGCAACAGGGCTGTCGCAACCGGCGGGGCCAGCGCACCCAGCAGCGAGGGCCCGAGCAGCACGCCGGCGAGGATCTCCCCCACGACCGCCGGCTGGTTGAACCGCCGCGCCACCTCTCCCAACAAGCGGGCGGCGCCGAGCAACACTGCGACTTGAATCACCAATTGGAGCACTTCGCCGTGCTCCAACGGCGCAAACGGAACGTCCATCGACGTCCTCCTCCCTCAGGCGCCTCCGGGGTTAGCTGACGGACTCGGGCTGGAAGGCTGCCCTACCCGGCAAGGCCGGGATTCGCCCCGATTCTCGGGTCCCCCGCCCCGGTTCACTCGAACCGGATTCGGCGATTCCCGGACTCTACCCGAGCGCCGAGCCCCTTCTCGGGTCGGTTGACCATGCATATGCCGGTCAACCGACCCGAGAACGGACCTACGCTCGGTTCCGATGGTCGACCCGCGTGTTCAGATCGAGATGTACGCCTGGATGAAGCTCGCCAGGACCTTCGACGAGCAGATGGTGGCGATGTGGAAACAGGGTCGGGGTCTGGGCGGGACCTTCAGCGGCCGCGGCCACGAAGCGATCGGCGTCGGAGCCGGGATGGCGCTCGGCCCCGACGACATCGTCGCCCCGATGCACCGTGATCTGGGTACCTATCTCGTTCGCGGGATGAGCCCGGAGCGGATCTTCGGCAACATGCTGGGCCGGGCCACCGGGGCGAGCCGCGGGCGTGACGCCAATCTCCACGGGGTCGGCGACCTCGGCCTCGGGATCATCGGCTTCATCAGCCACCTCCCCCAGTCGCTCCCGACGACGCTCGGAGTGGCGATGTCGTTCAGGTACCGGGGCGAGCCGCGGGCTGCGATGACGTTCGTCGGCGACGGGGGGACCACCTCGGGCGCCTTCCACGAGACCCTCAACATGGCCGGGCTGTGGCAGGCACCGTTCGTACTCGTCATCGAGAACAACCAGTACGCCTACTCGACACCACTCGACCAACAGATGCACTCCCCCAACTTCAGCGAACGCGCCGGCGTCTACGGGATCACCACCGCCACGGTGGACGGGAACTCGGTCGTCGACGTCCACGCCGCCTGCACCGAGGCGCTCGAACGGGCCAGGGCCGGTGGTGGGCCCACCGTCATCGAGGCGACGACCATGCGGATGCTGGGTCACGCCATCCACGACGGAGCCGAGTACGTCCCGGCCGGCCTTCTCGAAGAGTGGGAGCGGCGAGATCCCGTTGCAGGCCATCGCCGGCATCTGACCGAAGCCGGCATCGCCTCCGAAGCAACGCTCGATCGCCTCGACGTGGCGGCCCGCGAGCGCATCGCCACCGCCGTCGCCGAAGCCGAGCGGGCTCCATTGCCCGATCCAGACACGCTCACCGACGGTGTCTACGCATGAACGACAACTTCGGATTCACCGACGCACCGGCTTCGGCCGGTCGTGAGCTGACCTATCTCGAGGCCATTGCCGAGGGGATCCGGCTCGAGATGGAGCGGGACGAGAACGTGCTCGTCATGGGCGAGGACGTGGGGGGCGATTTCGGCGGCGCCTTCAAGGTCACCCGGGGGTTGGCAGCACGCTTCGGCGACCACCGTGTCCTCAACACCCCGATCGCCGAACTCGGTTTCACGGGCATGGCGAACGGGATGGCGATGATGGGGCTCCGCCCCATCATCGAGATGCAGTTCGCCGACTTCATCTCGACGGCGTTCGACTCGATCGTCCAGTTCGCCTCGACGGCTCACTATCGGATGGGGGCGTCGGTGCCGTGGGTGATCCGGGCGCCATCCGACGGGGGCATCCGGTCGGGGCCGTTCCACTCACAGAACCCCGAGGCGTGGTTCGTCCACACGCCCGGCCTGAAGGTGGTTGCCCCGGCGACCCCGGCAGACGCCAAAGGGCTCCTCGCCGGCGCCGTACGGGACGACAACCCCGTGATCTTCTTCGAGGCGAAGCCCCTGTACCGGTCGGTCCGATCGCACGTTCCCGAGGGCGAGCACGTGGTTCCGCTCGGGAAGGCCGAGGTGCGTCGCCACGGCACCGATGTCACCGTGATCACCTACGGATCGATGGTCCACCAGGCCCTCGCGGCCGCCGATGCCGTCGAGCCCGACGGCATCTCGACGATGGTGCTCGATCTGAGAAGCCTCAAACCGCTCGACACCGAGGCAATCCTGACCGCCGCCACGGCCACCGGAAAGGTCATCGTGGCCCATGCCGCCAACCGGATGGCCGGTGTCGGCGCCGAGGTCGCCGCACTTGTGGCGGACGAGGCGTTCGACGCCCTCGACGGCCCGGTACGGAGGCTTGGTGGCGCCGACACTCCGGTCCCCTTCAGCCCGCCGCTCGAGGACGCCTACCGGCCGAACGCAGAGAAGATCGCTACGTCGATCCGCGACCTCGCCGCCTGGTGAAGGCCGTCGATCGGGCCGGTCTCAACCGGTGGCTACGCTCGCTCCGATGAGCACCACGATCCATGGAGCCTCGGTCAAGCGGATCGAGGACCCGCGACTGATCACGGGTGAAGGCAGCTATCTGGCGAACCGCTCGGTCGACGGCGAGTTGTGGATGCTTCCGGTCCGCTCCGATGTGCCACACGCCCTGGTGACATCGGTCGATACGGCCGAAGCCGCCGGCCTGCCCGGTGTCGTGGCGATCTACACCCATTCGGACTTCGCCGATCACCTCATGCCGATCGACGCCCCGAAACAGCCGGAGAGCACCCGCCGCCCGCTCATCACCAACCGAGCCAGGTTCGTCGGGGACATCGTCGCCGTGGTGGTGGCAGAGTCGCCACAGCAGGCACGCGACGCCGCCGACGCCGTCTGGCCCGAGTACGAGTTGGTCGAGCCGGTCATCGACATCGACGCCGCCTTCGCAGGCGATGCGCCATTGCTCTTCCCCGAGCTTGGGACGAACACCATCTACGAGCGGGGTACGGACGAGATCCCGGATCTCCACACCGGGGCCGATGTGGTGGTCTCGATCCGGATCGTCCACCAGCGTGTGGCCGCGACGCCGCTCGAGACCAACAACGCCCTCTCGATCCCTAGGCCGGACGGCGGCGTCGACGTCTGGGCCGGCACCCAGCAGGTGTCAGGTCATCGAAACGCCATCTCGACCGCGCTCGGCATCGACCGCAACTTGATACACGTCAAGGTTCCGGACATGGGCGGCGGCTTCGGGGCCAAGATCTACTGCTATCCCGAGCAGGTGTTGACGGCGGCCATCGCTCTCAGGCTTGGGCGGCCGGTGAGGTGGCAGGAGACCCGCTCGGAGAACCTCAGGGCGATGACCCACGGGCGAGCCCAGACCCACGATGTCGAGATCGGCGCGACCAGGGACGGAACGATCACCGGCCTGCGGGTGCTCGCGGCCCAGGACGCCGGCGCCTATCCCCTCTACGGCGCCTACATGCCGAACTTCACACAACGCATGGCTTCCGGTCCGTACGACATCCCCCGGATCGATTTCCGCTGGCGCTCGGCGGTCACCAATACCACGCCGGTCCATGCCTATCGCGGTGCCGGCAGGCCGGAGGCGACCGTTGACCTCGAGCGGATCCTCGACATGCTGGCCGCCGAACTGGACATGGACCCCGCCGACGTCCGGCGACGGAACTTCATCCGTCCCGAACAGTTCCCTCACACCACGGCGACCGGCGAGCTGTACGACTCGGGGGACTACGAGGCGGCACTCGACCGGGCTCTCGACATCGTCGGATACACCTCACTGCGGGCGGAACAGCGGGAACGCCGGAGCGGAGGACACCGGCACCAGATCGGGCTCGGCATCGGCTCCTACGTCGAGGTCACCGCCCCGGATGGCCGCAAGGACTGGGGCAGGGTCGAGGTCGACGAAGCCGGCGGGGTGACGATCTATTCGGGCGCTTCGTCTCACGGACAAAGCCACGAGACCACCTTCAGCCAGATCGTCGCACAGGTGCTGAAGGTGCCGATGGCCGACATCACCTTCGTCCAGAGCGACACCGACGCGATCAAGCGGGGAGGCGGCACGATGGGGTCGCGCTCGATGCAGATGGCCGGGACGGCCCTCCTTCGCGCCGGCAGGTCCGTCATCGAGAAGGCACGGGCGATCGTCGCCCACGGGGCGGAGGCGTCCCTCGACGACGTCGTCCAGTTCGATGACGGCAGGATCGGCGTTGCCGGCGTGCCGGACACGGGCCGGACACTCGGCGAGATCGCAGTGCTGGCAGCGAATGCCGACGACCTCCCCGCCGACATGGAGACGGGCCTGGCGGCCGAGGACACCTGGATCCAGGAACAGGCGAGCTTCGCCTTCGGGACGCATGTGTCCGTGGCGGACGTGGACACCGAGACCGGCGACGTCCGCCTGTTGCGACACGTCGCCATCGACGACTGCGGGACCATCTTCAATCGCATGGTCGTCGACGGTCAGGTTCACGGCGGGATCGCCCAGGGCATCGGCCAGGCCCTGCTGGAGGAGTTCCACTACGACGAGAGCGCCAACCCGACCAGCGGGAACCTCACGAGTTATCTGCTTCCCACCGCGGTCAACCTTCCCCCGATCACGATCGACCACACCGAGACCCCGACGCCCCAGAACGCCCTCGGTGCCAAAGGCATCGGAGAGGCGGGCACGATCGGGGCGACCCCTGCCGTCATGAACGCGGTCCTCGACGCGGTCCGCCACCTCGGGGTGCAACACCTCGACATGCCGCTCACCCCTTCGAAGATCTGGAGCGCGCTCACCGCATCGTGAAGGCATGTTTTGTCAGGTTGCCGCCAGGGAATGAACACTCCTCATCGTGGCCCGGTTCCAACCGCATGACCGACAGGAGGACAGTGTGAACGAGGACATCGTGATGTACGGGGCGGACTGGTGCGGGGATTGCCGGCGTAGCAAGGCATTTCTCGATTCCCAGCGGATCCCCTTCACGTATGTCGACCTCGAGTCCCAGCCAGAGCAGGTGGAAGAGGTCACGTCACGCAATGACGGCATGCAATCGATCCCGGTCATCGTCTTCGCCGACGGCTCCCATCTCACCGAGCCGACGAACCAGCAGTTGGCGGAGAAGCTCGGCGTATCGATCTGAGTCTGGAGGCCCCGGGTCTACGCTCCAGCCGATGAGACAGCGCTCGGATGTGGTCGTGATCGGCGGAGGGATCGCCGGCGTTTCGGTTGCGGCGGAGCTCTCGGTGAACCGAACGGTGACACTGCTCGAAGGCGAGGCGACGCTGGCGTATCACACCACCGGTCGCTCGGCGGCGCTGTTCTTCGGTTCGTACGGCCATCCCGACACGCTGCCGCTCACCCGCCGCTCACTCGAGTGGTTCGAGAATCCACCGACCGACCATCCCGTGCTTTCACCGCGCGGGGCATTGACCGTTGCGTTCTCGGGGGACCTTCCCGAGCTCGAAGGGGGAATCCCGATCTCGGCAACCGAGGCAGTCGAACGGGTACCCGTCCTCGACGGCGACCAGCTGATCGGAGCGGTGTGGGAGCCGGATGCAGCCGACATGGACGTCGCCGCGATCCACCAGGCCTATGTGCGCCGGCTTCGCTCCAACGGCGGGGAGATCGTCACGGGACATCGGGTCACCCATCTCGCACGCGATTCGACGTGGACGATCACGACCTCGGACGGGACGTGGGAGGCAGACGTCGTCGTCGACGCCGCCGGTGCCTGGGGGGACGAAATCGCCATGATGGCCGGGCTGAGACCGGTTGGGCTCGTGCCGAAGCGCCGGACCGCCTTCATGGTCACGGCTCCGCAGGACTCCGAACGGTGGCCGCTCGTGACCGACGCCGGACATCACTTCTACTTCAAGCCGGACGGCACCCAGTTGTTGTGCTCCCCCGCCGACGAGACCCCGTCGGAGCCGTGCGACGCCCGTCCCGAAGACGTCGACATCGCCATAGCCATCGACCGGATCAACGAGGCGACCACGCTCGGCATCCGTTCGATCCGTTCGAGCTGGGCGGGTCTGCGCACCTTCGCCCCTGACGGGTCGATGGTCATCGGCCCCGATCCCGACGAGGCGAGCTTCTTCTGGCTGGTCGGCCAGGGTGGCACCGGGATCCAGACGGCCCCGGCCGCCGCCCAGCTCGCAGCGGGGCTCGTCGCCGGCGACCCGCCGATGTCGGGCAACCCGTTCGAC
The DNA here is from genome assembly GCA_024641285.1 of bacterium. Taxonomy (GTDB): domain Bacteria; phylum Actinomycetota; class Acidimicrobiia; order Spongiisociales; family ZC4RG35; genus JAHEDH01. The sequence continues at coordinate 498 of JAHEDH010000070.1, read as the reverse complement.
CCGGCCCGGTTCCGTTGAGAGCAGCGGACGTATTCGTCGTCGTCGCCACCCTGTTGGCGTGGACGACCCTGATCCCCCAGATCCGCCGGCTGCTCCGAACCGGTGACACCGAGGGGGTGTCGGTGACGTGGCCGTTCATCGGTCTCGTCTCGAACACTGCCTGGACGCTGTACCTGTTCAGCCGGTCGCTCTGGGCGGCGACACCTTCGACCATCGGGATGGTTGTGTTCTATCTCATCGTCATCAAGGTGCTCGCCGACATGGGGGCTCCACTGCGCCATGCCCTTGCCCGGGGCTCGCTCTGGGCGGCGACGCTGGCGAGCGTGGGAGCACTGTTCGGATGGGGGGCGTTCGGTCTCGTCCTCGGGTGGAGCTATGCGGTGCAGATGGCGCCGCCGCTGGTCGCCGCCTACCGCAGCGCCAGCCCCACCGGGATCTCGATCGGGTCGTGGTCGTTGATCACCTTCGAGTCGCTGCTGTGGGGCATCTACGGGTGGC
>JAHEDH010000007.1 GCA_024641285.1 bacterium | reverse complement strand
TCTCCCTTGAACGGCCCCACGATCTCATCGAGAATCCATCCGCCATAGAACTCGCCGGCCTGGGGACGAACCACCTCCCCGCCAACGGTGATCTGATCGACCCGTCCGGGATAGAAGGAGACGAAGTCGGTGATCGCCACGAAGGCGGGGACCGGATCCGGGTACGACCACGCGGCGTTGCGGGCGATCTCGCCGCCCAGCTGGACGCTCCAGTAGGCGGCGACGCCCTTCCACTCGCACACTGTGCTTCCGGGCATGCGAATCAGGAGGTCGTCACGGACGTCTTCGGGCGGGAGGTAGTAGCCCGGCGGGTGGCTGGTCTCGAGGACCCGATAGGCGCGGGTCGTCGAGGCCACGACCTCGCCCGCGAATCTGACTTCGACCAACCGGTCGTCGCGCTCGAGCGCGGGCGGACGCGGGTAGTCCCAGACCGACTCCTGGCCGGGCCCTGGCGTGTCTGGTTTCGGGCGTCGCGTCATGATTTCACGTCTGTCGGGAACGCAGCGACCATACCGCTGGCACCGAGCAACGAGGAGTTCCGATCGTGAAGGCAATCCGCATCGTCGCAGCACTTGGAGTGGCCGTCATGACGGTCGCCCTCTTCTTCGGATTCACAGGCGGTGACTTCACCGGTGAAGGAGGCGAGATCCTGGATCTGGTGTGGGGGCGGATCTCACTGATCGACCTGTATGTCGGGATCGCGCTGTTCGGCGCTTTCGTCGTTTGGCGGGAACGGTCGGTCGGAATCGCGTCCGCATGGATTGCCGCCTTCATCGTGCTCGGGAACCTCGCCACCGCTCTCTACGTCCTCATCGCGGCGATGCGCTCGGTGACGGTCGAGGAGATGCTCAGCCGAGCTCGCTGATGGAGATGTCATCCGAACCGACGATCGGCTCCGAAGAAGTGCCATGGGACAACGTGCCGGCATTCGAGTTTCGGATCGACCATGACGGGTATGGCTCTCGCCGTGGAAACGACCTACATCGCCCCGCTCGTCCCGTTCGCCGACCACAGTGATGACGAACTGGCTGCCGTCATCGCCGATCGTCATCCGGATGCGGAAGCCGCACTGGAAGAGGCGTACCGACGATACGGGGACGCCGTATTCGGATTGGCGCTCCGGGTCATCCACGACCGCTCGCTCGCAGAGGACATCACTCAAGATGTGTTCGTGTCGTTGTGGCGCAGACCGGATCGGTTCGATCCGAGCCGAGGCAAGCTGAAGACCTTCCTCCTCACCGTTGCGCACAGCCGCGCGGTCGATCTCATCCGCTCCGAGCAGTCACGACGCTCCCGTGAGGAACGTGAGCATCTCAAGGTCGTACGCTCCACCCCATCGATCGAAGACGAGGTGATCGACATTCACATGGCAGAACACGTCCGCCGGGCCCTCGACACGCTGTCGATCGACGAGCGCAGGGCGATCGAACTCGCCTACTTCGGAGGGCAGTCGTACCGACAGGTGGCGGTGACCCTGAACGAGCCCGAGGGCACCGTCAAGAGCCGGATCCGATCCGGGATGAAGCAGCTCGGCCGCGTGTTGGAGCAGCACCGATGACGACTCACGACGAGATCCGCAATCTGCTCGGCGTGTACGCGCTCGACGCCATCGACCATGCAGATGAGCGTGCGATGGTGGAGACCCATCTGGCGAGGTGCGACGAGTGTCGTGAAGAGGTCGACGACCATCGCAGCGTTGCCGCCGTGATGGCGCAGGCGGAACTGGCCGCACCGACCGACCTGTGGAACCGAATCGGGTCGGAGCTGGAATCCGCACAGTCTCGACGAAGGCCCCGTTGGTCACTGATTCAGGGAATGACGTCGATCGCCGCCGTCGTCTCCATCGCGGCGGCGGTGGGGTTGACGGTGCTCTGGACTCAGGCGAGCCGCGAAACCGAACAACTCCGCGACCAGATTGCGGAGCTTCAGGCCGGCATCGACCAAGCCCGGTCCGAACTCCAGCGGGATCCGATCGAGCTCGCCGCCGACCGCGCCGCCGCCTCCGGCACGGCCCTCGAAGTCACTGTGGGAGGCGACATCGGCACGAGCCGAGCGGTCGTCCTGCCGGACGGGCATGGATGGCTGACGAACGTCGAATTTGCTCCGCTCGACCCTTCACAGACCTATCAGCTGTGGGCAATTCAGGATGGAACCGTCATCAGCGCCGGCATTCTCGGTTCGTCCCCGGGAACAGTTGCGTTCCAGATCGACGCCTCGAAACTCGAGGGACTGGTCATCACGGTCGAAGACGCCGGTGGAGTCGTGTCGTCATCGAATCCTGCCGCGGCCGCCTGGCTCGCCCAAACGTGATAGCCGGCGTATCGAACGTGACGGTCGGGCTGGCCGATCGGTTCGGTCATAGCGTGAGGCCGAACCTCACATGAAGGCCGCAGTCTGGTTTCGTCGGGATCTGCGTCTCGGCGACAACCCTGCGTGGAGCGCCGCCACCCGGTCGAGCGAGGAGGTCGTTCCGGTCTTCGTCGTCGACCCGCTCCTGTGGAAGCAAGCATCGAGCTGGCGAAGAGCGATGCTCGCCGGCCACCTCACCGCATTGGACGACAACCTGGCCGAGAGCGGCGGGCGGCTCCACGTGATCGAGGGCGAGCCGGGCACGGCGCTGCCGGAGCTGGCCGGCCGATTGGGCATCGACGTCGTCCACTGGAACTCCGACTACACGCCGTACGCCCGAGTCCGCGACGCGGCAGTGGCGTCACGCGTGGACTCGAAGACCCACCACGGCCAGCTCGTGCACCCGCCAGGGACGATCCTGACCAATGCAGGCGGCCGGTACCGGGTATTCACCCCCTTCCACCGACGCTGGGCCGAGCAGGAGATCGTCCCGACTCCCCAAACAGGAACTGCAGGGGTCTCGTCGGACCCCGGCGTCGGAGTGCCCGAAGCGGGACCGCCACCGCTTCCGGCCGGCGAAGCCGCAGCGCTCGACCGGCTGGAGTCGTTCGACCAGCGGGTCGACGAGTACGTCCAGGAGCGCGATCGTCCCGACCTGGACACGACCAGCCGCCTCTCGGTCGATCTCAAGTGGGGTTCGATCGGGCCGCGCACGATCATCGACCTGCTCGGAACCCACACCGACGGTCGGGCCGCGTTCGTTCGCCAACTCGCGTGGCGAGACTTCTACGCCGACCTGCTGGACTCTGAGCCGGACAGCGTCGATGCGGCACTCCGTCCGGAATATCGCACCATCGAATGGGAGGAAGACCCCCAGGGGCTCGAGGCCTGGAAGACGGGAAGAACCGGATACCCGATCGTCGATGCAGGCATGCGACAGCTCCTGGCCGAGGGATGGATGCACAACCGCGTCCGGATGATCGTCGCCTCGTTCCTCGTCAAGGACCTGCTCATCGACTGGCGGCTGGGCGAACGACATTTCCGACACCACCTGCTCGATGCCGATGTGGCTTCGAACGTGGGGAACTGGCAGTGGGTGGCAGGGACAGGAGCAGACGCCGCACCGTACTTCCGGATCTTCAACCCCGTTTCCCAGTCGACGAAGTTCGACCCCCACGGCGACTACATCCGTCGATGGGTGCCCGAGTTGCGCGAACTCCGGGGGAAGCAGATCCATGAGCCGTGGCTCGCCGGGCCCCTCGAATTGGCGGCCGCCGGCGTCGTGCTCGGGGACACCTACCCGGACCCGATCGTCGATCACGCTGCGGCCAGAGAGCGCACCCTCGCCAGGTACAAAGAGGGCCTTGGGCGCTGATCAGCGGTCGGCGGTGGCGGCGGCCTCGACGAGATCGACCGCATCGGCGAGCGTGGTCCCCCACCCATCGACGCCGAGCCGAGTTGCAGCATCCTCCGAGCGAACCGCCCGACCTCCGGCCAGGACGACGAGACCCGGATCGATCTCCTTGACGGCGGCCACGATCTCGCGCCCCCGTTCCACTGCCTGGGAGTTGTTGATGGACAGACAGAGTGCGGTGAGATCCTCGAGCCGCCGAACCGCCAAGGTGACCGCCGAGAGCGGGGTGTTGGCTCCCAGGTCCAGTGTTTCGAATCCGGCGGCCCGGATGACATCGGCGACCATGGCCGAGCCGAGGCCGTGCTGATCGCCTTCCGGCATCGCGCACAGAACGGTTCCCCGTGTTCTCCCGCGGCGTCCGAAGCGGGGCCCGAGACGGCCCACGATACGCATCGCAACGGCGCTGGCGAGATGCTCGTCGGCGACGTCCACCTCCCCCCGCTCCCAACGCCGGCCGATCGATTCCATCGCCGGGGCCAGCACCTCCGAGTAGATCGAGGCCGGCGTGCGGCCTGCGCCGAGCGCTGCCTCGACCACCCCCCATGCACCCGTGGCGTCTCCGACCATCATGCGAGATTCCAGCCGGGCCGCCCACGGAGCGTCGGCATCTCCGGTGCCCCGCGCTTCGCTGCGGAACGCCGCCAGATCGGCCTGCTCGACGCGCCACTGGCCATGCGACTTGCGGGCCGGCAACAGACCGAGGCGGACATATCGGTAGACCGTCATGTAATGGACGTTCAGAGACTCGGCGACCTCATGAAGTGTGAGTTGAGCCGACATCAGTGCGAATTTATCACTAAAAAGGGAACCGACTGGTTTGACGAGCGCGACGCCCGGGTATCACTGCACCCATTGCCGCCGCATGAGAAGGAAGCTGCAGGAACGACATGTCAACGAAACAGTACGACCCGTACCTCGGAGAAGAGATCATCGTCCTGGAGTGGCGCGACATCGCCGCCTGCGCAGGACAGGATCCTTCGATGTTCTTCCCCGCCGGCGAGACAGGCCCCGCCGCCGAGCAGATCAAGATGGCGAAGAAGATCTGTGGAACGTGCGAGGTCACCGAAGAGTGCCTGACCTACGCCATCGAAACGAACCAGGTCTCCGGCATCTGGGGTGGCCTGACCGAAGACGAGCGCAGGCCGGTCCGGCGTCGCTGGCTGGCAGATCGACGTCGCCGCACCGGCTGATCGGCCTACGATCTTCACCTCGCCGGGGGTGAACATGGATCACGACATCGCAATCGCCCTGCAGCAGCTCTCGAGGATGCGCGGGATGAATGCGCTGTATCACCGGCAGTTCTTCTCCGATGTCCGGTTCACGACCGTGACGCTGCTCGCCTTGTTCGTTGCCGGAGCCGCCATCGACCCGTGGATCTTCCTGGCGATTCCCTTCGTGGCTCTCTTCGGAGCCATGTCCACCGCCTTCGACGCCTCCTATCTCATCTTCTCGCGGCAGTTCGCAACGCGACTGGAGCGCTTCATCAACGATCGGACGGATTCGAGAGTCCTGATCGCCCACGAGTTGGAGGAGTCGTACCTGTTCCCGCTCGACCGGGCGAAGATCGTCACACTCCGGTTCGGCGGGGACTTCACGTGGTTCGGCTTCATGACGGCCTTCTACACACTGCTTGGAGTCGGCGCCTATCTCACAGGTCTGGCACTCTCGTTGAACGTCCTGTCCGACTCGGCGCGGGCGGACATCGGTTTTGCCTACCTCGTCACCCTCGCCATCTTCACACTGGGCTCGCTCGCCGTCGGCGGATGGTGGTTCGTGGCCGGCACCGGTGAGGAGCGATTGAGGGTCGTTCTCGACCGGCACTTCGGCGAGGCGGGCTCATGATCGTCGACGCCGCCCACTATCAGACCGGGGAACGCGACCCGGAGCCGTTCGAGCTCGACGGCGCACTGGCCCACGACCGCCGGTCGGGAAGCTTCTCGTGGATCGGCCTCTACGAGCCCGGCGAGGCCGAGTTCGATGCGGTCCGCCGGGAGTACGACCTCCACGAGCTCGCGGTCGAAGACGCGGTGAAGGCTCACCAGCGGCCGAAGCTCGAACGCTACGACGAGACGCTGTTCGTCGTCCTCAAGCCGGCTATCTACGACGACGTCACCGAGACCGTCGAATTCGGTGAGATCCACCTCTTCATCAACGACTACTTCGCGGTGGTCGTACGCCATCGGAAGTCCAGCCGGCTCGTCGACGTCAGACGTTCGCTCGAAGCCGATACGGACACACTGCGGCTCGGGCCGGGGTCCGTCCTCCACGCCATCATCGAGCACGTCGTCGACAACTACCTCGTCGTGCTCGACGGTCTCGAACTCGACATCGCACAGGTCGAGGCCGACGTCTTCGCCGATTCCGACGTCGTCCCCACAGAGCGGATCTATCGGTTGTTGCGGCAGGTCATCAACTTCTCGCAGGCGACCATTCCGCTCCTCGACCCGCTCGATCGGCTCGCAAAGGGGAGCTTCGTCGGTGTTCATGCCGATCTGCGTGAGTACTTCCGAGACACCCACGACCTCCTCATCCGTGTGATCGACCGTATCAACGCGCTCCGACAGCTGCTCTCGTCCATCCTCGACGCCAACCTCACGCAGGTCACGGTCCGTCAGAACAACGACATGCGCAAGATCTCGGCGTGGGTGGCGATTGCCGCCGTCCCCACGTTGCTCGCCGGCGTGTGGGGAATGAACTTCGACTCGATGCCCGAACTGTCGTGGAGCGTCGGCTACCCCTCGGCGATCCTCGTGATGGTCGCGATCAGCGGATTCCTGTATCGACGCTTCAAAGCCAGCGGCTGGCTGTAAGCGCTTCACGAGACTTCGTCTCGTGGCCACCAGCTTCCAGCCATCGGCTTCCGGCTCGCCCCTTGCCGCGTGGCCTGCAACGCGCGACACGCCCCGTGAAACGTAGGATGCGCTCGTGTTCGACATCGCAAGCGCCGCGGTCGAGGGTGCCATCGCCTCCGGCGCCACCTACGCAGACGCCCGTGTCATCGGCCGCAAGATCCGCGACATCTCGGTCCAGAACGGCGACGTTCAGGCCATCTCGATCTCCGAAGCCATCGGCGTCGGTGTCCGAGCGCTCTACGGATCCTCGTGGGGGTTCCAGGCGACAGACCGATTGACCCTGGCCGATGCCGGACGCGCCGGAGCCCAGGCCACGGCGATCGCCCGAGCAAGCACCCGGGTTCCCGGACCGCCGCTCGTCCTCGCCGACGTGCCGGTTCATCAGGACGAGTTCCAGACACGGTACGACGAGCACCCGCTCGAAGTCTCTGCCGAGGAACAGGCCGGGCTGCTCGTCGAGTCGACGCGCCTCATGCTGGAAGAGCCCAACGTGGCGATCGCCATCGGGCAGCTGGGTTTCTGGGACGTGGACTCATGGTTGGTCTCGTCACAGGGGCACCGGATCCACCAGAACCTGATCCACTCGGGCGGCGGCCTGCAGGCGATGTCGATCGGCGACGGCGAGACCCAGGTGCGGACCTATCCCCAGTCTCGCGTCCACTACGAGTCGGCAGGCTACGAAGCCATCCGCAAATGGGACTACCTCGCCGAGGCGCCGCGCATCGCAGCGGAGTCGGCGGCGCTGCTCACGGCTGCGGAGATGGACGAGTGCGAGAAGCCACTCATCCTCGACGGGTCGCAATTGGCGCTTCAGATCCACGAATCCGTCGGCCACGCCATCGAGCTCGACAGGATCCTCGGATGGGAGGCGGCGTTCGCGGGCACATCGCATCTTCAGCTCCCAGAACTCGGGAGGCATCGCTACGGGTCCGACCTGATGAACATCACCGCGGACGCAACACTCCCCGGGGCACTCGGTTCGTTCGGGTACGACGACGAAGGCACCCCCGCCCAGTCCGTCCCGATCGTCGAGAACGGCATCTGGGTCGGCGTGCTGTCCGGCAGGGACTCGGCTTCGATCGCCGGGCTCCCGCCTGGGGGCATGGTGCGGGCGGACGGATACAACCGGCTGCCGATGGTTCGAATGACGAACGTCGGGCTGCTGCCCGGAGACTCGTCCCTGGACCAGATGATCGCGGCCACCGACGACGGGATCCTGATGTCGACCAACCGGTCGTGGTCGATCGACGACAGGCGCCTGAACTTCCAGTTCGGCTGCGAGATCGGATGGGAGATCAAGAACGGCGAGCGAGGCCGGATGCTCAAGAACCCCACCTACACGGGAATCACGCCGAGGTTCTGGGGGACACTCGACATGCTCGCCGGCGAGTCGGAGCGCGTCTTCTGGGGCACCCCGAACTGCGGGAAGGGCCAGCCGGTCCAGGTGGGCAGGACAGGCCACCCGGCGATGCCCGCGCGATTCGCCGGCGTCCGGATGGGAGTGCGCGGATGACCCCGGAGTCCACGGCGCAACGAGTGCTCGATCTCCTCCCGTCGGGGTTCGACGGCGAAGTTATCGTCGCCGCGGGAACCTCGTCGCTCACGCGATTCGCCAACTCGTTCATCCATCAGAACATGTCAGAGGTCGGCACGTCGGTCTCGCTCACCTCGGTATGGAACGGAAGGGTCTCCGCGTCGTCCGGCAACGTCACACCCGAGGGTCTGGAGAGCTTCGTCGACCGCGCGGTCGCAGCGACCAGGATCGCCCCACCCAATCCCGACTGGCCCGGGCTGACCCCACCAACGGAGATACCATCATCGATTCCCGTTCCTGATTCGACGGCTGAGGCTTCACCCGATGACCGCGCCAGGCTGGTTGGCGAGTTCGTCGCCGCCGGCGAGGACATGAAGGCGGCCGGGTACTGCCAGACCGGCACCTCGACCGTGGTCTTCGCGAATTCCGCCGGGCACACCGTCTCCGGAACGACGGCATCGGCCATCCTGGATGGGATCCATCAGACGCCGACATCGGCCGGCTCGGGGCACGCAGCCTCGCGCACGTTCTCCGACATCGACGCCACGGCGGTCGGCTCGCTCGCCGCCGATCGAGCACGACGGGGAGTGTCGTCGATCGACCTCGAGCCAGGCGAGTACGAGGTCGTCCTCGCCCCCGAGGCCGTCGCCACACTGGTCCTCTTCCTCGGCTTCTATGGCTTCAACGGCAAGGCACTCAACGAGGGTCAGTCGTTCGTGAGGGTGGGTGACCGCCAGTTCGACGAGGCCTTCGAGCTGTTCGACGACGGACTGGACGAGCGCTCGACGAAGCTCCGCTTCGACTCGGAGGGAACTCCGAAACGTCGGATGCCATTGATCACGGGTGGTATCACCGCCAACGCGGTGTTCGACCGCCGCGAAGCGGCAAAGGCCGGAACGGAGAGCACCGGGCACGCCGTCACTTTCTTCGGCCAGAACTTCGGACCGCTACCGACCGATCTGTTCGTCACTCCGGGCACGTCTGCTCCCGCAGACCTCATCGCCGGAGTCGAACGGGGGCTCTACGTGTCCACGTTCAACTACGTCCGCATCCTCGATCCCCGCACGACGGTCGCCACGGGACTGACCCGGAATGGCACGTTCCTCATCGAGAACGGCGAAATCACCACGGCCGTGTCGGACATGCGCTTCACCCAGTCGTTCGCGGCGGCGGTCGGACCCGGCAGAGTCCTCGGCCTGGGAGGCGATGCTCGGTTCGCCGACTCCGAGTTCGGGCCGGGCATCGCCCATGTCCCGACCGCTCGGCTGGCCGGCTGGCGCTTCACCGGCGGCGCCGCAGGCTGACACCCGCCGATCAGTACCGGGCTCGATGCCTCGGGTGTGGTCGCGACCGTTACCCTCGCACCCATGCCATCGACAGTCGTTCTCGGGGCCCAGTGGGGTGACGAAGGCAAGGGTCGGGTCACCGACTACTTCGCCCAGTCCGCCGACTACGTGGTCCGCTATCAGGGCGGAAACAACGCCGGCCACACCATCATCATCGGGGACGAGAAATTCGCCCTCTCCCTCACTCCGAGCGGCGTCATGTACCCCCATGCGGTGCCGGTCATCGCATCGGGAACGGTCATCGACCCGAAGGTCCTGTTGGACGAAATGGACATGCTGGAATCTCGCGGCGTCGACACGTCCCGGCTGCGGATCTCCTCCAACGCTCACCTGATCATGCCCTACCACAAGCGGCTCGACGCCGTCATGGAGCGGTTCCTGGGCCGAAACCAGATCGGAACGACCAAGAAGGGGATCGGCCCGGCGTACACCGACAAATACCAGCGCCGCGGGATCCGGGTCCAGGACCTGTTCGACCCGAAGATCTTCCGGGACAAGGTCGACGTCGCGCTGGGTGACACCAACAAGCTGCTCACCCGGGTCTACAACCAACTCCCGATGGACGGATCGACGATCGCAGACGAGTACCTCGAGTACGCCAAACGGCTGCTCCCCTACGTCGACGACACGTCTCTCCTCCTCTGGAATGCCCTGAAGGACGGCAAGCACGTGCTGTTCGAAGGCGCCCAGGGGACGCTGCTCGACATCGACCACGGGACGTATCCCTTCGTCACGTCCTCGAATCCGACCGCAGGCGGTGCCGTCGTCGGCTCCGGAATCGGACCGAAGATGATCGACGAGATCGTCGGCGTCGCCAAGGGGTACATCTCCCGGGTCGGGACGGGTCCCTTCCCGACCGAGCTCAACGACGAGATCGGCGAGACGATGGTCGAGCTCGGCGGGGAGTACGGGGTCGTCACTGGACGCCGGCGTCGCTGCGGGTGGCTCGATCTGCTCGCTCTCCGCTACGCCGTGCGGGTCAACAGCCTCACCCAGCTCTTCCTCACCAAGATCGACATCCTGTCGGCGTTCGACACGATCAAGGTGGCAACGGGATACACGTCGCTCGGAGAGCAATACGACGAATTCCCGCGACAGCAGCGAGTGCTCTACAACTGCGCCCCGATCTACGAAGAGCTCGCCGGCTGGAACGTCGACATCACGGGATGCCGCGAGTTCGGTGACCTGCCGACCGAGGCGCAGGACTACATCCGCTTCATCGAGCAAGCCATCGGCATCCCGGTCGGCTGGGTGTCGGTCGGCCCGGAACGCCAGCAGCTGATCAGCCGCCAGTGAAGGTTCTCCTCGTCGGATCGGGCGCCCGGGAGCATGCGCTCGGATGGAAGCTCGTTCAGTCCGATCACGTGGACGAGCTCATCAGCCTGCCGGGGAACCCCGGTCTCGCCGAGCTCGGCGCCGTGATCGAAGGCGTCGACGCGACCGACGTCGGAGCCGTGGCCGCCCTCTCCCGGATCCAGTCGATCGACTTCGTCGTCATAGGGCCGGAGGCGCCGCTCGCAGCGGGGCTCGTGGACGCGCTCACCGGTCTCGGCATCCCGGCCTTCGGCCCGACACGGGCCGCAGCAAGACTCGAATCGTCGAAGTCGTTCGCCAAGGACGTGATGATCCGCTCCGGGGTGCCGACGCCGATGGCCTGGGCCTTCGACCACGCCGGCGATGCCGAGCAGCACATCCGAAGCCATCCCGGCCCCTACGTCGTCAAGGCGGATGGTTTGGCGGGTGGCAAGGGCGTCCTCGTCACCGGCGACCGTGACGATGCGATCGGCTGGGCCCACAAGTGCATCGCCGAAGGGCTCGGGGGCAAGCAGCCCCGGGTGGTGATCGAGGAGTTCGTCGCCGGTCCCGAGCTGAGCGTGTTCGCCATCTGCGACGGGACCAACAGCCTGTTGCTCGAGCCCGCCCGCGACTACAAGCGGATCGGGGACGGGGACACCGGCCCCAACACCGGTGGCATGGGCAGCTATTCGCCGGTCGCACTGCCGGCAGACCTGCTCGATCGCGTCAAGCGTTCCGTGATCGATCCCGTCCTCACGACGATGCGAGCCGATGGCGCTCCCTACGTCGGCGTGCTGTATGCCGGGCTGGTATTGACAGACGACGGCCCAAAGGTCATCGAGTTCAACTGCCGATTCGGCGATCCCGAGACCCAGGTGGTGCTTGCCCGTCTGAACAGCGATCTCTTCGACGTGCTCCACGCCGCGACGTCGGGGAGTTTGGCCGACATCGAGCTCCGGTGGTCGCCTGATTCGGTGGTAAACGTCGTCCTTGCCGCCCATGGCTATCCGGAGAGTCCCCGGAAGGGCGACGTGATCACCGGGCTCGGCGATGTCACCGGTCTGGTGTTCCATGCCGGCACGGCCCGGGACGGGAAGCACCTCCGCACCGCCGGCGGAAGGGTGCTGAGTGTTCTCGGCAGCGGCCCAGATCTGGCCACGGCGCGTGCCAACGCCTACGAGGCGGCAGATTCGATCTCGTTCAAGGGCAAGACGCTGAGATCCGACATCGCCGCATCCGACTCGATCGACTGAGCTCCTGGCCATCTGCGCGACGGCATCGGGGGTCTCGGATTCGTCGCTCGACGATCAGCGATGTTTCGGAGGTCAACTGAGGCGATTCGCCAGGTCTCCGGCCAGGTCCCCCCGCTCCTCGACGGCGACCGACCGGCAGCCGAGCCAGCTCGCAGTGCCCTCGAGGTGGGACGCCAGCCTCCGGGCCACGTGATCCCGTGGTCTGCCCGGTTCGAGGTGTGCCGACCTCACCCTCAACACGCCGGCGCCGCGGTCGGTCTTGAGATCGACCCTGGCAACGATGTCCCCGTCCATGAGAAACGGCAGCACGTAGTAGCCGTGGATTCGCTTCTCCTCGGGAACGTAGATCTCGATCCTGTAGTGGAGGTCGAAGACCCGCAATGCGCGCGCTCTGAACCAGATCAGCGGATCGAACGGGGAGATGAGCGCCGAACCCTCCACAGACCGCGGGATGCCGGCTTCGACATGGCGGTATGCCGGCTCACGCCAGCCGTCCACCTCGACCTCGAACACCGTGGCACGGTCGAGAACCTTGGGGAAGAGGCGGCGGGCGTCGGGCATGCGGATCCGGTAGTAGTCGGCGATGTCGGCGAGCGTGCCGACGCCAAGGGCGCGAGCCGACCGTTCCAGCAGAGCGGTGATCGCCTCGTCCCGATCCACCACCTCGGCGCGGTGGTGTGCGGGGATGACGCGCTCGGTGAGGTCATACAGCCGATGGAAGTTCGGCCGGTCGGCAACGGTCACGTCACCGGTCCTGAAGTGCCATTCGAGCGCGATCTTGCCGCGCCCGTAGCCCCACCACGGCCCGGTCCGGTCTCCCGGATCGGACAGGCTCCCGACGGTCAGTGGCCCTCGCCGTCGGACTTCTTCGAGGACGGCTTCGAGGTAGCCCGGATGCTGAGCCATGAGCGAGGCCGCCCGACCCTCGGGATCGGCCGAGCGCATCCGATGTGCGAGAAGGCGGTACACGTCCTGGGGCAGGATCGACGCCTCGTGCGCCCAGTACTCGAAGTGCTCACCCGAACGCCACAGCCAGTGATCGAGCTTGTCGCGGTCGTAGTCACCGAGCCGTGCGAAGAAGATCCAGTAGTGGGTCCTGGCAGCGACGTTCACCGAGTCGAGCTGGATCAACTCCAACTGGCGCATCACCCGGCGGAAGTGGCGCACGTCCGGCCGGCCCGACGGGGGACGCCCGGCAAAACCCGCACTCGCCAGCGCAAGCCGTCTGGCGGCATCGGCAGACATGCGACGTGGGGACATCCGGGAATCGTAGGATCCGGACCGGCCTGAAACAGGATCGGAGCCGCGGGTGGCGCGGCTCACGGGCGGCGGCTGCTAGTCGTCCTTGCCTTTGGGTTGGGAGGACGTGCCGTCTTCGTCGCCACTGTCGGAGGACTTGTTGTCGTCTCGACGCGACTCGTCTGAAGCCGAGCCGCTCGAGGCCTCGCTCTTCGACTTGTCGTTCTGGGACTTGTCTTCCTTGACCTTGTCCTCTTTGTCTTGGTTGTCCTTGTCTTCCTTGATCTTCTTGGCCTCGTCGGACTGGGACTTGAGCTTGCCGTACGCTCCATCCAGCTTCGAGAGCTTCGATCCGGTGTCCTTGTCCATCTGGCCGGGAATCAGGCCTTTGCTCAGCCATGCATGGACCTGGTCGGCGTGGCTCGGGCCTTGCCCCTGAGCCTCGAATTCCGGATGCTTCTCGACCCACTTGTCCCAGGCATCGAAGGCCTTGATGAGGCTCTCGTCGACGACGATCACGTCGCTCCCGGCGATCTCGGAGGCAGCCGCCAGTCCGAGACCGACCCCTTCGAAGGCGCGGTCGAGGTTCGGCTCGGCCTGGGCGCTGGCCTGGGCGGCGGACACCAGCACGAGCAGGGCTCCTGCCAGCATGGAAGCGATGAAACGTCGGACACTGATCATTCTGTCAGTCAAGTAGCGACCTCACTCTGAGTGTTACACGATCAACCACCGGTCGTCTCCAGGAGCACGTCGAGATAGTCGGGGCAGATCAGCTGCACGCTGGCGCCCAGGATGACTCCGCCGAGCAGCAGGTCGTCGTCGGACAGCTCGTCCGATTCCGCTTCGAGGGCAGCAACGTAGGACTCCAGGACACCAGTCGGCGTCACGTCGGCGTCGAGGAGCGTGCAGAACAACAGCCCGACGTTGACGTAGCCGTCCGGATCGAGATAGACGTCGCCTTCGTATGAGGTGCCCATGAGACCTCGGTCGATTGCGGCGAGATACAGGGCGAGCGGGGGAACGTCGTCCCGCGGGATGGTGTCACCGGGCTCGAGACCACTCGTAGTGGTCGTGTCGACCAGTGTGGCGAGCGTCTGCGCCACCGTCGACTGCACCACCGTCTCACTCGAGCTACCCGAGGAACTGCACGCCACGAGGATCAACGCAACGACGATTCCCCCAAGTGCTCTTCCCGATGACATGCGTCGGAACAGGCTACTTCACCTGATGTGCATCTACGAGGCCGCCGTGTCAGACTTTCGCCCGTGATACCCCGCTACAGCCTCCCCGAGATGTCGGCGATCTGGTCGGATGAGCGCCGGCTCGAGACGTGGAAGCACGTCGAGGCGCTCGTGGTCGAGGCGTGGGTCCTCGAAGGCGTCGCCCCCAGATCGGCCGCCGACGCGGCGCATGCCGCGACCGTGCCGACCCCCGCCGAGGTGGCAGAGCGGGAGGCGGTCACCAACCACGACGTAGCGGCCTTCGTCGATCTGCTGGCCGCGAACTCCGGCGACGGAGGCGAGTGGATCCACTTCGGGCTCACCTCTTCGGACGTCCTCGACACGGCCAACGGTGTGCTGATGCGCGACGCCGCCGACCTGCTCCTCACCCGCATCGAGTCCCTCTTCGAGACGGTCCGGCGGCGGGCTTTCGAATTCCGTGACACGCCGATGTTGGGCCGGACACACGGCATCTGGGCCGAGCCGACCAGCTTCGGGCTCAAGCTCGCCAACTGGGCCTTCGAGCTACAACGCGACCACACTCGGATGGTGGCCGCACGGAACGGCGTCGCCGTCGGCAAGATCAGCGGCGCGGTCGGCACCTACGCCCACACTCCGCCGAGCGTCGAGGCCTTCGTGTGCGACGCCCTCGGAATCGGCACCGAGGACGCATCGACGCAGGTGACCCACCGCGACCGACATGCCCATTTCATCTCGACGATCGCCTTGACCGGGGCCTCGATCGAGCGGTTCGCCACGGAGATCCGCCACCTGCAACGCTCCGAGGTCGGCGAGGCGAGAGAGGCCTTTCGAGCGGGGCAGAAGGGCTCGTCCGCGATGCCTCACAAGCGCAACCCGATCCTGTCCGAACGGATGACCGGCATGGCGCGGGTGCTCCGGGGGTACTCGCAGACCGCATTCGAGAACGTCGCGCTCTGGCATGAACGCGACATCAGCCATTCGTCGGCCGAGCGGATCATCCTTCCTGACGCATGTCTCGCTCTCGACTACATGCTTGCGAAGTTCGACGGCCTCGTCGAGCGGCTCGTGGTCGACACCGACCGGATGCAGGAGAACCTCGATTCGACCCGGGGCCTGGTGTTCTCTCAGGCGGTGCTGCTGGCACTCATCGAGAGCGGTCTCACGCGGGACGACGCCTATCGCATCGTCCAGCGAAACGCCATGGCGTCGTGGGACGAGGGTCGCCGGCTGAAGGACCTGCTGCAGGGCGATCCCGACGTCACGCTCTCACCCGACACACTGGAACGATGTTTCCTCCCCGATCGATTTCTCAGGAACACGGGGCAGGTCTTCGACCGACTCGGATCGGTCTCACTCGACCGCTGAACCCTGCTGAACGCTGCGTCACTCTCGGTTGGGCGCTGCCTCACTCATCGGAGGAGCGCGCGGCCCTCGGATAGACGGCGGAGAGCGTGTCGTTGAAACGCTTCGCCGGGATCAGGACCTGGGCGCCGCCAGAGGTGCGGTAGTTCTGGATCGGTATCGAGAGCCGACGGACCGAGGAGGAATCGATGCCGCGGTACTGGAATGCGAGCGACGCCATCTCCCCGACACCCCAGCTGGAGTCCGTTCTGACGACGCTCGAGAGATTGCCGAGGATCGACGAAAGCGCACCGACGGACGAGGCCGAGGTGAGTTTGCCTGCCAGCTGGAAGAGGATCTCCTGCTGTTTCGACTGCCGGTCGAAGTCGCTGCCACCGGGCCGGCTCCATTCGCCCGCGTCGTTCTGGTACTCGGGATTGCGCGACCGGACCCACGCCAAGGTGGTCTGGCCATCTGCCTGATGGCATCCGGGGCCGAGATCCAGCGCGGACTTGGGATCCCGGATCGGCCGGTCGCCAACGCACACCGTCGTGCCGCCGAGCTGGTCGACGACCCACTCGAACCCTGAGAAGTTCACTCTTGCGAAGTGGTCGACCTCGATGCCGGTGAAATCGAGCACGGTGAGCGACAGCAGCTCCGGACCGGAGGCGACGCCTTTGCATCCACCGAGCGCACTGTTGATCCGCCCGTACCCGCCGGTGCACTCGTCGATGAGATAGAGGTCACGGGGGAGCGAGACCATCATCGGCGTCGCGCCGTCCGAGGGGATCAGCACGTAGATCAGGACATCGGCGAGGAAGCCGGATGCGTCTGCGCCGATCAGCAGAACCGACGTGAACATCTCATCGGGGAGCTTGGGGCTCTTCGTGTTCGGCACGACGAATGCCGTCGGCACGTTGCGTTGCTCCTCGAGCTCTTCCAGCAGCGCCTGGATCTCGGCGTCGGTCAGCGCCTGGGTCCGTTGGGCGTCCGCCTCGGCGCGGAGCTGCTCTTCCCTGGCGGCGATCTGCGCTGCGATGTCGGCTTCGGTCCTGGTCGAGAGCGTCTGACCGGCCAGACTCGGGTCGAACTCCTCGGTCGCGATGCTGTTCACGGCGGTGATGGCCTGTACGACCACAAAGAGGACCGTGCCGAGCACCAGACCGGCAAACACGGTGAGTGAGGCCAGAATCGGCTTCTCTCGGACCCATTCGACGACGCGCTCCATCGGCCGGGAGTCTACGACTGTGGTACGGAGAACCGGTTCAACCGAGAGAGACCCTCACGCGCTCAGCGTGACGGTCAGCTCGAGATGTGGACCGTGCCCGTGAACAACCCGACGATTCGATCATCCGATCGGGTCACGACGATTCGATAGGTCCCCAGCGTCCTGCCTCGCGTCGTCTCCTCGGCGACCGCAGTCAACACGTCGCCCTCTTTCGAGCCTCCGCTCAAGACGAGGTGGGTGTCGATGGCGACCGCCCGTGCCCCCGCCTGATTGGAGGCGAGCGCGAACGCGCAGTCGGCGAGCGAGAACATGGCGCCGCCGTGCGTGACGCCCAGGAAGTTGAGGTGATCCGGGCCGATGGTCATGGCCACGGCAATGGGGTCGGCTCCGACCAGCTCGACGCCGAGCAGGGAGGCATACCGATCATCCGCCAGCATCTGGGCCGGATCCAACACCATGGGCTCAACGTAGCTGCACAATCCTGCGCCGGCGGTAACCTCGCGCCAATGACACGCATCGCCTCGGTGCTCGTTGTCGCTCTCCTGCTCACCGCCTGTTCGGACTCCGGCTCCGACGCGGTCGTAGGCGACGATGCAACCACCTCGACCACCTCCGCCACTTCCACCAGCTCGGCCGGCCCGATCGACGCCATGACGA
Source organism: bacterium (assembly GCA_024641285.1). Taxonomy (GTDB): domain Bacteria; phylum Actinomycetota; class Acidimicrobiia; order Spongiisociales; family ZC4RG35; genus JAHEDH01. Next base: position 33,839 of record JAHEDH010000007.1, on the reverse strand, counting down.
CCGTCGAGGTGCCGGAGCTCGGATTCGCCATCGACCAGCCGACCGGCTGGATAGCCCAGGTCGATCTGGAGGACTCGCTGCTCCAGGTGACGGCTCCGGCCGCATCGGACGGCTTTGTCCCGAACTTCAACGTCTCCGTCGGCGACATTCCCGCCGAGCTCCCGGCCATCGGCTACTTCGAGGGCGAGATCCCTCGCCTGCAGTCGACACTGCCTGGGGTCGAGATCCTCGAGGTCGCCAACCTCACGATCGACGGGGCCCCGGCGCGCGGGATCACCTTGACGAGCACCGAGAACGGCATCACCGTCGGCATCTCGCGTCTGCTCATCCTCGACGCCGACAATCGGGCGTGGGAGATCACGTTCTTCGCCAACGCCGCCACCCTCGAACGCCTCTCGGGCGTCGTTCAAGACATCTTCTCGAGCTTCCAGTTTGTCCCCCCGCAGGGGGGACAGGCTGCCCCCTAGGGCAGCCAGGGGGGTCTCGGTCCCCCCCATGGCTTGCTGACGCAAGCCTGTTCCCCCGAGGGGGAACAAACGGCTCCATAATGGTCACGATGCGTTTTGGTGTGTGTTGGTATCCGGAGCAGTGGCCTCGCAAGCGGTGGCAGACCGATGTGGCAATGATGGCCGACCTGGGACTCGACCTCGTCCGTATCGGGGAGTTCGCCTGGGCGAAGATGGAGCCCGAACCGGGCCGTTTCGAGTGGGAATGGCTCGACGAGGCCGTCGCCATGATCGGTGAAGCCGGAATGGGCGTAGTGCTTGGAACGCCGACCGCGACTCCTCCCGTCTGGTTGATGAACGCAAACCCCGACGTCTTGATCACCGACCAACGCGGAAGGCGGGTGGCCTACGGCTCACGCCGCCACACCTGCACGACATCGTCGACGTATCGGCGGGAGTCCGTTCGCATCGCCGACGCCCTCGCCGATCGCTACGGCTCGAACCCTGCCGTCGCCGGCTGGCAGATAGACAACGAGCCGGGCAACCACGACTCCGCCCGCTGCTGGTGCGGCGAGTGCGAGTCGGCGTTCTCCCGGTGGCTCGAAGACCGCTTCGGAACGATCGACGCACTGAACGAGGCTTGGGGCACCGTGTTCTGGTCCCAGACGTACCCCGAATTCGAATCGGTTCGCCTCCCCAGGGACACGATGACGTCTCAGCACCCGGCACTTCGCCTCGCGCACAAGAAGTTCGCCTCCGATCAGTCCGTCGACTTCCTCCGTATCCAGTTCGAGCGCATCCGGCGCGAGGTGGGACCCGAGATCCCGATCACGACGAACCTCTACTGCGAGGACCTGAACGTCGACGCACGGGCAGTGGCGCGCCTCGCCGGGGTCGCCTCGATGGACAACTATCCGCACGGCGTCTCCACCCCCTTCGACACGGCATACCTGCTCGATCTCCACGCCACCGCGTCAGGCCTCGACGGGCAGGCGTGGGTCATGGAGCAACAGGTCGGGCCGGTCAACTGGACCGACGAGAACCCCCAGGTCCCCCGCGGTCAGGCGCGACTCTGGATGTGGCAGGCGGCGCTCCACGGGTACGACGCCCTCCTCGTGTTCCGCTGGCGGGCAGCCCGCTACGGCCAGGAGCAGTACCACACCGGGCTGCTCCGTCACGACGGAACGCCCGAGCGCGTCTTCGACGAGGTTCGGTCCACGATCGCCGAGATTCGACGCGCCGACCTCCCCAAGCCGCGACCGCGGATCGCGATCGTCCACTCGTACAAGGATGCCTGGGCGATCGAGATCAACCCGCACCGACGCGGCCTGACCCATCGCGCCCTCCTGTTCGAGGCGTATCGAGCCGTCAGGAATCTCGGCCTCGATGTCGCCATCGTCGATTCGACCGACGATCTCACCGCATTCGAACTGGTGCTGGCCCCCGCGATGCAGATTTCGACGCCGGAGCGGATCGCAGCGATCAACCGTGCCCTCGACGCCGGGACCGAGGTGATTCTGGGCGCCCGCAGCCTGGTGATCGATCGTGAGAACGCCTGGAGCGACAGCCCGTTGCCGGCGGGGCTCAGCGAGCGACTGGGCGCCAGGGTGATCGAGCCGACGAGCCAGAACCTCGCCGTCACCATCGAGCCCTGGGGCACTCCGGCCGGGATCTGGACGGACGTGCTGGAGGTCTGGTCGGCGGAGATCGTCGCCCGATACGGGGGCTCCACGTACCTGGACGGGAGCCCGGCGGTGGTCACCAACGAGGGGCTCACCTACGCCGGCTTCACCAATCGCGAGTCGTGGCAGGCATTGATCGCCGACCGCACCGGCCTCGACCCGATCGGCGGCAACATCGAGAGGTTCCATCGCGGTGAGGCCCTCTGGACGATCGATCACGACACCCGGTTGGTGACAAAATCCGAGTGATCGACTGCCTGGCGTCGACGGCGAGGCGAAGTGCCTTCGAGAAAGAAGCGACCGCCTCCTTCGGGCCCGTGTCCCATTCGATAGATTCCTTCCCGCGCAGGCCGAAGGGGGAATCCTCTTTCAGCTGTGCATTGGAAACCAACCCAAAGGTAGGTCGAAATGACAAAACGATGGTGGGCACTCGTGCTCGCGATCTCGCTCGTGGTGGCGGCATGCGGCACCGACGACAGCGCTGACACAACCGAAGGCTCGACAACTGAGACGACAGCAGCCGCGACGACTGAGACGACGGCAGCTCCGTCGGTCGAGACGACGGCGGGCGGATCCGAAGGCGAAGTGAGCCTGGTGTGGCGCACGCGCCCGGACAACCAGGAGGAAATCGACGTCTATTCGACGATCTCCACCGAGATCGACGCGAATCTCGAGAACATCACGCTCGACTACCAGCCCGGCTCGAACGAGGGCGCCGGTTACCAGCAGACACTGCTGACCGAGCTGTCGGCCGGGACTGCGCCCGACGTGTTCTGGATCCCCGGCACCGATGTGGCGGACTTCGCGACCAAGGGCGTCATCCTCGATCTCAAGCAGTACGGAGACGCAGATGCAGACTTCAGCGTCGATGACTTCTATCCCGGCCCGATGTTCCATCTGACCTACAGCGCCGACACCGGCAACGCCGGCGACGCACTGTGGGGCCTGCCCCGCGACGTGTCGACGTTCGCCCTGTACATGAACGTCGATCTGATCGAGGAAGCCGGCGTGACCGATCCTCGCGAGTTGGAAGCCGCCGGTGAGTGGACCTGGGATGCGTTCAAGGAGACGGTCGACGGAATCGCTGCTCTCGGTGGCGAGATCAAGGGCTACGGACAGAGCGCATGGTGGGGCCCGTACGGCGCCTGGATGAACGCTGCCGGAGGCGGGTTCTTCAACGCCGACCGCGATGCTTGTGCACTCGACAGCGACGCATCGATCGCCGGTCTCCAGTTCGAGCGTGACCTGTACTCGACCGATGCCGTCATCCCCTACGGCGAGGATCCCGAGCCGCCGTTCCGCGCCGGCACCGTCGGTCTGTTCCAGAACGGCCGGTGGGCCACGCCTGGAATCCGGACCGTCGACTTCAACTGGGACGTCGTCGGACTGCCGACCGGGCCAAACGGGCCGGGCAACTGGCTCTTCTGGGGCGCATATGTGGTGAACGCCGACACCGCCAATCCGGAAGCTGCATGGGAGCTGGTCCGCGCACTGACATCCGCCGATGTCCAGGCGGAGATCAGCGCGCTCGGTGCCAACATCCCGAGCCGAGTCAGCGATGCCGCACTGGACGCCTTCAGCGGCTTCACACCGCCTGCCAACAATCAGGCGTTCCTGAACGGGCTTGCACAGTCTCCGACGGCCGAAGGCCCGCTGTGGGCCGGAAGCTGGCCTGACTTCGTGAGCCTGATGGACGCCGAGGTCGGTGCGGTCATCACGGGTGACCGTGACATCGCCGACTTCCAGGCGAACATCTGCTCCGAAACGGCAGACGCCTTCAGCGGCTGACGACGTGATCGGGAGGGGCCCGCTCGGGGCCCCTCCCGATTCGTTCACCATGGACACCATCACCCCGACACGCACCGCCGATCCGGCCAAGACAGACCTGCCGCTCGGCCTCATGCTCGCATGGCGGGTCGTGGTTGCGATCGGGCTGCTCGCCGCAGCGTTCGGCGTCGCATTCGCGGTCGGGATCGAGGTCGAGGGCACCCTGAGATGGGTGTTCACCGCCGCACTCGGCATCGGCGGAGTGTTGGCGATCCTCGCCATCCAGTGGACCCGAACAATGGTCCATCGCGGACGCGCCACCGGTTTCTTCCTCGATTATCTGGTCGCCATCGGCGCAGCGTTCGCCATGGCACAGGGAGCCGACCTGTTCAATGGTCTCGACACGGCTGCGGCGAGATTCAACGATTCGGCGCTGTTCCTGATTCTGATCGTGGTCGGGTGGTTCGTCGGGGGATTCGCCGAGAAGACCAAGCGACCCGCGCTGGTGCGTCGTATCGCTCGCTCGACCATGGCGGCCGGTCTCGCAGTCCTCCTCGTCTCGATGGGCCTCCTGCCCGGTCTGGTCGAGTTCGCCCGCCGACTGACACAGGCCGACGTCTTCATTCCACTGGCGATCGCCCTCGTTGCCGCATACAGCGCCCGCCTCCTGTGGTCGGAGCGAGCGGCCAGCTCGTTCGGGACGAATCAGAATCAGGCCGAGGTCATGGACGGGTTCTTCTTCGTCTCTCCGAACCTCATCGGCTTCCTCGTGTTTCTCGCCGGCCCACTTCTCGTGTCGTTGTTCATCAGCCTGACCGATTGGGACGGGCTGACACAGGCCTCGTTCGTCGGGTTGGAAAACTACGGACGGCTCTTCAGCGACGCAGCCTTCCTCAAGTCGCTGAGGAACATCCTCGTGTTCGGGCTCGTGGCCGTGCCCGCCTCGGTCATCCCCGGACTCTTCCTCGCCGCCCTCCTCAACTCGAAGCTCCCGGGCATGAAGGTCTTCCGCGCCATCTACTTCCTCCCGTCGATCGCCGGAGTCGTCGGGGTCACCCTCATCTGGAAGAATCTCCTGAACGCCACCGTCGGCTTCGTGAACTACGGGATCCTCCGTGCCACCGAGATCGTCAACTCGCTCACCGGCGCCGAATTCGAGGCGGCCCAGCCACTGTGGATATCGGGCAGCTCGGTTGCGCTCTTCTCGGTCATGATCGTGTTCGCTTGGCAACAGCTCGGGTTCAACACGGTGTTGTTCCTCGCGGGCATGCAGGGCATCGACCCTTCGCTGTACGAGGCAGCCGACATCGACGGGGCGAGCGCATGGGCACGCTTCCGATCGATCACGGTCCCACTGCTCAAACCGACCACGGTCTTCGTCGTGACCAACGCGACGATTCTCGCCCTGCAACTCTTCAACGAGCCGTTCATCCTGCAGGCGCCCGGCCCGCCGAACGGTCCGAGCAACTCGACGCTGTCGCCGGTGATCTACCTCTATCAGAACGCCTTCCAACGCTTCCGACAGGGGTACGCATCGGCAGTGGCCTGGGCGTTGTTCGCGCTCATCTTTGCGATCACGCTCGTCTACTTCAGCCGCCAGGACGAGGAGGGGGTGCTCAGTGCCTGACACCCCGACCCAGCAGCAGGATCGACGCCGTCGCCTGGTCCGCACGACCGTCAACCGCGGCAGCGCGTACCTCGTCCTCGTCCTGTTCGCCGCCGTGATGCTCTTCCCCTTCGTCTACATGGCCACCGGCGCCGTGAAGACCCCGTCGGACACATTCCGGTATCCCCCGAAGGTGCTGCCCAGGGTGCCGCTCGTGGCAGAGATCGACGGAGAAGAGCGCGAGGTGTTCTCCCTCGATTTCGGCAGCGGCGAAGAGCCGGCGGTGTTGGTGGAGACCGGCGTGGCGGCCGGCCTCTTCGTCGACCCCGACAACCCTGAGCGCACGGTTCCCTGGCCGCTCGACCTGGCGAGTGAGACAGGCTCAACCGTGACGGTCGGCGGCGAGAGCCTGTCCACATTCGACGTGCAGTTGGTGGCCGGGACCGAGACGCTGGCGCTGCAACGCAACACCGTGGTGGGACGGTTCCAGCAGCTCGACGGGGACGGCGTCACCTACGCAGTCCCTCGCACGGCGACGCCGGCAGAGACGATCGACGCACAGTGGAGCAACTTCTCGGAGGTGATCGGGCTCAGGGACCTGGACCGGGCGCTCACCAACACGATTCTCGTGACCATCCTCGTTGTGGCGGGGACGTTGTTCACGTCGATCATGGGCGGGTACGCCTTCGCGCGGGTTCGATTCCCCGGTCGGGACAAGATGTTCCTCGCCTACCTCGGCTCGATCATGCTCCCTTTCATCGTGCTCATCATCCCGCTGTTCCAATTGATGGTCGGCCTCGGCTGGGTGAACCACATCGGCTCGCTGGTCTGGCCATTCCTGTTCAACGCCTACGGCACGTTCCTCATGCGGCAGTTCTTCATCGCGATCCCAAAGGACCTCGAAGAGGCGGCGTTCATCGACGGTGCCAAGCGAGGGCGCATCCTCTGGACGATCTTCGTTCCGCTTTCGTGGCCGGCGATCGCCACGCTGGCGACGTTCATGTTCCTGTACGCATGGAACTCGTTCATCTGGCCACTGGTGTCGATCAACGTGGCCAACGCCGACAACTTCGTGCTGACGCTCGCGCTGCAGCAACTCGGCGGGACCGCCGGCGAATCGCCCAACCTGTTGTTCGCCGGGATCGTGCTGTCGGTGCTTGTTCCCTTCACGGTGTTCGCCTTCGCCCAGCGGTATTTCGTGGAGAACGTGGCCACCAGCGGCATCAAGTGACTGCGCCTCACGCCCCACGCTTCACGCGACGCGATTCGTGGTGTGGCACATATGGCGTGTGGCTTGCGGCGTTGGCTGACCATTCGACCACCGTGCATCCCCTTCCTAAGGTGGGATGATGATCGAAGGTCCACATCGACGACTCAACCCACTCACGGGGGAGTGGGTGCTGGTGTCGGCGGGACGCACCAACCGTCCGTGGCAGGGGGCGACCGGCGACGCTGTCGTCGACGATCTTCCCGCGCACGACCCGAACTGCTATCTGTGCCCGAGGAACGGCCGGGTCGGGGGCGCCCAGAATCCCGACTACGAGCGGACCTTCGTCTTCACCAACGACTTCGCCGCGCTCCGACCGGGAACCGGGCGCCGGATCGACACGGACGGGCTGATGGTCGCCGAGGGTGAAGAGGGCACGTGCCGGGTCATCTGTTTCTCCCCACGTCACGATCTCACGATGGCGCGGATGTCCCACGATGAGATCGGAACCGTCATCGACCTGTGGCAGGAGCAGCTCGACGACCTCGGGCCCGACCACCGGTGGGTGCAGATCTTCGAGAACCGCGGCGAGGAGATGGGTGCATCCAACCCGCATCCCCATGGACAGATCTGGGCGGGATCGATTCTCCCGATGCAGGCCGCCGCCGAAGACGACAAGCAGGACCGATACTTCGCCGAGCACCGGCGAACCATCCTCGAGGACTACGTCGCCCAGGAGGTGGGAGGCGAACGTGTCGTGTTCGAGAACGATCAGTGGCTGGTGGTCGTTCCCTATTGGGCCGTGTGGCCGTTCGAGACCCTCGTCGTCCCGAAGCGAAGCGTCCCCAGGCTGACCGATCTGGACGTGTTCCAGGCCGAGGAGCTCCGTGAGGCGCTCAAACAGCTGCTGGTTCGCTACGACAACCTCTTCGAATACCCGTTCCCGTATTCGATGGGCTGGCACAACGCTCCCTTCGAGGGTGCCGGGAATCACTGGACGGTGCACGCCCATTTCTATCCACCGTTGCTGCGATCGGCGTCGGTCCGCAAGTTCATGGTCGGCTACGAGTTGCTCGGCGAGTCCCAACGTGACATCACCGCCGAAGAGGCGGCGCAACGGCTCCGCGACCTGCCCGACACCCACTACACCGAGCGATAGCCGACGCACCCGCCGGCACAACCGACAGCGGCTCGTAGAGTCGGCAGCGTCTGTCGAGAGCGGAGCAAACGATGCAGCTGGGAATGATCGGCCTTGGGCGAATGGGAGCGAACATGTCCCGCCGCCTCCTCGCAGGCGGGCACCAGATCGTCGGCCACGACGTGGCCGAAGAAGCGGTCGAAGCGCTGGCGGCTGAGTCGGTCATCACGGGCGCGAGCTCGATCGGAGACCTCTGCGCCCGGTTGACGGCGCCTCGCAACGTATGGGTGATGGTTCCCGCCGCTTTCGTCGGCAGCGTGATGGACGAGGTGACCGAGCACCTGGAGCGGGGCGACACGGTCATCGACGGGGGCAACTCGTTCTACCGCGACGACGTCGATCGCTACGACGCACTCGCGTCGAAGGGAATACACCACCTCGACGTCGGGGTCTCGGGCGGCGTGTTCGGCCTGCACCGCGGCTATTGCCTGATGATCGGCGGCGACGCCGAGCCCGTCGACAGGCTCGCTCCGGTCTTCGAGACACTGGCACCCGGCCTGCCCGCGGCGCCGCGCACCGAAGGGAAGACCGGCGGGCCGAGCCCGTCTGAGCGAGGCTGGCTCCACTGTGGGCCGGCAGGAGCGGGCCACTTCGTCAAGATGATCCACAACGGGATCGAATACGGGGTGATGGCCGCCTACGCCGAGGGCTTTGCAGTCCTGTCGCGTGCCGGGCTGGGAAACGAGCAACACACGGCCGACGCGGAGACGTCGCCGCTGCGAGATCCCCGGTACTACCAGTTCGACTTCGACCTTCCCGACATCGCCGAGGTCTGGCGGCGAGGGAGCGTGATCGGCTCGTGGCTGTTGGACCTGACGGCCGCAGCGCTCTGGGAGGATCCGGAGTTGCGAGACTTCGAAGGTCACGTGTCCGATTCGGGTGAAGGGCGGTGGACGGTGCAGGCGGCCGTTGACCTGGGCGTGCCGATCAACGTCCTGGCATCGTCGCTCAACCAACGTTTCAGCTCCCGGGATCAGGGCGACTACGGAGACAAGCTCCTCTCGGCGATGCGCGAGCAGTTCGGCGGTCACCACGAACGCAGCAACTGACGGGGACCGACAGCCCACACCGTGAACGGCGCTGCTCGGACGCACAACTAGCCTCACGGCGGTGCCGTTGACACACATCGCGTCGGGGAAGGTCAGGGAGATCTACGAGATCGACGCCGACCGCCTGCTCTTCGTCGCCACGGACCGGGTCTCGGCCTACGACGTGGTCATGACCGAGCCGATTCCCGACAAGGGCAGGGTGCTCACCCAGCTCTCCGCCTATTTCTTCGGGCTCCTCGACGTCCCGACGCACATGATGACGATGTCACTCGATGGCGTAGACGTCGACCTGGACCGCACTTGGCTCGCCGGCCGCGCGATGGTCGTCCGGAGGGCGGAGATGCTTCCCATCGAGTGCGTCGTACGCGGCTACCTCTACGGATCGGCCTGGCGCGAGTACCTCGCGGGGGGTGGCCCGACGACCGAGCACCTCCCCGACGGCCTGCTGCAGGGATCGAGACTCCCCGAACCGATCTTCACTCCCGCCACGAAGGCCGAATCGGGCCACGACGAGAACCTCACCGAGGCGGCGGCGCGATCGATGGTCGGGGACGCCAGGTACGAACAGCTCCGATCGACCTCCATGTCGGTCTACCAGCGGGCGGCGGCGCACGTCGAACAACGCGGGCTCATCATCGCCGACACGAAGTTCGAGTTCGGGCTGATCGACGGCGAGCTCACACTGTGTGATGAGGCGCTCACCCCCGATTCCTCCCGCTACTGGCCCGCCGACTCCTACGCCCCCGGGTCGGTGATGCCGAGTTTCGACAAGCAGTACCTGCGCGATTGGCTGGACTCGACCGGGTGGGACCACACTCCCCCACCACCGACGCTGACAGATGACGTCGTCGCCAACACGAGGTCCCGCTACATCGACGCATACGAGCGCATCACAGGTCGAGATCTGGTGATGAGCCCGACCGACGAACCCGATCCGAACCATCCGCTGGAGAACAACCCATGAGAGTGACCGTGCACGTGACGAGACGACCGGAGATCGCCGACCCGCAAGGAAAGGCAGTGTCCCGCGCCCTTGCGGACCTCGAGTACCACAACGTGCGGGAGGTCCGGATCGATCGGACCATCCATCTCGACATCGACAACGACGACCCCGAGGAGGTCCACTATCAGGTGGACCGCATGTGCGCCGAGGTCCTCGTCAATCCGGTGCTCGAGGACTACGTGGCGGAGATCCACACGTGACTGCTGCGGTCGTGGTGTTCCCCGGAACGAACTGCGAGCACGATGTCGTCTACGCACTCGGCCTGGTCGGCATCGAATCCGAGCTCGTCTGGCATCGTGAAACCGACCTCGGGCGCTTCGACGCCGTCGTCCTCCCCGGTGGCTTCGCCCACGGCGACTACCTCCGGGTCGGGGCAGTCGCCCGGTTCTCTCCGGTCATGGCCGAGGTCCGTCGGATGGCCGAAGAGGGACAGCCCGTCATCGGCATCTGCAACGGCTTCCAGATCATGTGCGAGGCCGGCCTGCTGCCGGGAGCGCTGATCGCCAACCGCGACCTGGCTTTCATCTGCCGGGAAGTCGAAGTCGAGGTGACGGACACCGACACCGTTCTCACGCGGGGCGCCGAAGTCGGGCAGAGACTGAGGATCCCCCTGAACTCGTTCGACGGAAACTACGTCGATCCCAGCGGCACCGGGCGCGTCGTCATGCAGTACGTCGACGACCCGAACGGAAGCCAGGGACGGGCAGCCGCGGTCGCCAACGAGGCCGGCAACGTGGTCGGGATCATGCCGCACCCCGAGCGCGCCATGGAGGAACTGTTGGGTTCGGCCGATGGCAGGGTGCTGATGTCGGCGATCGCCGGCTGACGAACAGCCGATTGGACTTCGTGCCCTGTCGAGGTGGATCAGGTCGCGCGCATCGTGTGCTGGACTGCTCGGAGGAGACGGAGGTCCCGACATGCGACGCATCATCAAGGTGGCGGTCTTCGGCGCCATGGCCGGACTCCTGACGGCCTGCACGGTCGGCTCGGGCGAGACTGTCGGCGAGAGCCGGACGGTCGAAGGCTTCGATGCCATCGACCTGCGTGGCGTGGGAGAGGTTCGCATCACCGTGAACGGCACCGAATCGCTGATGATCGAAGCCGAAGACAACCTCATCGACCTGCTCACGAGCGACGTTCGCGGCGGAACGCTGGTGCTCGGGACCGACAGGCCGATCCGGCCAACCGAGGACGTGATCTTCACGGTCACCATGAAGACGCTGACAGGCGTCGAGATATCAGGGAGCGGCTCGGTCACGGTCACGGAGTTCTCGACGGGCGCCTTCAACGTCGAGGTCAGCGGATCGGGGTCCGCGTCGATCAACGCGATCTCCGCAGAAGACGTCTCGGCCCGCATCAGTGGATCGGGCGCCGTCACGGTGACGGGAGACACGGGCGCGCTCGACCTGTCGATCAGCGGGTCGGGCTCGTTCGACGGCGAGCGCCTCGAGGCAGACGTCGGCGACGTGAACATCTCGGGCTCCGGGAGCGCGACCGTCAACGTGAGTGAAGATCTCGAGGTGAACGTCAGCGGCTCGGGGAACGTCGAGTATCTGGGAGACCCGAGTGTCTCGATCGACACGTCCGGATCGGGCAACGTCTCCCGCCGCTGAAGCGTCCACGACCGTGTCGGGCTCCTGACGAATTCGAGCCCGAGGGTTCAGGCACACCAAAGGTCGGGCGACCCATGACGCCCTCCATCACCTTCGGCCCCCGTGGCCTATCCTCTCGGACGGCGTCGACCGAATCTGGCAATGACTTCGAACACCGAACTGGCACCTGAAGAGAACGCGCTCCCTCCGGAGCCGAGCGACGGCAACCCACCGCCCGTTCACCAACTGCTCGGCATGACCGATGACGAGTACGCCACGGTCTGCGAGATCCTCGGTCGCGAGCCACGCTCGGCCGAGCTGGCCATGTACTCGGTGATGTGGTCGGAGCACTGCTCCTACAAATCGTCGCGCATCCATCTGGGTCGATTCCCGACCGAGGCCCCCTGGGTGGTCGTCGGACCGGGAGAGAACGCCGGCGTCGTCGACCTCGGCGATGGTTGGCTTGCTGCTCTGCGGATCGAGTCCCACAACCATCCGTCGTTCGTCGAGCCGTATCAGGGGGCGGCCACCGGAGTCGGCGGGATCCTGAGGGACGTGTTCACGATGGGCGCCCGGCCGATCGCCCTCTGGGATCAGATCCGCTTCGGCCCGCTCGACCAATCGAAGAACCGCTACCTCCTGAACGGCGTCGTTGCCGGAATCGCCGGCTACGGCAACGCCGTCGGCGTACCGACGGTCGGCGGCGAGATCGCGTTCGAGGAGTGCTACACGGGCAACCCACTCGTGAACGTGATGTGTCTCGGCATCCTGCGAGACGACGAACTGGTCCTCGGGACCGCCGGAGAGCCCGGCTCGATCGCCGTGCTCCTCGGAGCCGCCACCGGACGCGACGGCATCGGCGGCGCCTCGGTGCTGGCCTCCGCCGGCTTCGACGAGGAGTCGGGCGCCAAGCGCCCTTCGGTGCAGGTCGGCGACCCGTTCGAAGAGAAGAAGCTCATCGAGGCATGCCTGGAGCTGTATCGGAACAAGCTCGTGGTCGGTGTCCAAGACCTCGGTGCCGCCGGCCTCTCGTGCGCGTTCTCAGAACCGGCAGCCCGAGCGGACGCCGGCATGATCGTGGACCTCAACCGGGTGCACGTGCGCGAAGACGGAATGTCCGCGCCCGAGCTCCTCATGTCGGAGTCGCAGGAGCGCATGATGGCGTTCGTGCACCCCGACAACGTCGATGCCGTGCTCGCGGTGGCAGAGAAGTGGGAGATCGACGCATCGGTCGTGGGCGAGGTCAAGGCCGGCGGCTCGCTCGACGTGTATCACAACGGCGAGCTGGTCGCCCAACTGCCGGCCGCCTCGCTGTCGGAGGATGCTCCGAAATACGACCGCCCACTCGGCGAGCCGGGATGGATGGAGGATCTGTGGTCCAACACCGTGACGTTCGTCGCCCGACCGGGGATCGCCGACTCGTTGCTCAAGATGCTCGACGACCCGTCTATCGCGTCGGCGGCGTGGGCGTACGAGCAGTACGACCACATGCTGTTCCTGAACACGGTGGTCGGGCCGGGGAACGACGGCTCGCTGCTTCGGATCAAGGGAACCAACAAGGGGCTCGCCGTCTCGACCGACGGCAACGGGCGGCTCTGCTACCTCGACCCCTGGCGTGGCAGCGCGCGTCTCGTCTACGAGGCCGCCCTCAACGTCGCCATGACCGGCGCCAAGCCGATGGCCGTCGTCGACAACCTGAACTTCGGGAATCCGGAGAAGCCGGATGTGATGTGGCAGTTCCGCGAGACCGTCGACGGCATCTCCGAAGCATGCGAACGGCTGGGCATCCCCGTCGTCGGCGGCAATGTGAGCTTCTACAACGAGACGGACGGCCTCGACATCTATCCGACACCCGTGATCGGGCTCCTCGGGCTGGCGGACCCGATGCCGGCCATCCCGCCGAGCCACGACCGGGTCACCGATGGCATGGAGCTGTGGGTCTTCGGCCCGGAGCGGGCGATCAACCTCGCAGGCTCCGCGTTCGAACAGATCACGTTCGGTCATGTCGGCGGCCGGCCCAGCCCTCCCGACCCGACGATGGCCAAGGCGGCGATCGAGGTCGCCACGCGCCTCGCCTGTGACGGGCTGAGCCCGGCGCTCCACGACATCTCCGATGGCGGGCTCATCATGGCCGTCTCGGAACTGTGCATCGCGTCGCAGGTGGGCGTGACGGCCAGCTACAAGGATTGGCGGAGCCTCTTCTGCGAGGACCCCCACCGCTTCGTCGCTGCGGTCCCGACCGAGCACACCGAGGCGGTCGCGGCGATCGCCGACGAGGCAGGACTGCCCTCGTCGCGGATCGGGATCTTCGGAGGCGGCGAGATCAGCTTCGAGCGCAAGGGGGTCCGCGGCGCCGTCGACCTGGCCATCGCCACCGAGACCTTCTACAACGCCATCCCCCGTCGGCTGGCGCACTGACGCGTTCCACGTCTTGACGCCACACGCATCACGCCTGTCAGCGATCCCGCCTACGCTCGCGGGAATGGCGAAGACGATTGGAATCCTCACGGCCGGCGGCGACTCTCCCGGGTTGAACGCGGCAATCCGTGCCGTCGGTAAATCGGCGCAACGACGGTACGAAATGCACGTCATCGGGTTCAAAGACGGCTTCTCGGGCCTCATCCAGAACCGGCACATCAGGCTCGACGGCGATTCGCTCTCTGGCATCCTCTCCAAGGGTGGGACGATCCTCGGGACCAGCCGGGTGAAGGTCCACAAGGTCGACGTCGGCGATGGCACCCGTATCGACATGCGCCCCATGATCCAACGGGTCGTGGAAGACCACGACCTCGCCGCCCTGGTGTGTCTCGGGGGCGGGGGCACCCAGAAGAACGCCCTTCGGCTGCACAAGGTCGGCATCCCCGTCGTGACACTCCCGAAGACGATCGACAACGACGTGTGGGGCACGGATACGACGTTCGGGTTCGACACGGCGATGAGCGTCGCGACCGATGCGATCGACCGGCTCCATTCGACCGCCCACTCCCACCATCGGATCATGATCGCCGAGGTGATGGGTCACAACACCGGCTGGCTGACCCTCGGTGCCGGGCTCGCCGGCGGCGCCGATGCCATCCTGCTTCCCGAGCTGCCGTTCGAGGTGCAGGCGGTGGCGGACTCGATCCTCCAGCGGAAGGCGGGTGGCTCCAACTTCTCGATCGTCGCCGTTGCGGAGGGAGCGATGTCTGCCGCCGACAAGGCGGAGCACGACGATCTCCGCAGGCAACTGGACGAGCTCGACGACGACGCCGACGACTCCGAGCTGCGAGAGCGGCTCAACACGTTCCATGTCGGACGCAAGCACTCCACCGAGCGGCTCGCCGAGAAGCTCGAAGAGCTGACCGGGCTCGAAGCCAGGGTCACCATCCTCGGCCACGTGCAGCGCGGCGGAACCCCGTCTACGGCAGACCGCCTGCTCGCCACACAGCTCGGCACGGCGGCCACAGATGCCATCGCCGATGGGGTGACGGGCGTGATGATCGCCTCCCGAAACGGTGAGGCAGTCCCGGTTCCGCTCGAGGAGGTCGCCGGCAACCGCAAGTCGGTCCCGCTCGATCACCCCTGGATCGAGTCGGCCCGCCGCCTCGGCATCGCCATCGGCGACTGACGGCCTTCGGCCCGGCTGTCGACTACCCGCTACCGGCTACCAGCTACGGGGCCGGATCTGGCCCCGCACCGGACGCGGCGCACGCGGCGGAGCCCCGACCGACCGGCGTCGGTTTCGAGCCCGTGAAGCACTCCACCTCTCCGAACCCCCGTTCGAAAGTCGGCCGGCCATCAATCCGTTTCGTATTTGTCCCGGTAGAGCTGGTCGGCCGAGCCGACCCAGTCGTCGCGCTCGATACGGCCCGGGAAGGCGTCGAGGGCCAGGGTCACGGCCTCGATGTCCTCCGGCGTGAAGTTCGCGACCTGGAGGAACGAGGTGATCCCCATGCCCTTGAGCAGCTTCTCGATCTTGGGCCCGACGCCATGGATCTTCTTCAGGTCGTCGTTGGTGACCTCTCGTCCACCCGACGTGCGCGAAGCGATCGCCTTCACGCGCTCGACGGCGGCATCTCGGTCGGTGAGCGGCTCGGAGGTCTCCGCGACCGACTCGTCATTTGCCTTCTCAGATGATGCTTCGGACTCGGTGTCGATCGCAATGTGCTCCACGGGATCATCCTGCGGCGAGGGCACAGGGGACTCGTCCTCGTCCGGGTGTGTCACCGCTTCCGATGCCGGGTCGATGGCGGCGACCTCGACGGCCTCCGGCTCGATGGCTGCGCTGCCGCGCTCGTCGGCAACGACCGACGAGGCGGCCAGCTGATCGCGCAATCCGGCGATCTCGCCCGACTGCCGGGAAACAGTTGACTCGAGCTCGGAAACCCTGGACTGTGATGCATCGAGCTCGTGCTGCAGGTCGAGCGCACCTTCTGCCGCCTGGCGGAGCGTGGCGATCGTGTCCATCGAGGCTTCGAGCTCGACCGTCGCCCGCTTCGTCACCTTCTCGGCCTCGGCTGCGCGGAGGCGGGCGTCCTCCTTGGCGCGCTCCGCCTCGACCAGCCGATCCTGGGCCGAAATCAGCCGGTTGCGGAGGTCGTCGACACCGCCCAGCTGGAGACGCAACTCATCGGCCTCGCTCTTTGCCGCAACGGCCTTTCGTCGCTCGTCGTCGACCTCCGAAGCGAACCGGTCGGCCTCGCCGGCGCGCTTGCGGATCTCCGCCATGGACGACTCGAGGTCGTCCTTCTCGCCCTTGAGCTTGTCGAAGCGGCCTTTGAGCTTCTCGAGCTGCTTCTGGGTCTCTCTACGCTCGTCCTTCACCTCGCGGACCTGGACGTGGAGCGGCTCCAGCTGGCCCTCGGCCTCTTCCGCCCGACGTCGAAGCGTCACGATCTGGTCATCGGTGTGGCGCAGCCGGCGAGCGAAGTCGTCATTGAGCTTCTTGGCGCCGACGCGGTTCCAAACGAACCACCCGATGAGGACTCCGATGACCAGTCCCACGATCAAGAGTACGACTTCCACTTCAGAGTCCTCCCACACGCTCCTGGGCGTGTCAGCTGCAACGTGTCTCGAGCGCATCCGGCGCGTCGACGCCGAAGGGTAGGCGCTGTCCGCCTGCCGGGTGCCGGCGATGTGGCACCTCTTCGGACGGGTCATACGCTGAGACCGTGAACGGTCGATCAATCGCAACGCCACGGAGTGTCTTGTCCAGGGAGCTGCTGCCGGCGTCGACCGCGATCTTCGTCACGGTCGCGCTGGCCGCGTTCGAGGGCCTCGCCGTCGCAGCAGCGCTCCCCGAGGTCGCAGCCGACCTCGGTTCGGTCTCACTGCTGCCTTGGGTGATCACCGCATTCCTCCTGACTTCGGGCGTCGCGACGATCGTGTCCGGTCGACTCATCGACACGATCGGCGTCCGGACCATGTTCCGGGTGGCGGTCGTCGCGTTTGCCGGTGCCGGCGTGATGGCTGCGTTCGCGCCGTCGATGGAGGCGATGATCGCACTTCGGGCGATCCAGGGAGCAGGTGCGGGGATGGTCATCGCGGTCGGGCTCGCAGCGGTGACGTTGATCTACCCGCCGCATCTCACGGGCCGGGCGTTCGCTGCGAACTCCACGGTGTGGGGCGTGATGGGTGTGGCGAGCCCGGCGATCGCCGCCGTGATGCTGACCCAGCTCGACTGGAGATGGATCTTCCTCATCAATCTTCCGCTCGGTCTGCTGTCACTTCTGGCCGGTTGGCGGGTGATGCCGCCCGCCCAGACGCTGTCCGATCGTCAACCGATGGACTACATCGGAGCCATCCTGGCGCTGGCGTTCACCGCCGCCGTGCTGTTTGCGGTCAACGACCTGGCTTGGGCATCGTTCGCGTGGTTCGGGGTTGCCGTCCTGTCCGGCCTGGCGTTCTATCGGCGCTCGGGCACCCACCGGTCGCCCCTGGTCGAACGCCGATACCTGACCGGAGCGCCCTTTGCGCCGCTCGCCTTCGCCATCTCGCTGTTGATCACCGGAGCCTTCGCACCGAATGCCTTCGTGCCGCTCTATGTCAGTGCCGGGAGGCTCGCCTCCGAGGCCACGACCGCCTGGTCTGTGCTGTTCTTCACGGTCGGCTGGACGGCGGGTGCCAACCTGTCCTCTCGACTCCTCGATTCACGATCCGAACTGAAGGTGATCCGCTTCGGCTTCGGCACCACGATCCCCTCGCTGGTTGCGACCGCACTGGCAGCGATGCTCGCTCTGGCTCTCCCGGTCCTCTTCGCGGCGCTCTTCGGTGTGGGTGTGGGGATCGGGCTTGCGACCAATGCCGCGCTCACCCTCCTCCGGGATGTGAGCGAGCCCCAAGAGATGGGGCGCTCGACCGCCGCCCACCAGTTCTTCCGGAATCAGGGGTTCGCTTTCGGGTCGGCGATCGGGGGCGCGGCGCTGTTCGCCACGGTTGCGAAAACCGTGGGTGACCCCGAATTGGTCCGGGACGTGCTTTCCGGCGACTCGGCTCCCGTGGGCGGACCGGTGAGCTCTGCGGTGATCGACGGCTTCGCGCTGGCGACGTGGATCGGTGCTGTCATCGCTGCGCTGGGACTGCTCGCCTTGCGACGCATATCACCATCACGGCCGGCGTACGCGCCCGACAACTGAGGCCGAATGGCCCGGGACGGCGGGCGAGAGGGGCGTTACGATCGCTGGACGCTCAGGTGAAGGGAGTTCCGATGCCGCAGGCCCCGAACGAAGGGGCTGTTCCCCCGACGATGGATGCGCTGGTTCTTCTCGGGCCGG
The DNA here is from genome assembly GCA_024641285.1 of bacterium. Taxonomy (GTDB): domain Bacteria; phylum Actinomycetota; class Acidimicrobiia; order Spongiisociales; family ZC4RG35; genus JAHEDH01. The sequence goes on along the minus strand of JAHEDH010000007.1, from coordinate 15,537 downwards.
ACCGGTTCGAGGTCGAGACGGTGCCCGTGCCACCGGTGGGCCGGCATGAGGTCCTCTGCGAGGTCCACTCGGTCGCCATCTGCGGCACCGACAGAGAGATCATTTCGGGGAACTTCCTGAAGAAGGGCTGGCCGAGGGGATACCCGTACACCCCCGGTCACGAATGGTCGGGCACGGTCGTTGCCACAGGAGAGGGGTCTGAGGAGCTCGGTTTTCGCGTGGGCGACCGAGTGGCCGGAACCGCTCATGCAGGCTGCGGTTTCTGCAGGCAATGCGCCATCGGCCGCTACAACCTCTGCGACAACTACGGCAACGAGGAGGTCGGCCATCGCCACTACGGCCACTACTCCACCGGGGCGATGCGGCAGTACCACGCCAGTTCGATCAAGAGCGTCTTCAAGATTCCGGATTCGATGACCCTCGAACAGGGAGCGCTGGTGGATGCCAGTTCGATCGCGCTTCATGCCGTCAAGCGGGCCGGTGCCAGAGCCGGGGAGACGGCCGCCATCATCGGGCCGGGTGCGCAGGGCCTGCTGGCGGGTCTGCTGGCCCAACTGATGGGAGCGGCCCGCGTGATCATGGTGGGGAGAGGCGAACGCCTCGAGACGGCAGCCGCACTCGGCTTCGAGATCGTCGACAACTCCGACACCGACGGGCCCGCGGCCGTGCGCGCGCTCACGGAAGGCCAGGGCGCCCATTTCACCGTCGACACGGCAGCTCGCGGCAACACACCGGCCGATGCCGTCTCGATGACACGCAAGGGCGGCCGCATCGCGCTGATCGGCGTCCCGCTGGAGCCGTGTGTCCTGCCGTTGCAGAGAATCGTGTTCGAGGAGATGGACCTGTTCGGTGTACGAGCCAACCCGGGCACCTGCGCCGAGGTCATCCCGCTCATCGCAGAGGGCAAGCTCGACGTGGACATCGTCACCACCCACACGTTCCCGCTCCAGGAGTTCGCCGGGGCGTACGAGACCTTCACGAAACGCCTCGGTGGCGCCCTGAAAGTCCTGATCCAGCCCAACCCGAGATGAAGGTCGGGCACCGACGAGACAGTCGACCCGTCCCTGCAGACCTTCTCGATGACCCACGACTGGAAGGCCTGGCGACCTGGGGCGCCGAACTGGCGGCAGCGGGACTGTCGCCGGGCGAGTCGGGCAATCTGAGCTGCCGGGCAGCGGAGGGATTCCTGATCACCCGGACCGGCGTGCCGCTCGCGACGATCGCAAACGAGGATTGGGTGCTGGTGACAGGCATCGAGCACGATGCCGACGGCCCGGTTGTGACTTCACGAGGACTCCACGAGCCATCGAAGGACGCCTCGGTCCACGCGGTGCTCTACGAGAGGCGACCGACCGCCACATCCGTGTTCCATCTCCACGTGGGGCGCCTCGACGACCTGCAGAGGCTCGGCGTACCCGCAACGAGCACCTACCACCCCGCCGGGACGCGCGAGTCGAAGGAGGAGATCGAGCGGTTTCTCGACCAACACCCCGACACTCGCTATTTCGTGCTGATCGACCATGGCATCGTGGCATGGGGCGAGACCGTCGCAGAAACGGCAACGTTGGTGGACCGGTACCAGGCGGCGTTGGCGGAAGGCGGCTAGCCGATGCGAACGCTCGCCGTCGGCACCATCATGGTCGACATCCTGGCCGTTGGACTTGATGCGGTCGCCAGCCCCGGCGAGGTCGTCTACACCACAGTCGACACCCGCCTCGGCGGCCATCCCATCGACGTCGCCATCGACCTCGTGGACCTCGGCCGCTCACCTGACTCGGTGGCGGTGGCTGCTGCGGTCGGTCGGGGACCCTTCGGGTCGTTCGTCCGCGACGCGCTCGCCCCGTACGGCTTCCGGACGTATCTCCAGGACGTGGAGGAGGAGGACACCGGGCGAAACATGGTGCTGGAGGTGACGGGCGAGGACCGCCGGTTCCATCTGGACCCTGGGGCCAACTGGTGGCTGCGGTCCGACCATGTCATGGCGGCCATCGACGAGTGGCGGCCGGATCTGCTGACCGTGCGGCCGGGGTACTCGGGCATCGACCTGCACCTGGCGGAGATCCTCGCACCGTTGACGGACGTCGTCGTGATGCTGGATCTGATGAAGCCACACCCCGACCGGCCGGTCGACTACGTGTCCCCTGCGCTCCGCCTGGCCGACATCGTCCACTGCAACGAACGGGAAGCACTGATCAACACGGGCGCGACGACACTCGACGAGGCCGTCAAGGTCTTCCTCGATGCCGGGGTGCGGCTCGTGTTGGTGACCAGCGGTGAGCAGGGGGCACACGCCTTCGCCGAAGGCCGCCGGGTCAGTCAGGCTCCGTTCGAGGTCGACACGGTCGACGCAACCGGCTGCGGCGACGCGTTCTGTGCAGGCGTCGTCGACTATCTGCGAGAGCAGCCGGCACCCCACCTCGACGGCCTCGGTGTCGACGAACTGACCGAACTCCTCGTACGCGCTCAGGCGGTGGGAGCCTCCGCTGCAACCGCGGTCGGGTGTGTCGGCGGCGTCAGCGCCTCCAAAGTCGGCTCACTCCTGGCCGAGCAAGGCGATTCGGTGAGAGAACGGACAATCGAAAGGGAAGGGCCATGAATCTGATCCACGCACCCGAGTTCGAAGACAATGCAGTCGGGCGGATGAAGCAGGAGCTCTGGGATGCGACCGACGCCGAGGTCGACCGGATCCTGACCGAGGAGTATGAGATCCCCTCCCCCGGCGAGATGGAGATCCCCGGCACGTATCTGCAAAACACACACCCCAAGGAGCTGGCAGAGAAGCGCCGGCTCAACGACATCGTGATGATTCCGCTCGGATCCACCGAGCTCCACGGGCCCCATTCGGTGAGCGCCCAGGACACGCTCCAGGTGACCCGGCTGGTCGAGGGTGTCAGACGCGCCACCGCCAAGCAGGGGCGTGAAGTCACCCTGGCGCAGACGCCCTGGATCTACGGCAACCACCCGAAGCACCACGTCGGCCTGATCGGCACCATCCCGATCAGCCAGAGCGTGCTCCAGAAGCTGCTGGTCGACGTGATGTTCGGACTGTGGTCGCAGGGCTACCGCAAGATGATCTTCGTCAACAACCACGCCCAACACTGGGTGATCGCCGGTGCCATCGACATGTTCGCGTTGCGATATCCCGAGCTGCCCTTCTTTGCGGTGGCCTTCGACTGGTGCGCCGCCATGAACGAGTTCTTCCGAACGAAGGACCGTGGTGGACCATTCGAAGACGACTTCGTTCATGCAGACGAGGCGGAGACCTCGCTCGCGATGCTGCTGGCTCCCGAGACGGTCGACCTCAGTCGGGCGGTGGACACCGTCGGTCACAGCTACCTGCCGGACGAGCACTTCAACAAGTCGGCGAATCAGCGCAGCCGGCCGAATCTCTGGTGGAGTGTTCGAAACAACACTCCGCTGGAGATGGTGGCGACGCCGGTCGGCATCGTCGGCCGGGCCACGATCGCCTCACCGGACAAGGCCAAGCGCGCGGTCGCCGCCGCGCTGCGGTATCAGACGCTGCTCATCGATCAGATCCTCGAGGTGTTCCCACCCGGGACCACTCCTCCCATCGAAGATGTCACGCTGTACAAGGACAGGGAGATCGAGGGATACCTGCTCGAGCCAGACGATCCCGGGTATCTCAACCCGTACCGACTCTGGCGCCCGTTCAGCTGACACGGGACCCGGGGTCGTTCATCCAGATCGTCGACGTCGCCTGCTGACGTCTGCCGTGTCCCGGCTTGGTTCCCGAGGATCGGCACGACCGGCGGGGTTGTCACGGCCTCGGAGCACCGTCCACCCGTCCCCCGCCCGCCCACACCGGTGATACGGGCAACCGACCGCAACCGCCTATCCTCGTCATGGTCGTGACCGACACATCCGCCACTCCGCCTCCCGATCTCAACGGCCCGCGCGAAGCGTGCGGGGTCTTCGGTGTCTACGCCCCCGGTCAGCAGGTGTCGGCCACCATCTACTTCGGCTTGTTCGCCCTCCAGCACCGAGGCCAGGAGGCGGCCGGCATCGCAACGTCGGACGGCGAAACCGTGACGGTCGTGAAGGACCTCGGGCTGGTCCCGCAGGTCTTCGACGAGAACGACCTCGCCGCACTCGAAGGCCATATCGGCATCGGTCACACCCGATACAGCACGACCGGGTCTTCCTGCTGGGAGAACGCCCAGCCGGTCCACCGCCAGATCGGGAGCACATCGATCGCTCTCGGCCACAACGGCAACCTCACGAACACCGCGACGCTCGCCGGCGAGCAGGGCATCACCGGCGTGTCGAGCGACTCCGAACTGATGCTCGACATCATCTCCAAGAAGGTGAACGACGAGCGATCCGACGCTCGCGGGCTCGAGATGGCGCTCATGGAGGTCCTTCCCCGATTCGAGGGAGCGTTCTCACTCGTGGTGATGGATCAGGGCCGGCTGGTCGGGATACGAGATCCGCATGGCTTCCGACCGCTCTGTCTCGGCCGGATCGGGGCCAACGCCTGGGTCTTCGCGTCCGAGACCGCAGCACTCGACCTCGTCGGGGCCACCTTCGTCAGGGATGTCGAGCCCGGCGAGATGGTCGTCGTCGACGCCACCGGGGTCAGGAGCCACCGCCCGTTCGCCACCACCGATCCCAGCCTGTGCGTCTTCGAGTTCGTGTACTTCGCTCGACCCGATTCGAACCTCTACGGCGCGAACGTGTTCGGGGCCAGACAGCGGATGGGTCGTACCCTGGCCGCCGAGTACCCAGCCGAAGCGGATGTGGTCGTCCCGGTTCCCGAATCGGGAATTCCTGCCGCCCAGGGTTTCTCGGAGGCGTCCGGCATCCCCTACGCCGACGGCCTCGTCAAGAACCGCTACATCGGTCGCACCTTCATCGAACCGACCCAGATGCTTCGTGACCAGGGCATCAGGCTCAAGCTCAATCCGATCCCTGCCACCTTCGACGGAAAACGTGTGGTCCTGGTCGACGATTCCATCGTTCGCGGCTCCACCACCAGACAGCTGATCGCCATGGTGAGGGACGTCGGCGCCGCCGAGATCCATCTGCGGGTATCGTCGCCGCCGTATCGGTGGCCGTGCTTCTACGGCATGGACACCTCCGATCAGTCCAAGTTGCTGGCGGCCAAGATGAGCGTCGCCGAGATCACCGAGTTCCTGGGTGTCGACTCTCTCGGATACCTCTCGATCGAAGGTCTGCTCGGCTCCACCGGTGCCCCGTCGGAGTCGTTCTGCACGGCGTGTCTCACCGGCACGTACCCGACGGCCATCGAGGACGGCGCCGGCAAGTTCGTGCTCGAGCCCGCCGCGGCACCCTGAACATGACCGACTACGGCTCTGCCGGAGTCGATCTGGCCGGAGCGGAACGACACGTCGAAGCGATCCGGTCGCTGGTGACGTCCACCTGGGGCTCCAACATCGTCGGTGGTTTCGGTGGTTTCGCCGCCGGTATCGAGCTCCCAGCGGGCATGCGTCGGCCGGTTCTCATGATGTCGACGGACGGCGTCGGAACCAAGCTCGAGATCGCCAGACAGCTCCGGAAGTGGGACGGGGTCGGCTACGACCTCGTCGCCATGTGCGTGGACGATCTGACGGCCGTGGGCGCCAGACCGATCGGGTTCGTCGACTACATGGCTGTCGGCCGGCTCGACCCCGATCGCGACACCAGCGTGGTTGCGTCGATCGCCTCGGCCTGCGCCGAGGTGGGCGCTGCGCTGGTCGGGGGCGAAACGGCGGAGCATCCCGGCGTGATGGACCGCGACGCCATCGATCTCGCCGGTGCCGCGCTCGGCGTCGTGGAGGCAGGAGAAGAGATCGTCGGCGAGGCTGTCGACGTTGGTGATCTGGTCATCGGTCTGGCATCACGGAACCTGCGGTCGAACGGCTTCTCGCTGGTTCGGAGACTGCTGGCGGGCTCGGACTGGGCGATCCGCTTCGACGGCTCGACGATCGGCGAGACCGTTCTGGAGCCGTCGGTCCTCTACAGCGCAGATGTGCTGGCCTCGATGGCGACAGGCGGCGTGACCGGGGCGGCACACATCACCGGTGGCGGCCTGCCCGGAAACCTCGGCCGCCCCCTGCCCGAGGGGCTGTCGGCCAGAGTCGACACGTCGGCCTGGTCGCGCCCACCGATCTTCGACCACCTCCAGAAGATCGGTGACATCGACGACGGCGCCATGTTCGAGGCGTTCAACATGGGTATCGGCTTCTGCCTCATCGTCAGGCCTGAGCGAGTCTCCGACGTTGCCTCTCATGTTTCCGGTCACGATCCCGTCGTCATCGGCGAGATCGTGGAGGGTCCCGAAGCTGTCGTGATCACCTGACCGATACCATCCACGGAGTGGATGCCCATCGAATCTGGGACGAACTGCAACACATCAACTCACTGCTCGATCTCGCCGGGGCTCCCTCGGAACGTCAGTTGCTGCTCGAGCGGAAACGAGCCCTGCAGGTCGAGGCCCGCGCGCTCGCAGCCGAGGGCGTTCCGGACATCTCGCTGGAATCAGAGTTGGCCGAGGCGAAGCGGCGCCTGGAGATGCTCGACCGGGACCGCCTCGACCACATTCGCCACGCCGGCGGTGGCGATTTCGGCGGCGACATCACGGCGGGCGTCGACGTCATCTACATGAACAAGCGGATCGACGCCGCACAGGGACGGGATGAGCTGGAGGCCCGAATCGCCGAGCTTCGACGCCTCATCGCCGCTCGCCGACCTGCCGACGATTCGGAGCCGTGAGCCGGCCATATGGCATACTCCTGGCATGCGCCGGACCCCGACGACATCGAGAAAGCACCTGTTCGCAGCTCCGTAGGCCCCACCGCGTTCGAAGGCCGTCCACCGTTGTAGAGGAGCAAACATGTCAGATCTCGTCGCACGTCACCTCGATGTGATCGCGCCGGTCATCGCGTTCGACACCGACCTCGTGATCGAACGCGCAGAGGGCATCTGGATTCACGATGCCGAAGGAAACAAATGGGCCGATTTCGCATGCGGCACAGCGGTCACCAACCTCGGCCACAACCACCCTGCCGTCGTCGCTGCCGCACACGAACAGATCGACCGCTTCGTCCACTCGGGATGCGTGTTCCGTTACGACTCGGTGGTGGAGGTCGGCGAGAAGCTGAGCGCGATCGCACCAGAGGGGATCGACAAGTTCGGATTCGCCAACTCGGGCGCCGAAGCCGTCGAGGCCGCCGTGAAGCTCGCCCGAAAGACGACCGGGCGCCAAGGCGTGATCGCCTTCCGCGGCGCCTTCCACGGCCGGACGATGGGCTCGGTCTCGTGGACGACCTCCAATGCCAAGTATCGGGACGGCTATCACCCCATCCTCGGCTCGACGTTCACCGTGCCGTTTCCACACCCGTACCGATGGGGCATGGACGCCGAGGAGGCCACCGACTACGCCCTGTTCGAGCTCGAGATGCTGTTCCGTCACGAGGTGACCCCGAAGAACATCGGCGCGATGCTCATCGAGCCACAGCAGGGCGAAGGCGGCTACTACCCCGCACCCCCGCGCTTCCTCGAGTCGCTCCGATCGATCTGTGACGAGCACGGGATCATGCTGGTGTTCGACGAGGTGCAGACCGGCTTCGGACGCACCGCTGAGTGGTTCGCCGCCGATCACTACGGCGTGAACCCCGACATCATCGCCCTGGGAAAGGGCATCGCCAACGGCTTCCCGCTCTCCGCCTACGGCGCGGCAGCCGAGGTGATGGACGACTGGCCGGTCGGCTCACATGGCACGACCTTCGGTGGCAACCCGGTGTCATGTGCCGCCGCCGTGGCGGTCATCGACACGATGGGCCCCCTACTGCCGAATGCGCGAGACGTCGGGGCCCGGGCAACCGAACGGTTCCGCAAGCTCGCCATCGACCACCCGACGATCGGCGACGTTCGCGGCCTCGGCCTGATGATCGGCGTCGAACTGGTCGCCGATCGGGAGACCCGCGACCCGGCCAAGGATGCCTTCGCCCACATCCAGAAGTACTGCATGGAGCGGGAGCTCGTGATCATCGAGTGCGGCCCGATGGGCAACATCATCCGCTTCATCCCGCCCACGATCACCACCCTCGAAGAGGTCGACTGGGCGATCGATGTCATCGGCGAGGCGCTCGAGGATTACGAGCAGTGACGGCTCCCGGCTGCCGACTCCCGGCTCCCGGCGGATAGGCGCTTCTCGGTCTGACTGGGCATCCTGCGCTTCTCGCGTTGCGCGTTGTGGCAGGAAACGGCCGGCAGGCCGGGAACCCGGGGATGGTGGAGGGCCGTCGGATGGGCATGAGAACAGCTTCATTGATGATCGTGTGTGCCCTCGTCGTCGCGGCCTGCGGTGCCGGGGAGACAGCAGGAGACGCCGACGTGGCGGTGCCGGAGGGAACGGATGGTGGCGTGATCCTCGAGTTCTCCGACGAAGGCGGTTTCGTCCCGGTCGAGTTCAACCTGACGCGGGTGCCACGGTTCACCGTGTTCCGTGACGGCAGCGTCGTGACGCCGACCGGCGAGCAATTCATCTTCCCGAGCCCGGCGCTGATCCCTCTGGTGGAACGGAGCCTCGACGGGGACACCGTCTCGGATCTCCTGGCATTCGTCGACGACCTCGGGCTCGCGGACGTGGACTCAGTGGATCTCAGCGATGCGCCGAACGTCGCCGACGCCTCGACGACGGCGCTGCGCTACTTCGACGCCGGCGGCGAGCACAAGATCTCGATCTATGCGCTCGGCTTCGGTGAGTCCGGAGACGCCCGAGCAACGATCATCGAGTCGATGATCGCCCGGCTCGAGACGGCGGTGGCCGGCACCTCCGGCACACCGTACGAGCCCGAGCGGCTCGTCGTCTTCGCCCAGGCCGCAGAGAACCTCGACCCCGGCGTGGCCGTCGATGCTGGGCCATGGCCCTTTGCGTTTTCGCCCGACGACATGGCGGGCGACGCGGCCGGATTCGCCTGCCTCTCGCTGGATGGATCGGATGCGGCCGACGTCGCTACGACGCTACGAGACGCCAACTCCGTCACGGTATGGGAGTTGGACGGGACCGAATACCGCCTGTTCGCCCGCCATTTGCTGCCCCACCAGGAAGGCTGCTGAGCCATTTGGGGCGAGCGTCGCAACTCGACGACAATGTGGCGATGACACCCGACGAGTTCCGAGAGGCTGGTCACCGGCTCATCGACTGGATCGCCGACCTCCGGTCGCGAACGGATTCGCTTCCGGTGCTGGCACAGGTCGAGCCCGGTGAGATCAGAGCGAGATTCGAACCAGAACCTCCACCTGGAGGCGCCTCGATCTCGGAGCTGATCGACAGACTCGACTCCGACATCGTTCCCGGTGTCACCCAGGTGCAACACCCGATGCATTTCGGCTGGTTCCCATCGAATGCCAGCCTCGCCTCCGTCCTGGGCGACATGGCATCGTCGGGGATCGGTTCGCTCGGGATCTCCTGGGAATCGAGCCCGGCCCTGACCGAGGTCGAAGAGGTCGTTTGCGACTGGATGCGGCAGCTGGTCGGGCTGAGCGACGTCTGGAGGGGAACGATCCAGGACACGGCCTCCACGGCCAGCCTGGTTGCGTTGCTGGTCGCCAGAGAGCGGGCGTCGAACCTGTCGCAGAACCGCGGTGGGATGCAGTCGGTCGAGCGCCCCCTGGTCGTCTACACCAGCCCACACGCCCACTCATCGGTCGGAAAGGCGGCGCTGCTCGCCGGCTACGGGTGGGACAACATCCACACCGTCGACTGCGACGACCGGACGCTGGCGATCCGACCCGAGGCGCTCGAGGCTGCGATCGCTCGCGATCTCGAAGATGGGAAGACTCCCGCCGTCGTCGTCGCAACGGTCGGGACGACCGGCGCAACCGCGATCGATCCGGTGGCCGATATCGTCGATGTCGCCCGGATTCACGACGTGTTCGTCCACGTCGACGCCGCCTTGGCGGGCTCTGCGATGCTGTTGCCCGAGATGCGGGATCTGTGGGACGGGATCGAAGGTGCCGATTCGATCTCGTGGAACCCGCACAAGTGGATGGGCACCATCTTGGACACGTCGCTCTTCTACATGCGGGACATCGCGCTGCTGACCAGTGTGATGTCCACCAACCCCACCTATCTCCAGTCTGCAGTCGACGGTGCGGTCACCCAGTACCGCGACTGGGGTATCGCAATGGGGCGTCGGTTCCGGGCGCTCAAGCTGCTGTTCCATCTCGAGATCGACGGGATCGAGGCGATCCGGGACCGATTGCGGGAGGACCTGGCCGACGCTCGATGGCTGGCAGCTCAGGTGGAGGCCGCCGACGAATGGGAACTGGTCGCCCCGGTCACGCTTCAAACGGTCTGCGTGCGGCATCGCCCCGCAGGGATGACCGACGATGGTCTCGATGCGCACAACCGGACCTGGGCAGCTGCCATCAACCGATCGGGCCAGGCGTATCTCACATCGTCGAAACTGGAGGACGGCTGGATGGTCCGGGTCTCGATCGGGGTGGAATCGACCGAGCGGAGCCACGTCGAACGGCTGTGGAAGCTCATGAACGAGGCCGCCTCCTCGACCCTGCGGGCCTGACGTCACGAAAACAAATGCTCTTCGCTGGCTTGCCAAGCTCCGGCGGAGGGTAGAAATAGAGAGAACGAAGCCGAGAAAGGAACTCTGTGCTCACGACGCTCGAGACCAACCTGCTGAAGGAACTCGCATCTCACGATGGCCATCCCTGTGTCAGCATCTACATCCCGACGCACGTGAAGGGCCGTGAGATCGAACAGGACCCGATACGCCTCAAGAACGCGCTGTCGGCGGCAGAGTCCGAGCTGGAGGCAGCCGGGATCGACGATGCGATGCGGGCCTCTCTTCTGGCGCGGGCGAGGGACCGGATCGAGGATAGGGATTTCTGGCGGCATCAGGGCTCGGGTCTGGCGATCTTCATCTCGAACGAGCTGTTCGAGGAGGTGCGGCTGCGGATGCCGGTGAGCGAACGCGTGCGCGTGAGCGACCGCTTCCTCATCACACCCCTGGTCGAAGCCACCAGCGAGCACTCGGTGTATCTGCTGGCGTTGAGCCGCTCGAACGCCCGACTGTTCCAGCTCGGCGAGCAGGGCGGGTCCGAGCTCGCACTCCCCGAAGGGACCCCTCGATCGATGGAGGAGGCGAACTGGTTCATCGACCGCGAGGCGCAGCTTCAGGAGCGGGGCAGATTCACCGGCGGCGAGTTCCACGGGCACGGCGACACCGGCACGGAGCGTTCCGACCTGCGTCGCTTCCTCCGCGAGCTGTCGGATGGCGCGAAAGCCGTGGTCGGTGACAGCCCGGTGATCGTGGCCGCCGTCAACGAAGTGGCCAGCGCCTACCAGCACGATGCTCACCACCGGGTTTCGGAGCTGGTCGTCGCCGGCAACCCCGACGACCTCGACCTGTCCGAACTGCAGACCAGGGCCGCCGACGTGATCGAGGCATCGCGGGCCGAGAAGATGACCGCGCTGGAGCACCGCTGGCAGGAGGCGCTCGGTCCGAAGATGGCAACGAAGGGGATCATCCCCACCGTCATCGCTGCACATCAGGGGCGGGTCGAGACGCTGCTGGTCGGCGATACCACGCCGATCTGGGGAACGTTCGATCCCGACGAGGTCGAGGTCGTCATCTACGACGAACGCGGCGACGACCACCGGAACCTCGTCGACGACGCGATTCGCGCCACCCTCCGCAACGGCGGCAAGATCGTCAAGGTACGCGAGATCGACGAGAACATCGGCTCGCTGCTGCGGTACTGACGCCGCCTCGAGTCCTGGCAGGCTCTTCGTGGTTCACCACGCAATCGTCGTGGGGCGTCGAGCATGCGCTGAATCGAATGACGGGACGCTTGTGTGGACGGCTCGTTTCGCCCGTGTGAATAGGCGTTGCAACGCGTGCCGACTGCGCTCCAGATCATCCGCCACGCCCAAAGCCGCGGATACGATCACGCCTCGACGACGACGCCGCGATCTTCGAAAGGCTTGACCGGAGCGTCGACAGGCCGATGAGAAGACCACGAAAGGAGACCGCAGATGTTCGACCGCTTCACGGATCGCGACCTCGCGACGCTTGCCGCCGCCACGTCGACCACGACCGAGGCATTGGCACAACAGCTGCGGCTCCGCCCCTGGACCGGCGCCGACCTCCTGGCGTCGGACGATGTCTTCGACGCGGTGATGGACCGCCAGGCACATCCCGCCCAGCTCGTCTCCCCATATCTCCTGTTCTCGGTCCTCGTCCATCGCGCCGCGTCGGAGCTGCGGACCGCCGCCTTCGTCAACGAGTGGGCCGGCATGAAGGTCCGGCTGCCGGTCTTCGACATCTCCGGAGTCCACGAGTTCCTCACCGACCCCGCCAGGGTCTCGTTCCTCGCCGGCCTGCTCACCGCATTCTCGGGGCCGCGACCGCTTCCGATCCCCGTCGACGACCGCTACGACCTCGTCTCGATCGCCCGCTGGTTGGATGCGGTTCCCGAGTCGGACCGGGTCGTGCTGTTGGAGCGCCTGGGCGATCTCGCGCTGTTTCTCTCGGGTGTGTTCCCCGACTCGACCGGTTCGAGCTGGATCGCCCCGACGGACGCCGAACGGCTCGGCAAGACGGTCGGGTTGGGATCGGATGCGATCCTCGGTCTCTGCGACTCGCTCGGCCTGGGAGGGCTCGACGCCTACGAGACGCTCGGCTCGGAGTGGTACAAGGCCGTGTCGCAATCCCGGCCGGCGCCGATGATCGCCGATGTCTCGTATCGGTTCCGGGCGGCCCGCCGGGTCCTCAACCACGTCGCCGATCGCTTCCTCTTCGAGATCGACCCCGGCTTCGGCTTCGCCGCCTGACCGTTCTTGTGACGGAAACCCACCGTATAGGTGGTCAACCGTCACAAGAACGCAATCAGCTCAGCGGAAGGCGGCGAGTGCGGTCGTCAGGGTGGCGCGGTACTCGGCGGCCCGCCGCAGTTTGAGATCCTCGTATCCCCGGACCATGTCGGGCAGTCCGGCGATCCGGATCGCCTCTTCGAGGTTCGCTTCTGTCGCCCCCTGGGAGATCACCGCCAGGGCGTCCTCGAACTCGCCGATCAGCTCCCGCTCGAGCCGACGCATCTCGGTTGCGCCGAACGGGTCGAACCGGGTGCCCCGGAGACGTTTGCCGCGCTTCAACCCTTGAAACACACCGAGCATCGAGTCACCGATCGCCAGCTTGTCGTCGAGCCCAAGCGCCTTCAGCAATGGAGGGTGGAGCATGAAGCGGATGTTCGCCCCGGGGCCACCGACCGCCTCGGCGGCGGCGCGAGCTCCCGGCATCGTCATCAGCCTTGCGACCTCGTACTCGTCCTTGTACGCCATCAGCTTGTGGAGGCTGCGAGCCGCCACGGCGATGAGCTCGGCCGATCCGCTGAGACCGGCGACGGCCGCCGCCAGTTCGGCGATCCGCTCGAGGAAGCGGGATGCATAGGCGGCATCCTGGTACTCGACGAGATCGGAGGCGAGCGAGGTGATGGTCTCTCGCAGCTCTGGCTCGGTCACTGCCGTCTCGACCCCGTGCCGCAATGCCGCTGCGAGCGGCGGGACCACGAGCGCGCCGTTCGTCGCCGCCATCGTCGCCTCCACGGACGCCGGGTCACTCGCCCAGGCGCGACCCCATCCGAACGCAGCCAGATTGTCCTGCACAGCTACACCGTTGAGTTCGATCGCCTGGTGCATGGCGGCCGGCGCAACCGGCAGCAGACCCAGTTGCACGGCGGCTCCCAACATGAAGACGTTCGTCGTGGCGACCTCGCCGACCACCGCGATGGTGACCGCCTGGGCGTCGACCGCCAGCACCTCGGCAGCCGAGGATGTCAGCCGCTCGATCGCCTCGTGAGCCGGGAACGGGCGCTCTGGCCGGGAGATCATCGCTCCGGTTGGCACGACCGAGATGGACACGAGGACACGGGTTCGCTCGGCATCACACACGCCGATCACCGGATCGGCGGCGCCGACCAGCTGATCGAAGGCGATAAGCGACTCGGCCTCGCCCATACCGATCAGATTCGAGGACGCACCACCCGGACCGACGAGGATGACGTCACTGACGACCGGGCCCGCCTTCTGTGACAGCCCGGTCTGATCCAGCCCCTCCACCTTCCAGCCGTCGAGCATGGCGGCCGTCGCCAGGATCTGAGCCGCAGTCACCACCCCGGTGCCACCGATGCCTGCGAGCCGGACGGGATGCACGCCGGCGACCTTGAACGCCGGCGGCTCGTCGACGGCGGGTGGCGCGACGAACCCACCGGTTTCGAGATAGCCCACCTCGACCTCCATGAACGCCGGGCAGTCGCCCTTGACGCACGAGTAGTCGAAGTTGCAGGAAGCCTGGTCGATCATGGTCTTCCTCCCGAGACCGGTCTCGAACGGCTGGACCGACAGGCAGTTGCTGACGTCGCCGCAGTCTCCGCAGCCCTCACAGATCCGATGGTTGATGACGATCCGTTTCGACGGTGTCGGCACGAGGCCGCGACGGCGTGCCCTTCGGAGTTCGGCGGCGCACTCCTGATCGTTGATGAGGACCGTCACACCATCGATCGCCGCCAGCCGTTCCTGGACGTCGAGGATGCGCTCACGGTCCCACACCTCGACCCCCGCAGGAAGCCCGGTCCGGTCGTAGGACTTCGGATCGGGAACGGTCACGACCACCTTGCGGGCGCCCTGGGCGAGCAGGATCCCTGCGAGTTCGGGGACCCCCACGGAGAATGTGGCGTCCTGGCCCCCGGTCATCGCGACGGTCGAGTTGTAGAGGATCTTGAAAGTGATCGAGACACCTGCACCGATCGCCGCCTGGATCGCCAGTTGCCCCGAATGGAAGTACGTGCCGTCGCCGAAGTTCTGGAACACGTGGCCGGTCTCGACGAACGGCTCCATCCCGATCCAATGGGCGCCCTCGTTGCCCATCGCGGTGATGCCGAACGTCTCGCCGACGAGCTCCTCGGGCATGAGCAGCGACATCCCGTGACATCCGGTGCCGGCGCCGACGAGCGCGCCGTCGGGAACCTTGGTGCCCCAGTTGTGGGGACAGCCCGAACAGAAGAACGGCGTCCGGTTCGAGGTCAACGGGATCGTCGTCCTCGGCGGGTCCGGGAGTGGCGCCATCCGAGCGTCCAGCCTGGAGGCGAGGTGCATGCGGAGACCGGGCAGGATCCGATCGGCGTCCAACAGGCCGTGGCTCGGCATCAGCTCGGAGCCGTCGGAGTGGGTCTTCCCGAAGACCCTGGGCCTGTCGGAGAGCTCGTACAGCGCGTCCTTGAACAACCATTCGAGGGTCGGGTTCTTCTCCTCGACCACCAGCACCTCCGACATGCCCGAGGCAAAGCGGCGGATCAGCTCAGGGTCGAATGGCACCGGCATTCTGAGGTGCAGCAGGCGAATACCGGAGTCACGAAGATCAGCGTCATCGGCAAACCCGAGGCGGCGAAGTGCCTCGCGCAGCTCGTAGTAGGTGTAGCCGGTGGCGGCGATCCCGATCCAGTCGTCGGGGCCTGAGACGGTGATGCGGTTGAGCCCGTTCTCGACGCCGTATC
>JAHEDH010000196.1 GCA_024641285.1 bacterium | reverse complement strand
GAGTGCAGTGCGTCGAGGCCCTGCTCCACCGAGATCACCGGCCGATAGCCCAGCTCCCGTCGTGCCCGGCTGTCGTCGAAGACCTGCGGATGGCTGACCATGTAGGCCTCGACCCGGTTGATCGGTGGGGCCGAGGACGTCGGCAGGAAACGCCAGACCGTCTCCAGCACCCTGGCGGCGCCGCCCATCACCCATCCGGGCACCGAGCCGTCGCCGACCTCGACGCCGGCGGTGAGGAGGTAGGCGCGGGCGAAGTCCTTGAACGGACGCGGCGGTCCGTCGGTGATGAAATAGGCGCTGCCCGGTGTGCCCCGGTCTGCGGCCAGAACCAGCGCCTCGACGATGTTGAACACGTGGCACGTCGATCCGGGATGGACGCCGCCGTCGACCCATCGGAACACACCCGACTCGACCTTCTCGACGAGTCCGGGGAGCCAGGTCTGGTCCTCGGGTCCCCACACCAGCCGCGGCCGCAAAGCGATCGTCTCGATCAGCTCGCCGTTGGCTGCAAGCACGATCCGCTCGGCATCTGCCTTCGTCCTGGCGTATTCGCTGAGATGCCCAGAAGCGGGGATCGGCACCGACTCGTCGACTCCGTCGAGGGGTCGACCGTCGATCAGCACTGACTCGGTGGAGAGATGCACCAGCCTGCGAGCCCCGGAGGCGACAGCAGCCTTGACCACGTTGACCGTGCCGGCGACGTTGACTACCTCGGCTCCACGGGCGTCGAGGTGGGTGCCGACCAGTGCCGCACAGTGGAAGACGACCTCACACCCCTCCATCGCCGCCGCCAGGTGATCCGGGTCCGACAGGTCGCCGTGGGCCGCCGTCGCTCCTAGCTCCTCGACGCGAGAGGTCGCCCCGTCCGATCGCGTCAGCGCAACCACCTGATGGCCATCGGCTGTGAGACGTCGAAGGAGATGCCCACCGACGAAGCCCGATCCTCCGGTCACGAATACACGCACCAACACCTCCATCGGCTCGTGGCGTGACAGTACCGAGCGGCGCAGTTCGCGGCCCGACCTACCCACATCCTTTCGTGGCCGGCTCTCCGGACACCCGGCGCAGGTGCGGCTGTGTCGCGTGGAGACCTGCCGGGCATTCGATCACCAGCCTCGAATGTGCTGGGCCTCGTCGTCGGCGGACGCTTCGTGGCAACGGGATTGCGACACAGGGACACCGGCGGAGCCAGATCCGAATCCTCTCGGCTCAGGTCGCGGCTGGGAGCCACAAATTCACGGGCAGGAGGTGGTTGACGCCGGGTGGATGAGACGGTAACGTACAACCAAATGGTTGTACGTACGGAGTTGTCGGATGCAGAGGTCGATCGCCTGTTCAGGGCTTTGGCCGACTCCACCCGACGCGACATCGTTCGCCGGACACTCGTCGAAGACGCCTCGGTGAGCGCGCTCGCCGAGGCATATGACATGAGCTTCGCTGCGGTCCAGAAGCACGTGGCGGCTCTCGAGGAGGTCGGTCTCATCAAGAAACACCCGCACGGGCGCGAACGGATCGTTCGGGCCGATCCCGATCTGATCGGCCGGGCTCGAACGCTGCTCAGGCAGCTCGAAGAGCTGTGGCGATCGCGCTTCGACCAACTGGATCTGGTGCTCGCAGAGCCACCGAACAACGAGGAGTGAGCATGCCCATCACCGAAGTCACCTCCGACCCGATCGCCCTGACGATGACCATGGTCGGCGAATACCCGGTTCCCATCGAGCGGCTCTGGGAGGCATATTGTGACCCGCGCCAGCTCGAGCGCTTCTGGGGCCCGCCCACCTGGCCGGCGACGTTCACCCGTCACGACATGGTCGAGGGAGGCCGGTCGGAGTACTACATGACCGGCCCGGATGGAACCCGATCCGCCGGGTACTGGCGTCTCGAAGAGGTCGAGCCCGGCAAGCGCTTCTCGGTCGTCGACGGGTTCGCCGACGGAGACGGCAACGAGAACACCGATCTCCCCTCCATGCGGATGACATTCACCTTCGAGCCGACCGACAGCGGATCCCGGTTCGTCAGCGTGACGACGTTCCCAGACGCCGACTCGATGCAGCAACTCGCCGACATGGGAATGGTCGAAGGGGCGACTGCCGCCATGTCCCAGCTCGACGATCTGCTCGCCGACCTCTCGGCGTTCGCCTCCGGACAGGCCGTGAGCACCGACCTGCTCTCCGACACGAAGGTCCGGGTGAGCAGGGTCATCCGAGGCACCGTCGACCTGGTGTGGAATGCGCACCACGATCCCGAGCTGATGCAGCAGTGGCTGCTGGGACCGGACGGATGGACGATGCCGGTGTGCGAGGTGGGACGCGAGGTCGGCGAGGCCTACCGCTACGAGTGGGAGTCGGCAGACGGGGCCGACCGATTCGGGTTCGAGGGCGAGGTCCTCGACTCGATGCCGCCGAACCGGTCGGTGACGACCGAGCGGATGATCGGCACCGACGGTCCGCAGACGGTCAACGAGATGACGCTGACGCCCGTTGCCGGCGGCACGCTGCTGGCGATCGTGATCACCTATCCGACTCGGGAACTGCGTGACCAGATCCTCGCGACCGGCATGACCGACGGCATGGAGGTCTCCTACCAGCGGCTCGAGAGCCTGCTCCCGGCGGCGGTCGGCTGACGGCCGGCGCACCACCGACGATGGCCGTCAGCGCTGGGCGAGCTCGATGATGAAGTCGATGGCCTGTTCGACTGCATGCGCGGTCGGCGGCGAGAACTCGAAGCCCATCTCGAGGTTGGTCGCCGGGATCGAGATCACGATGGCGTCGTCGGGGACCGGACCGATCGTCGCGGTGAGGGTGAGCAGCGTGGCCGGGTCGCCGTGATGGGTCATCACCCCGTCACCCGGCGGGCCGGCTGCGACCTGTCGAACCCGTATCTCGGTGGCGTCGACGTCGGCGTCGACGAACACGACGGTGGCGCGCCCCGTGATCTCCAGGGTGAGCTCGGGTGTCAGTTGTGACATGCTCCTGACCTCGACGCCGAGCAGGTTCCGCTCGGCGAGGGCGTCGGCAACGGCTCGGCCGGCGCCATCGTCTGAACGAAGGTCGTTCCCGTAGCCGATGACCAGCAGGTCAGTCACGCCGCATCTGACAGACCGTATCGCCTTCGGGCCCCACCAGCTCCACCACCATCGGCATCTGGCCGATGGCGTGGGTCGAGCAGCTCAGGCACGGATCGAATGCGCGGATCCCGGCCTCCACCCGGTTGAGGATCGGTTCGGGGATGGTCGGCCCGTCGATCCACTCCCGGGCGATCTGGAGGATGGTGGCGTTCATCGCCAGGTTGTTCTGCCCGGTGGCGATGATCATGTTCACGTCCGTCAGGATCCCGTGGTCGTCGACCGTGTACTCGTGGAAAAGCGTGCCCCGCGGAGCCTCGGAGGCGCCGACGGCATTCAGCTGGTTGATGCCGGCAGTCGCCCTCACCTTCGTGTCGATGATGGCGGGGTCGGCGAGCAGTAGCGCCATGTGCTCGGTGGCGGCCAGGATCTCGATGAGCCGGGCATAGTGATAGAAGAAGGACGAGTTGGCGACGCCGCCCGCCCGCTCCCGGTATTCGGCCAGCGCCTCGTCGGCGGCCGGGACGCCCATCGACTCGCAGACGTTGAGCCTGGCGAGCGGCCCCACCCGATACAGGCCGGCGGTCGGATCGTCGCTCTCGGCGACCCGGGGCTTGAAGTACGGGGACTTCAGGTACGAGTCGTGGCGCCCGGCTTCGCCGATGATGGTCCGGTAGTCGGCCGGGGCGACGCCGTCGACCACGACGGTGCCTTCGGCATCCACCAGCCTGAGGTGCCCGTCGTAGTGCTCCCAGGTCCCCGTGTCGTTGGCGAGACCCATGTGCAGGCTGGGGAACGACCCGAAGGCGCGAACCTCCCGCTCGAACCGGTCGAGCATCCCGGTGAACAGGGTGACTGCGTCGGCTGCGGTCTCGCCGGCTTCGGCCAGGCGCTCGACCAGGTCGTCCCGCGTGGCCTCGGTCATGGGCTGGGCGATGCCGCCGGGGACGATGCCCGGCGCATGGACCTTGCGGCCGGCGATGGCCTCGATGACGGACTGCCCGAAGCTGCGCAGCCGGATCCCGCGGCGGGCGAGTTCGGGCTCGGACGCCATGAGCCCGAACACGTTGCGTATGGCCGGGTCGGCGTCCATGCCGAGGAGCAGGTCGGGAGCGCTGAGATGGAAGAAGCTCAACGCATGTGATTGGATGATCTGGCCGAGGTTGGCGACCCGGCGAAGCTTGACGGCAGTCGGTGGGATGGTGACACCCATGACGGCGTCCCCGGCCTTGGCCGAGGCCAGCAGGTGGCTCACCGGGCAGATGCCACACGTGCGAGCGGTGAGGCTGGGCATCTCCCAGACCGGCCGTCCCCGGCAGAACGCCTCGAAGCCGCGGAACTCGGTGACGTGGAAGCGGGCGTCGGCGACGCCGCCGGCGTCGTCGAGGGCGATGGTGATCTTGGCATGTCCCTCGATCCGGGTCACGGGGTCGATGACGACGAG
>JAHEDH010000069.1 GCA_024641285.1 bacterium | reverse complement strand
AGCCGAGCTCGAGTGGCCGTTCGGAGTCGTCGAGCCCGATGCCCCGGTCGAACAGACTTCAACTGATCAGCCCGGGCCCAGCCCCGCCGATGTTCGAGATGAGGTGGCAGCGCTCATCGCAGCCCGCGACTCAGGGAGTCTTCGCACCTTGTGGCCGAGTCCCTCGTGGGAGGATTGGGCCGCCGAGCTCGTGCCGACCTTCGTGCCGAGTTCCGACAACGGCGAATGTGACCTGCTCGACGACGGCCAGGCGAATTGCTTCATCTTCGCCCAGGACGACCCCTTCGTGATCGGCCTGACGCTCGCACGAGACGGCGACCGCTGGACGATTGTCGCCGCCGGCTACGACTCGACCAACTGATCTCCGGTCCGACAGCGCACGGGTCGGCCGGCTGAATCAGCCGGCCGACCCGGTCGGGTTCATGGCCGATGGTCACGGCACGAAGACCCCGCTGACGGTGATCTCACCCCGGCGACCCATGACGGGCTGGAGGTGGTGGTGATCCGGATGTACCGCATGGTGGGTCGCTCGAAGCCCCATTCTCCTTCGAGGACGTCTCCGGTCTCGGTGTGCCCGTCGAACGTGATGCCTTCGTTGAACTCTCCCTCGGTGATCGCCCACTGGAGCCTGTGGACGGTGGGTCCAGCCGGGTACTGGTCGACGATCAGGTCGATTGCGGCGATGGCCGCCCGGGCCCCGAGGTCGATGGTGATCGACTGCGGCGCATCGGCACCAGATCTCCCCCAACCCGTCGGTGACGTTGGCCGGGCTCGAACCAGCCAACGTGTATGTGGCGGTGATCACGGCGCCGGCGGCGAGGTTCGGATTGTCGGGCGGCTCGCATGGGTCGGGGTCGTAGCGCGGGGCGAGTGCCTCGAGAGGATCAGCATCAGGCCGGTGGTCTCGGCGGCCCGCATCGCCGCGGCGACCTTGGCCATGTAGTCGTGGTTGAGCCCGGGCACGCCGGCGTCGGTGATGCAGTCGGGCCCGATACTGCAGCCGTCGAGGAAGATCCACACCGTGTTGTATCCGAGGTCAGCGAGCTCGGCGAAGTCGTCGAGGATCTCGACGCCGTTGTAGAAGGCGGGGGAGAAGAAGCGGTCCCTGAGTCCGCCGGGGCCGTTCTCGATGAGGAAGTAGTCGACGCCGCGGGGGACGAACGGCTCGCTGGTCGCGCGGCTCACGAACTCGTCCTCGACGATGTCGATGAGCGGTGGCCGGGGTGGTGCCACCGGGAAGGTGGGTGGTTCGAGGGACGTGACTGTCGTCTCGGGGATCCGGGGCTCGACGACCACGGTCGTGTCGGTGGCGGCCGGTCCGCAGGCGGCCGCGAGCAGGGCTCTGCAGATGATCGATCCGAGGCGGGCGCCCACTACCGGCCCCCATGGCATGTGCTCGTTGTCAGTAGGAGTATCTCGTTGCTTCGAAGATACGCCGTGTGCCTGGGTGCGGACACGGCGGACCCTGTGCGAGCGCGGCATTCGGCGGTCCCGACCGATGCCGGCCCCGTAGTCTGCGGCGGATGCGCACCACCCCGTCTGAGCCGGCCGTCCGCGGTCGCAACGAGCTTCGTGTCGTGCTCGTGGCCGGGGGCCTCATCGTGATGATCGCCATGGGCATCCGCCAGTCGTTCGGGCTGTATCTCGCACCGGTCTCCGAGGGCCTGGGCGTTGGTCGGGAGACGTTCAGCCTGGCGATGGCGATCCAGAACCTCGTGCTCGGCCTCCCGCTCGCCGGGCTGGTGGCCGATCGCATCGGAGGTCGCAGGGTGGCGGCGGTGGGCGGGTTGGTGTACGCCGGCGGCCTGGCACTGGTCTCGCTGGTTGCGTCCACCGGCGGGCTGATCGGCGGTCTCGGTGTGGTGGCGGGTGGAGGGCTGTCGGCGGTGTCGTATGTGGTGGTGCTGGGAGCGGTCGGGCGGGTCGTTCCCCCGGAGCGCCGTTCGTCGGCGTTCGGGCTGATCACGGCCGCCGGATCGTTCGGGATGTTCGCCATGGTGCCGGTCTCCCAGGCGATCCTCACGACCGTCGGTTGGGAAACGGCGTTCCTCGTCCTGGCTGTCATCGTGGCTTCAACGGCAGCGCTCGCCCTCCGACTGCCCCATGGCGCTCCCGCGCACAACGACGATCCGGAAGCGGAGCCCTTCTGGCAGGTCGTCTCGGGTGCCGCCGGCAACCGCAACTACTGGCTGCTGGTCTCGGGGTTCTTCGTATGCGGATTCCATGTCTCCTTCGTCGCCACCCACCTGCCCGCCTACCTGGGAGACCAGGGGATCGGGGATTCGGCGGTCGCGTGGTCGTTGGCGATGATCGGGTTGCTGAACATCGTCGGCTCCTGGACGTTCGGCCGTCTCGGTGACCGGTACCGCAAACGGACCCTGCTCAGCGTCCTGTACGGATCGAGGGCGATTGCATTCACCCTGTTCCTCTTGATCCCGCTCACCTCCGTGACGGCGATCGGGTTCGGCGCTGTGATCGGGTTCCTGTGGCTGGCCACGATTCCGCTGACTTCGGGTGCGGTGGCGGCGATCTTCGGCGTGCGACATCTCGGGACGTTGTACGGCGTCGTGTTCCTGAGTCACCAGGTCGGGGCGTTCCTCGGCGTCTGGCTGGGAGGCAAGGTGTTCGATTCGACCGGTGACTACACGCCCGTCTGGATCATCGCCACGATCCTCGGCGTGGCTGCGGCGCTTGTCCATCTTCCGCTCGACGAGCGCCCGGCGGTCGTATCCGTCACCCGCACCCCATAGCGACCGCTGGGCACATTGGACCTCGGAGTCGGTCGCAGGCTCACGCCGGGGCGGGTGGCTGCACCGTGTATGGAATGGGCGGCTCGAGAAGGCTGAGCACAGCTTCGATCAGATCGCGATCACCCGACCAGGCGCCATGGCCCAGATCGTCGAGACTGCGTTGTCTCGTGGCGAGTGCGATGAGGTCGGGGAGGTCGACGATCAGGTCGGCTTGCCCGGTGGGTTCGACGATCTCGAGATTGCCGGCGGCGAGCCTCAGCCCGAGGGCCGCACCACCGACGCGGATGGTGACCCTGCCGGAGATGTTCGGGTCGACCCGTTTCGGATTCGGGTCACGCGTGGCGAGGCGGACCAGATAGGTCAGTCTGCGTTGGGTCGCATCCGATTCGACGAGCAGGCGCGCGCCATACCGATACATGGCCTCGATGATCGGCTCTGACGCCCGGCCCGTGTCGGTCAGTCCGTACGCCTGGCTGTCCTTGATTCGGAGGATCAACCCGTCTTCTGCGAGTTGCCTGATGCGGGTGGTGAGCAGCGTGGGGGAGAGGCCCGGATTGGCCTCCAGAAGCTCGCCGAATCGTTGCGGCCCCCACCAGAGGAGGTCGCGAAGGATCAGGATCGTCCACCGGTCGCCGAGGACGTCGAGTGATGCCGCTACGGGGCACATCTGGTCGTAGGTGCGGCCGGCGGTGTGTTGGTCAGACAAGAGTGCGCTCCTCGACAGAACCTACCTCGATTGCCCCATTCTATGTAGCTACACTTTTTGTAGTATCAGGTGAGGTGTTCGTGGGTCTGACGACTGGATGGACGCCAGTCGCTTTCCGAGTTCGAGGAGTCTGCCGTGGGCGCGATGCTGAAGCTGTTGGCGATCGGAATGCTGCTCCCCTTCGTGCTGCTGGCGCAGGCCACCGCGTCTCTGTCCGTCACTCCCGGCGAGGGTGAGATCGGGGAAACCCTTCGAGCCCAAGGCGCCGGGTTCGCCGCTGGAAGCGTCGAGCTGTTCCTCGACACCGTGGGCGGTCCGCTGCTGGGCACGGGATCGGTGTCGTCCAGTGGCGGTTTCCGGATCGACTTTGCGATTCCGACGTTCGCAACGGTCGGCCGACATGGGGCGATCGCCTGTAGGGACCGGAACCGAAACACTGGCGAATGCCGAGAGAGCGCCAGCGGCAGCTTCTCGGTGATCATCACGCCCACTACGACCACGACCACGACGACAACCACGACGACCACGACCACGACCACGCCTTCGCCCTCGACCACCACGAGCACCACGACCACCCAGCCTCCCGCCACAACGACGACGACCACTCGGGCCTCGACCACGACCACGTCTCAACCAGAGGCTGTCCCGACCACGACGACGACACCATCGGTTCCCGTCTTCGATCCGGCAGCCGAGTACGTGTGGACTGCCGAGCATCCGCCTCCCCCGACCGTGCACCAGTTCACGACAGCCACCACGTCCCCCGGACCTTCGTACGCACCGCCGGACGCGATCGATCCCGACAACTGGCCCGACCTCGTTGCGACCGGGATCGAGATCACCCAGGGCATCCAGAATCTCGACAACGACATGCCGCTGGTCGCAGGACGACGCACGTATGCGAGGGTCTACCTCGACGTCGAAGGCGTCGACGAATGGGCGCCGATCTCGGGCATCCTCGAGGTGTGGCACGGCGACACGCTGATGGGCCAACTCGCTCCACGGAATGCCGGGGCAGTGGCGAGGGCAGGCGGGGGCGATCGCCTCGACCTCGAAGACTCCCTCTACTTCCAGATCCCGCTCGCATGGACCGGTGGCGTCGACGTCCGTTTCAGTGCCCTCGTGTGGTCGTACAACCCCTCCACGCTCGAGCTCGAGCCGCGGATCGACAACAACGTCAAGCATGTCTTCGTCGATCTTCACGAGGCCAGCCCGGTCACGATCCACCCTGCCCCGCTGCACCTCCATCGCTCGTACCACCCGACCGACGAGATCCGCACCTACACGGCGCTGTTCGGCGGCGAGGTCTACTCGGGTCAGGTCGCAGGCAACTCGGGTGCGCTCGACGTGGTCGAAGGAATCTGGCGGTACCACCCGGTGTCGAGCGTGGCCATCGAGCCGTTCCCAGAGATCCTGTACCCCCTCGACCACCACAACGGTACCGAGTGGGATCTCGGGCCGTGCCGTACGTTCGTGACCGACGTCGTCGACCCTCCGGTCGGATCGGACTACTTCCTGCTCGATTCGTACGAGCCGTTCTTCACTGGCGCCGTCGACGAGGCCGATCTGGTGCCCGTCGACCTCGACTTCCCCAGCACGTGGGGCCTCGAAGTCGACCGGAGCGGGATGGCGATCCTCGACCGACGTTATGACGTGTCGCGGTTGTTCATCGATCCGGACACCGGCGGGTATCGGGTGTGGGCGAGCCTCGATGACTCGACCGGCCCGGCACCGGTGGTTGGAGCCCCGGTGTTCATTGGTGGCTGCTCACCGGCCGACGCCGACTATCACGCCCCCAACCAGGTGATGTCGCTCAACCGGGTCTGGTACGACTGGGATGGTCAGGCCGAGTACTTCCTCGGCATGGTCGACCCTTCGTTGGTGACTCGTTGGGGCGGAATCGCCAACGAGTCCTACGACAGCGCCTGGGCCAAGTTCGGGACAGGACTCGGTGTCGACTATCCATGGAATCATGCCAGCGCCGCCACCGCCGCCCACGAGCTCGGCCATCTGGCCGGGCTCAAACACACGCCTTGCGCCGACAACAACGGCGACGGCGAGCCGGACGAGCTGACCGGTGGCGCCGTCGATCTGACCCACCCGAACGCCGACTGGTTCCCCGACTGCCGGCTGGCCGAGATCGATCCCGAGGGCTTCTACGGGTTCGACGTGTACCACTCGTTGTGGGGGCTCTCGAAACCGACCGTGATCTCACCCGACCCCGCCACTGCTCCGCCCAACCTGGCCTTCCCGCTGATGGGGTACAAAGGAGCGAAGTGGACCGACCCCTACCACTGGTGCCGCCTGCTGGAGCACTACTCGGTTCCGTGCAATCCCAACCTGGTGGGGATCGCCTGGAACCCGCCGCCGCCCCAGCCGACCGACGGGGCGTTCACCGCTCAGCTGCCGGCGTTGCCCAGCGCCGCCGAAGAGCAGTACTTCACGATCGACATCATCGAGGCGAACATCGACCCGATCAGCCACGAGGCCGAATTCATCGGGGCCCTGGCGCTGCCTCCGGACGCCTTCGAGGCCGATGCCCTGGCTGCGCTGTGGAGACCGGACCCCGAACCGCCTACTAGCTACGACACTTTCCTCGAGGTCTGGTCACCGGACGGTGAGCTCAGGCAACGGACGGTCATGGCGTCGGACTCGGTTCATCCCGACCACGACGAGACAGTGACGATGGTGGCGCTCGCCGTGGTCCGGCCCGGTGACCAGCTCAGGATCGCGCACGGAGGCGAGGCGTTGGCCGAGCAGACCGTCCCGACCGAGATCGTGTCGTTGGATCTGACTGGCACCTTTGCCATCGGTGCGGATGGGTCGGTCGACTACTCAGGCGACTGGTCACAACCGGATTCCCGCGCCGTCTACACCCTCCAGTACTCGGCCGATGGTGAGCACTGGCTCACGCTCGCCTCTCGGCGCGGCGAGCGGATCCCATCGATCGATCCGACCGTATGGGATCGCCTACCGGGCTCCGAGGAGGGTCGGACCCGTCTGATCGTGTCGGACGCTTGGTCGGCCGCCGTGGTGGCGGGCCCCGACATGTCGGTGTCGGACAAGGCACCCATCATCACGCATCAACTTCCGCTCGACCAGGCCCATTTCGCCACCGGTGAGATGGTCGAACTGGCGGCGACCGCGTGGGATCTCGAAGACCGCGATGTGACTGCCCAGATCGCATGGCGGTCGTCGGTCGACGGCGAGCTTGGCACCGGGCAGTATGTCGCGGCCGACACATTGAGCTCTGGAGAGCACCAGATCGTTGCTTCGGTCGTCGACACGTCCGGTCGGCTGACAGAGTCGATGGTGTCGATCGTCGTCGATCCGGGGGTCGTGGAGATCGGCTTCTCCTCCGAAGATCTCGCCACGATCGATGCCCTGTTCCCCGACGGCCTGCTGGCGGACGAGCCTGTCGCTACCGCGGCCGCCGGGGACGACCCGGCCCCTGCCGGAGACGCCGACTCCGGCGCCGGTCCGGACGTATGGGTCGTGGCGGCACTGGCCCTGGTTGTCGGAGCCGCCGGAGGCTTTGCGTTCAGACGCAAGGGCCGCCGCAACTGAGCCGGCCGAGGCGTCCGCTCCAACCGTTCAGTCGCCGGTGGCGACGACTCGATCGTCCTTCCGAGACCGCGGTGTTCGATCCAGGCAGGCCCGGACCTGCCCCCCACTGGTCTCGATGGGAGCCGGCGGAGGGTTGTGCCTACCCACTCGATGCAAACAGACGGCCCCGGACCACGTAGGGTCATGTAGGACTCGGTCGGACAACACAGTGTCGACTGGGCAGATAGAAGGTATGAACAATGGCAGTAGGAACCGTGAAGTTCTTCAACAACGACAAGGGCTTCGGCTTCATCTCACGCGAGGGTGGGGATGACTTGTTCGTTCACTTCTCGAACATCCAGGGTGAGGGTCACAAGACGCTCAACGAGAATCAGAAGGTCGAATTCGACGTTGGCCAGGGCCGCAAGGGCGAGGAAGCGCAGAACGTCCGTCCCATCTGACAGGTGTAGATGACGAACAGAAGGGCCGCCGGTTCAAACCGGCGGCCCTTCTCGTTTGGCGCCCGTCGCCTGACGCACTCGAGGTGCCTTCCCGACGGTTCTGCGTAACGGGTTTCCCTGGGTGATTTCTCAGCGGTTGCGAACCTGCCACAGGGAACGGTGCGCCGCCCGGCGCACCTTGGCGTTGGGGATGACCGATTCGATGGCGGCGAGCACCGCCTCAACGGCAGGGTGGTCGGCCATCCACAGCTTCGAAACCACGTCGGCCACTCTGTCCGGGCCATCCGCGCGCATGAGCAGCTCGATCATCTCGCCCGGCCCGCCGCGGTCGAGGGCGTCCGCCAGCGTCGCCGCGATGGCATCACGCGGGAGACCGAGATCGAATTCGATCCGGTCACCGAGGGGCGTCGAGAATCCATAGTCTTCCGCAGATTCCTGGGCCCAGAGGACACCGAGCTCGGTCAGACTGAGGACACCGTTGCGTCGGTATGTCCGACCGTATTCCTCGATGGTGTCGAAGTCGTTCCACTCGATCACGCCCAGCTGCTCGAAGCTCGATAGGTTGCGTTCGACCCACAGAGGGACGAGTGTGGCGAGCCACTGGGTCGACCTGCGGGGGCCGATCTCATCGATGACCCTGAACGCAGCGCTTTCGACCTCCTTGTAGGAGCGGTCCGACTCGTAGATCCAGAACAGCACCGATGGTGTCATCGATTCGATCACGCTCTTGACTTCGTCGTCGGGAGTGGCGAAATCGAACGCCATCGAGCCCAACTCGATCGTCGTGTCGATCAATCCGAGCGAAGTCGCCAGCGGCCGGGTCGCGCCGCCCCAGGATTTCACTGCGGTGAGCTTGCCGCCGTACAGCCGAATGACCTTCACCCGCTTGGCGAACTCGATGATCGACACCAACTTGGTCAACTCGCGGCTGGACTGCGTCTTGAACTGGCGATCACCGATCCACTCGTCCATGCGGTCGTCGGTTTCGAGTGCCTCGACCAGGTTGGCGGCGTCGGCGAGTTTGAGGTTGCCGTTCTGTGTGAGGGATCGAGGCGTGGTGAAGTACTCATGGAGGATCTTGAGGCGTCGAAACCCGAGCGACGCTTCGGCAACTGTGGTTGCCTCATCGACGTCGGCGGCCGGTCGAGCGGGGAGAGGCGCGAGATCTCCGATCCCCTCGAGTCCGGCCATCAAGCCTTTCGCCATTCCGAAGTTCGAGGGATCCGCCATCTGGGTAGCGAGCTCCGGCCCGGCCCACGCCACCGTGGCGACGAGTTCGGGAACCGGGGCCGAGTCGTCGGTCAGGAGCCGGCGATCACCGAGGAACCTGAGGAAGTCCCGGACACCTGCCGATAGGTAGCCCAGATGTTCGGAGGGCATGAGGACCTTGCGGGGTACCCAATCGAGCAGGAACGACTCGACGTCGCGGCTCGTCCACCGCAGGTACTCCCCATCGACGTACCAGTACTTGTAGTCGAGCATGAGGTCGGCGTATCCGTGCTCGGCTTCTCCCGCTCGCCAGGCCCGGAAGTCGGCAAGCAGTTCCGCTCGAGCTGCCGAGTATCGTTCCTCGTCGATCATCAGTCCTTCAGAGGCTACCGACCGGGAAAAGGTCCGATCCGTTTCTCAATCTGCCGGATCTTCCAACCCAAGCAGCTCGTTCCGAGTGTCGACGGGGTCTCTTGGTTTCCGCCTCGACTCCGGCCGTTCGGTGACTGCCGTTCGATGTGGGTGTCGAGTGAGGTCACGCCTGCGACGGTGACGGTGCGATCGGGCGCTGCCCGGCTGTCAGGGGAAGTCAGTTCGGCGCTCGACTTCCTAGTCTGAGTCGACCGTCGGCTCGCCCATTTCGAGAATCGCACACATCGTCCTGGCGAGCTGCGCCATCGCCGTCGCCGTGTCGGGATCCAGCTCTCCACGCTCGACCTGGCGCATCGCCTTGTCGAGGCGGCCGTAGATGCGATTCAAGCGAGCGGTGGCATCCCGCTTGAGTTGGGCCCTCGCTTCCTGGGCAGCCTGGTATCCGTCCTCGAACGCGCGCCGGGGATCGTGTGGATAGCAGAAGCCGGAGTCGGTCAGGATCTGGGACTCACAGCGGAGGCCGTCGCTTCGGACTGCAGGGCACTGGGCCGCCGGTGCTGAGACGGCCTCGCCGTTCACCGTCGGCACCGGAGCCGGAGTGGGGGGTGCGGGGTTCGGTTCCGCTGCGACCTGTTCATCGATCATGATCGGTTTCGGGAGGTGGGGCGGAACCCAGTTCTCGAGGACTTCGGGGAGGTCCACCGCCGGCGAAGGCTCCTCGAAAGGCCGTGGCTCTTCGGTGGGCAACGTCTCCACGGGCAGCGTCTCCACGCCGGCAGACGGCTCGGGCTGGTCGGACCCCTTCCAGAGCCGCCCGATCATGGAGCGCACACCCGCTCGGCCACGGGATCTCTCAGCGACTCGCTCGATTGCGGGAACCGCCGAATACGCAAAGGCGATGGTGTCGTCTGCGACGAAACGGAGATCCTCGCCTGCGACGGTCAAGCCGAAGAGGTCGCCATGGAGCCGTTCGACATCGACGACCTCCAACGGCCAGGCTCCCAGGCCACCGCCATCCGACTCGACGGCGAGGTGATGCTCGGCGACGTCGAGATTGACTTTCAAGCCGGGACCGGACTCGCCCGGGAGGAGTAGCTGACCTTTGAATCGCATACCAGTCTTCTCTGTCGGCAGATCAGCGAAAAACCTGAAGGGTGGCTCGTCGGAGGTGCGGAGCCGTTACATACGTCAGTTGCGTGTACACCGACGGGCGAAGGTGAGCGAGAAGAGGATTCGCTGGCGGCGTACGCCGGTCCCGATCAGGTCCGGTGCGACCTGGGGGCACGAATCGAACTCACTCGGATGGCTCGAGGACCCGTTCGACTTGCAGGCCGAGCTGGCGGGCGAGACGAGTGATCAGCTCGATTGCTCGATCGATCACCGTCTCGGAATCGATTTCCTCCTGGACGGTCTCGACCGCATCAGCGAGGCTCGACTCTGCCTCATCGTCGTTTCCGCGGACGGCTTCGGAGACCCCGTCGACGACGTTGGAGATGATCTCCTCGGCACCACTGCTCGTCAGGACGTTGCCAGGTGTCTCGCGGATGAACGTCACGAAGATCCGAACCGTGTTGAACACCCCGCCCTCTTCCTCTGCCACGGTCGTGGCCGGAGCGTCGGTCGCTTCCGGGGAGGGCCCCGTGGTCTCTGTGGCCGGCTCGACGGTCGTCGTGTCACCGGCGACCGGCGTGGCGTCGTCGTCTCCGGCCAGCGCCATCACAGCCACGATGAGCGTCACCAGCGCTACGGCGATCACCGCCGCCAGCCGGCGCCTCGGTCTCGAAGACTCCGGCTCCGGGTCGGCCGTCTCAGATGGCACGAGCGCCCCATCGAACTGTCGGGTGGCGTCATCGTTCGGTGTCGCGTGCACCGCTGGGGTGGTCGCCACCGCCGTGGTCGGACTTGGCGCGATCCTGTGGAGACGGTCGGCCAGCGTGGCGGCGGTCGGCCGCTTGCCCGGGTCCACCGACATCGCCTCGCCGATGGCGGCTGACAGCTCTCGATCGGGCGACGTCTGGCCTGCCAGCCAGGACAGCACAGCGCCCAGCGAATAGACATCCGCCGCCTTGTCCGGCTCGCCTCCCGCCAGCACCTCTGGTGCTTCGAAGCGGGGCGTGGTCACGCTCGGACGGTTGGCGGCGTCGAGCGTCCGGGCGGTCCCGAGGTTCGTCAACTTCGGCCCGGTCGGGCCGAGCAGGATGTTCGACGGTCTCACGTCGCGGTGGACGATCCCGGCCGCATGCAGTGCCGAGAGGCCCGAGGCGACGTCCGAGCCGACGGCCGCAGCTCCGCCAGGTGCGCCGCCCATCTCGGCGAGAGTGGGGCCGTCGATGAACTCCATGACGAGGTACGGGCCGGTCTCGTCGGCGCCGGTGTCGAAGATGGTGATGAGGTTGGGATGCGTCACAGATGCTGCAGATCGAGCCGCAGCTGCGAACGCAGAGTGGGCCGAGCCGCCATCCGGCGTTGCGTGAGGCCGCTTGATCGCCACCACGCGGCCGAGCCGCACATCCTGAGCGCGCCAGACGGTGGCCATCGCTCCATGGGCGGCGACGTCGAGTATCTCGTAGCGATCTTCCATTCGGACCATGGTGACACAGATTCAGACTCTTGATCTCATCAGTGATGCGCCCAGGGATGACAGAACGTCCTTCCCGGGTGTGGGGGTGATCCTCACAACGAACAGGAGCGGCGAACGATCGACAGCTCGATCGTCGGGTTCGCAGCTTGCACGAGAGAAGGAAACGAAAGCGATTGGCACGGGGCCCGCCGCTGCGACATCGGGTGCGTGGGCCGCCACCCCTGCATCGTGAATCTTCCAGATCGGCGGCCTGCCGGGTCAGCCGGTTTCGTCGATCAGCGACTGCGCCCACTCCCAGAGTCCGAGAGCGCCGGCTGCGAGGGTCATCTCCTCGAGACGCTGCCGGTATCGTGCCCTGGCCTCGTGGTCGGGGGGGAGCAGGGGCGTGACACTGGTCAATGTGAGAAACTCCTGCCAGACCATGCCTTGCTCCTGCAACCACCGAACGAGGGACTCGGCTTTGGCGAAACCCTCGGTGGTATGGCCTTCCGCCAGGTCGACCATGGCGTCCGCCCAATCGACCGAGGGCGTGTTGAACATGCCCGGTTGCAACGACCGGGCCATTTCGAGGGCGCGCTGCAACCGATCGAGATCCCCGGATAGCCCGGCGCCGAGCACGGCCAACGAAACAGATATTCCTGGTGCGAACGTCGTCTCCTCGAAGTGACGAACCCCGATATCGAACAGCGCTCCTGGGTCGCCGTCGACCGCCAGGAAGATCGACTCGGTGCGCTCGAACGCCAGCCTCGCCTGTGCGTCGGTCACGTCGTCGAGGACTTCACGGGCGGCGTCCAGGTGGAGATCGGCTTCCCGACGGTTACCTCGGCGAAGCTGGAGGTCGGCCAGACTCACGACGCGTTGGATCTGATCAGTTGGCTCCATCGACCAGACGGGGTCGACGAGCACCGCTTCCGCCTCGTCGAGGCGGAGTTGATACATGAGTCCACCCACCAGATTGCCGGCGACGAACGACGCACTGTTGCGGTCGCCGCTCCGTTTGGACTCCTCGAAGGCCGCGTCTGTCGCCTCGAAGGTCTCGTCCATCGTCTGCGATGCGTACCCGATGTTGATCAGCGCCCGCAGCTTGGTGTCGGTGAGATCGTGCTCGTTGCAGATCGCGAGCGCGCCACGCAGGAGCGCCATCGCCTGGTGATAACGGGTCGAGGACAAGGCGGTCCCTCGAGTGATCATGGCGTCGGCGATCGCTTCGGTGAGATCGAGTTTCTCCACGGCCCCGAGCGCGCGATCGGCAGTCGAGGCGGCGGCTTCGTCATCGCCGGTGAGCATGTGGGCTCGGGCCAGGTCGACGGCCGCCCAGGCGAGGTAGGGGTCGTCGGCGAGTTCTGGATAGCGATCGACGTGGTCGACCAGCAGCTGCTTGATCGTGTCGGACCGTCTCATGGCGTTGCCCACACGACCGGCGATGGCGACCGATCGGTGGAGGACGGCCACGTCCCCGAGTTCGGAGGCGAGCGCAGCCAACGCCTCGGTGTGCCGATCCGCCGTCGCACCGGCCGACAGGCGCACTGCCGCCAGGGCGGCGTACTCGTGGAGGTCCACCGCGAGCTGCGGCGTGGCCACCGGCAGTGCGAGCTCCACCAACGAGAGGATCTGTTCATGGGCGTGCAGAGAACGGGCGCGATCGATGGCCGCCTGGAGAGATGCCACGAGCTCTTCTTGGAGCCGCGGGTCCGCCTCTCCCGAGTACTCCGACGCCGACACGAAGTGAGCGGCTGCCACCGGCGCCAGCTCGGGGTCACCGAGTTCGCGGAAGTAGCGGGCGACCCGGAGGTGCAGGTCGTGGCGGTCCGCCCTGGCGATGCGTCCGTAGGTGACTTCGCGCAGCATGCCTTGAACCCATTGGTACTGGCCGAGCTCGGGCGAGCGGGGATCGCGGACCAGCGTCAGGACCTCATGTCGAACGAGGTCTCCGAGTCGCCGCTCGAGCTTGTCGAGGCTCTCCTCCCGCAGCGCGGCGAGCCCTTCGATGGTGAAGGACTGGCCCAAGACGGCGGCGTCGCGGGCGAGGTCGCGCTCTGCCTGAGGGAGTCGGTCCAGACGGGCCGAGATCACCGCCTGGACCGAGCTTGGCACGTCGATCTCCGTGAGGTCGCCCTGGACGGACACGCCATCAACTGTGACGACGAGTCGCCCCTCGCTCAAGAGGGTTCTCAGCATTTCGACGGCAAACAGTGGGATACCCTCGGCCGCCGCCACGATCCGCTCGACGGCGCTGTCTGGGATCCCCTCCACCGCCCCTGCGATCAGGTCGGCCATTTCGCTTTGACCCAGCGGGCCGAGATACAGCGACGCGAACCCGGGCCGCCCCGAGCCCCAGTCCGGGCGACGATCCAACAGGTCTGGGCGGGCCATGGTGACCACCAAGATCGGGTGGTTGCGGGACCAGTCGGGCAGCTCCTCGACGAACTCGAGCAGGCTGGGATCCGCCCAGTGGAGGTCTTCGAAGACCAGCACGGTGGTGCCTCGAGCGGCGATCCCCTCGAAGAAGGTACGCGCTGCGGCGAACAGCTCGGTTCGCTCGCCACCCACCGACTCCCCGACGCCGAGCAGCCCGGCCAGCCGATCTCGCACCCAGTCGACCTCGGCGTCCGCCACGAAGGCCTCGACCGCCCCGGTGAGTCGCTCGGCCGTCACCTCGGGTGAATCGGTCTCCTGGATCCCGGCCCGGCCCCGGATCATCTCGCCCAGCGCCCACAGCGAGAGGCCGTCCCCATACGACGGAGACCGGCCCTCGTGCCAGTAGATGTCCTCGACGAGTCCGTCGACATAGTTGGAGAACTCCCGGATCAGCCGGCTCTTGCCGATGCCGGCTTGACCGACGAGTGAAACGAGACGTGCCCGTTTGTCGCGTCCGGTGGCGGTCAGCGTGTCTTTCAGCAGCCGCAGCTCCGATGCCCGACCCACGAACGGCGGTTCCAACATGTCGACGCGTCCGCGGCCGCCCCGCTCGCTGAGGACCCGGGTGGCCTTCCAGGCGACGACCGACTCCTCCTTGCCTTTGACCTGATGCGTCCCTGCCGCCTCCAGGTCGATGGCCCGGTTGACGAGACCCGCCGTCACGTCGCCGATCAAGACGGTGCCCGGCTGGGCGAGCGACTGAAGACGCGACGTGGTGTTCACCAGATCTCCGAGCAGCAACCCCATCTCGTTGCCACCGGGTCCGACCGCCACTTCGCCGGTCATCACACCGGAGCGAGCGGCCAGGCCGACCACCCCCATTCGTTCCCCGAGTGAGACAACGGCGTCGACCACCTCGAGCGCAGACCGCACCGCCCGCTCGGCATCGTCCTCCTGAGAGGTGGTTGCACCCCACCATGCCATCACTGCGTCACCGATGAACTTGTCGACCGTTCCCCCGAAGCGCTCGATCACATCTCGGGCCACCTCGAAGTACTCGGTGATCACGCTGCGTACCTCTTCGGGGTCACGCCCCTCCGAGAAGGTCGTGAATCCGACCAGGTCGACGAAGAGCACAGACACCACTCGCCGTTCTGTGGCCTTGGGTGCCTCCGGCCGATCATTGGCCGTCGCCGCTCCGAGGGCACCACCGCACGACCCGCAGAACCGGTGGCCGGGCGGGTTGTCGAAACCGCAATCGGTGCAGGTCGCCACCAGCGGTCGTCCACACTGACCGCAGAACCGCTGTTCTTCTTGAGCGGTGGCGCCGCACGTTCCGCACTCCATTGCTTCGACCTCCTCGAGGCGAGGCTAATACTGCAAGTGCAGCGCCGCCCTGACGGTTTCCGTCGTTTACGCCGCCTCCGACACCATGTCGAAGGCCTCTTCGAACCGATCGGCACCGAGCGACGTAACCGGGTTTCAGCCGGCATCGGGTGGGGCAGTCCCCGCCGATTCGCAGCGTGGGCCTGTTCGATTCGGTGGCGCTCGGAACGGCGAGGAGTGAATGGTCGGCCATCGGGGCGTGGGGGGCGTTAGCGAGAATGGAAGCGAATCGAACCTGACGATTCGCTGGGCCGTAGTCTCCGATCAGGAAAGGCGGAAGGTGCCGATGACGAGCTCATCCGGGGTTCCCGAATCCGGGCGGCAGGTGACGGGTCTCCGGTGGTGGAGCACACAATGACCGAGTCGAGCGGGGGACTGCTACTCATCGCCGACATCACCGGGTACACCGTCTTCCTCCAGGACTCTGAACTCGAACACGCCCG
Organism: bacterium; assembly: GCA_024641285.1. Lineage (GTDB taxonomy): Bacteria > Actinomycetota > Acidimicrobiia > Spongiisociales > ZC4RG35 > JAHEDH01. The sequence continues at coordinate 1,056 of JAHEDH010000069.1, read as the reverse complement.
GGGAACCCTCACGGCCCTCCTCGAAGTCCTGGTCGCCGGAACGCGTCCGCCACTCACCATCTCACGGCTCGAAGGCGACGCGGTGTTCAGCTATGGGATCGAAGAGCTCGGCCTTCGCGGCCAGACGTTCCTGGAGATGATCGAAGGTCTGTACGTGGCGTTTCGGCGGGCGATCGACATGATGGTGTTGAACACCATGTGCAGCTGCAACGCCTGCGCCAACATCGGCAACCTCGACCTCAAGTTCTTCGTTCACCACGGAGTGTTCCTCACCCAGGACGTCGGCCGATACCGTGACCTGGTCGGCAGCGATGTGAACCTCATTCACCGCCTCACGAAGAACACGGTGACCAAGACGACCGGGATCGCCGCCTACGTGCTCTACACGGAAGCCGCCATCGAGGCGACCGGCCTGGGACCGTTGGCGGGCGACTGGACGACGCACACCGAGACTTACGAGGACGTCGGCACCGTCGCATGTCGGATCCAGGATCTACACCCGGTATGGACTGCCGCCGCCGACCGGCGGGTGGTGACGCTGGAGGGCGTCTTCATCGACATGTCGATCGACATCGCCGCGCCGCGAGAGGTCGTGTGGGACAGGCTCGCCGACCCCGTGTATCGATCGGTCCTGTTCCAGAGTGAGAGCCAGGAGATCGAAGGCACGGTGGGAGGACGCACCGATGCCAACTCCACGTTCGTCTGCTACCACGGGGGAATGATGGACATGCTGGGAGTCGGTCGCCACGTCATCGTGGAGTGGCGTCCTTTCGAGCGGGTCGTGTTCCGGGAAGGGATCCCGCTGCCCGGTCCCGCGCTCCACGAAATGCAGTCATTCGAACTCGAGGAGATCGAGAGCGGAACGCGGCTCCGACGGATGTGTGGGAGCATGACGGGGCCGGCCCTCGGACGACTGATGGCACGGATGCTGGTGCCTCCCCTGAGAAAGCAGATGGTCAATGGGATGGAGCGGTTCCGCGTCGAGGTCGAGAAGTCGCTGGAGCATTCCGTCACCCCTTGAATCGGTGATCGGCTGCTGCGTATTCGATCAGGCGG
>JAHEDH010000068.1 GCA_024641285.1 bacterium | reverse complement strand
CCCCGGTCGTCGCGGCTGTGTCGCCCTTCACCCCAGGCTCGTCCGGCACGGTCGACTGATCGACGGTCGGCAGCGACTCGGCCGCCGCAACCTCCCCGTCGGGCGCCGCTCCCACGTCGCTCCCGCCGCCGCAGGCGACGACGACGAGTGCGATGGCGACCAATGCCACACCGAACCTGTTCTGACGCATGACACCAAATTAGGCGGGATCGGCCCCAACCGTCAGCGGAGCCGGTCGAGTTCACTCATTGTTCAGAGTCTCGCCGAGAAATCAGCCCTCGTGCGCCCGGCAGCGGCCGATCAGCGCGAAGTGGCCGGAGTCGATCGTGAACCCGTGCCGCTCGGCCACCGACTGCGTGAGCTCCTCCAGCTCGCCGATCCCGATGTCGATCGTGAGGCCGCACACCTCGCATGTCAGATGGTGGTGTTGGACGTGATCGGAGAGATGCAGCACCGCCGGACCGTGGCCGAGGTGCACGTGATGGAGCAATCCGGCCTGCTCCAACGCGTCGATCGTCCGGTACACCGTCGAGATGTCGATCCGAGCCACCGAACGGTGCTCCGCAGCGGCATGGAGGGTGGACGCAGTGAGATGGTCGTCGTGGTGGGCGGCGAGGGCCTCGCAGATGGCACGCCTCGGTGCCGTGACACGAAAGCCATCAGCCCGCAGCGCCTCGATGAGCGCCCCGGCGGCGACGTCCGCCACCTAGCCTGCCATTTCCTGGCTCCGACGCGTCACACGCTCCAGCACCTCGGCGGCCGCCCCCGAATCGATCGCATCTGCGGCAACCCGCGTCGCCTCGACGAAGCCCTCGGCGAGCCCGGCGACCACCAAACCCGGAGCGGCATTCACGATCGCGGCATCGCGCTTTGGTCCCCGCTCCCCCGACAGGATCGTGCGGATGATCTCGACGTTGGCGGTGACATCGCCTCCGAGGAGGTCCTCCGGCCTGGCCCGCGGCACACCGAAGTCCTCCGGTGTGAACTCCGCAGTCGTCGTTTCACCGTCTCTGAGCCGGTCGATGTAGGTCGGTCCCGTGGTCGTGATCTCATCGAGGCCGTCAGAGCCGTGGTACACGAAGGCGTATTCGGAACCGAGGCGATCGAGGACACCGATCATCCGATCCGCCATCTTCCGATCGGACACCCCGATCGCCTGAAGCTTGGCACCTGCCGGGTTGGCGAGCGGCCCCAGGAAATTGAACACCGTGGGGATGCCGAGCTCCCGCCTCACCGGTCCGGCGTGGCGCATCGACGGGTGGTAGAGCGGGGCGTAGAAGAACCCGAACCTCTCCTCTCGAACCAAGGTCGCCGTCTGCTCGGGATGAAGCTCGATGTCGACTCCGAGGGCTGCCAGGACGTCAGCCGAACCGCACTTCGAAGACGCGCTGCGATTGCCGTGCTTGGCGACGTGCGCCCCCGCCCCGGCCGCCACCAAGGCCGCAGTGGTCGAGATGTTGAACGTTCCGGAACGGTCTCCACCCGTTCCGACGATGTCGATGACCGGAACGCCGACATCCACGGTGACCGCTGCGCTCTTCATCGCCTCGACCAACCCGGTCATCTCCTCGGTCGTCTCCCCTTTGATGCGAAGTGCCACGATGAAAGCCGAGATCTGGGCTTGGGTGGCCTCCCCCGACATCACCTCGTCCATCGCTTCGCGAGCTTGCGCGCGAGTGAGGTCCCCACCGTCTGCGAGCGTTCCGAGTATTTGAGCCCAGTTCATCGGTGAGAGTCTACGGCGCCGTGACCGAACGGCCCCGAGTCGGGCTGCCGTCGACCGTCGGGCATCTCTCCAGGCCGAACCTAGGATCTGCCTCGTCGTCGATCGGGGGCCCCTCCGTGATTGCCTCACTCAGATTGCTCGCCGTCGTCCTGGGCGTTGGCATCGGCAGCCTCGCCGCCACCGTGCTCGCACTGGTGTTCTGGGGCGGGCTGACCCTCGTCGGAGTCGACGACGCCCCACTCGCCGGCCTCGCTGCGGCGATCGTCGTCGGTTTCGCCGTCTCCGGCTACACGGCGGGACGTCTGGCACCTCACACCCACCGGTTCCACGGCGCCGTGGCGGGACTCGGCCTCGCCGGCCTCGTCCTGATCATGGCCCGGCTGGGTGGCAGCGAGGCACCACTCGGGCAGATCCTCCTCCTCTTCGGGCTCGGAATCCTCACAGGTGGGGCAAGCGGAATCGCAGCAGGCCGACGCGGCTGAGACCATGCGCGTAATGTCGGACCGACCCACCTCCCGGAGGCCGACATGGACCTGTATGCACGCATCAACATCCTCGATGGGCGAGCCGTCCGACTTCCCCGCGGCAACGTCGCCGACGCCATCCCGCTCGACGCCGACCCCGTTGCGCGTGCCCACAGCTGGGCGGAGCAGGGGGCCGATCGGATCCACGTCGTCGACCTCGACGCCGCCGCATACGGCGACATGCGCAACCGCCGCCTCATCGACCAACTGCTGGCGGAGACCGACATCGACGTCCAGGTCGCCGGTGGCATCCGATCACATGTCGAGGCGAAACGGCTGATCGACGCAGGTGCGTGGCGCATCGTGATGGGGACTGCCGCCATCGAAGACCAGAACATGGTCTGGGATCTATGTCGCGACCATCCCGGCAGGATCGTCGTGTCCCTCGACGTGCGCCCTGACGAGGAGATCGCCACAAGAGGCTGGACACAGAACTCCGGACGCTATCTCGAAGAGGTGCTGATCGAGATGGCCGCCGCCGGGGTCTCGGCGTTTCTCGTGGCAGAAACCGGCCGCGACGTGCTCACCTCTTCTCCAGATCCCGGGATTCTGCGCTCGGCGATGGAATCGGTCGGCGAGCCGATCATCGCCGCCGGCGGCGTGAGCAATCTCGAGCACCTCGAGACGCTGCTCAACCTCGGTTCGCCGGGTCGACGGCTCGACGGCGTGATCGTCGGTCGCGAGGTCACGGCCGGGCGATTCTCGGTCGCAGATGCCAAGAAGCTCATCGCCCGAGGTCCCCGCATCACCGACGAACCGGCGGTCGAGGAGGACACGATCTCGATGCCCCGCCTGGCCCCGCTGGCCAGCCAGCTCCAGGAACTCGCCGACCATTGCGAGCGGGCCGCCGCTCATGCCCGCACGGCTGCAGATCGCATGCTCGCAGGTGATCTCGATGCCGGGCTCGCTCAGGGTTTCTCCGCCGAGGGACATCTGCGACTCGCAGACGAGGTCCTGGCCGAGGTCTCGAAACACCACTCGGACTACGCCGGACGTCGGAAATAGCCGACCTCGGGTGGGCGTTCACCCACATACACTGAACGACGCGAGTTCGTCGGGCGATCGCGGGTTCTCGGATCCGAGGAAAGTCCGGACTTCACATGGTGCTGTGCTGGCTAACGGCCAGGCGGAGCGATCCGACGGAAAGTGCAGCAGAGAGCAGACCGCCGATGGCCTCCGCTCACTCGAGCGGGGGCACAGGCAAGGGTGAAACGGTGAGGTAAGAGCTCACCAGCGTCCCCGGCGACGGGGGCGGCTCGGTAAACCCCACAGGAAGCAAGACCAGACAGGGACGCCGGCGACCAGTCGACCAAGTCCCGGGTGGGTCGCACCGAGGCGGTCAGCAATGACCGTCCCAGATGGATGATCGCCCACGAGGCTCAGGCCTCTGGACAGAATCCGGCTTACAGACGAGCTCGCAACGTGTCGGGGCCTCTTCGGAGGCCCCGACGCTCGTACACCCCCCCGGGGCCCGATCGTCGATACCTGAGGGCTGAATCGAACGGGTTGACCGGCAGCCTGCAATCGGGGAGATTCAGCCCATGCCTGGATTCCGCGTCGATCCCGAGACCCTGACCGAGTACGGCCTGGAGGTCGAAGGGAGCGAGCCCTTCACCGAGCTGGCCACCACGGCCCACAGCATCGAGATTCCCCGGGCTCCGGCGGCGAGCTCGAAAGCGATCGAACGGTTCGCGGCCAAGCTCGCTCGTGAGTTGACCGACCTCGCGACAGCAACCGGGTCGCTGGGGTACGCGACCCGGTCGGCTGCTGCGTGGTATCAGGAGGTCGACGACTCGATCAGATCGATTTCGACCCCCTGATCTCTCACGCCCCGGGCCCGACGTGGAGGACCCGCATCATCTCGTGGTCCTCGTGGGACAGGATGTGGCAGTGCCACACGTACCGTCCCGGCTTGTCGAACGTAGCCTTGATCCGTGTGATCTGGCCCGGCAGCGCAGTGACCATGTCCTTCGGTGCGTTCTCGACGTACTCAGCCGGTTGTGGGATCGCGATCGGCTCTCCGGTGTCCTCGTCGATCACTTTCGTCGGCGTGCCGATCCGGAAGCCCATGCCGTAGGTCTCATCCTCTCCGGCGACCGAGTTGTGCTGCACCGTGGGTTGAGTCATGAGGAAGGTCCCGTCACCGGCCGGTTCGTCGTAGAGCGCGTTCGGGATGACGCGATCCTCCTCAAACACCTCATCTTCTTCGACAGTGCCATCGTCGATGGTGTGGGAGTCCCACTTCACTTCCTGGCGACCGAGCACCTCGAAGTGCACGAGATGGAGATGGACCGGGTGGGCGTCGCCCGTCATGTTCCAGATCTCCCACTCCTCGGTCTCGCCAAGGGCAGGATTCTCGGTCGTCGGGCTGTGCCAGGCGATCGAGCCCTCCATCGGGAGCATCTTGTCGTCCTCGTCGACCAGACCCGCGTATCGATAGACATCGTCGTCGGGCCAGTAGATCGGGTTCCCGTCGAAGCCGGTCGCCGGCTCGGCGGTACCGAGCAACGGCTGGAGTCGTCCGTACTCGTCCTTGCCCTCGAACAATGCCACCTTGCGGATGCGATCGGGGAATTCGGGCATGTCGTAGTTGCCGTAGTTGGCGACCCGGGAGTCGGCGTAGGCAGTAAGACCAACGGGCGACATGTCAGGTACCGCCGTGTCCATCGGCAACACAACATCGAAAGCCATGATCCGGTCGGTCTCCCCGAACACCTGCGGACCAGGGATGTCCCCGCCGAAGGGTTCGTCGCCACCGATGTTCTTGACGATGATGCGATCGCCGGAACCGAAGTCCGAGAAGTCGAAGACGACGTCGTATCGGGATCCCGTTTCCGACAGCAGGGTGTCGACCGTGGTTGGACTCGATGCCAGACCCTGGTCGCTGCCGATCACGGTGAAAGGGATCGGGTCTGTCGCATCCCTGAGATCGGTTGCGCCAGCCGGTACACGAACGAACTGAAGGACCAGGAATCGGCTGTCGCAGCCGTTGAGGAACCGGAGCCGGTAGTTACGTGGCTCCACTTCCATCTTGGGCCAGATGACTCCGTTGACCACGATGTGGTCGCCGAAGAACTCGGCGAGCCCGGTCGGCCCGCCACCCGGAAACTGCCCAGCCGGCAACACGGCGCCTTCACCGGTGATGAAGTCCTCATAGAAGGGATCACCGGGGAACGCCGGGTAGAACAACTCGCCGGTGTCTTTGAACATCTTGTCCTGGACGGCGAAGGCCGCCTCGTACGGGTACGCCGGCAGATCCAGGGGATTGCCGTGCTGCCCGGTGTCGAAGTCGTCCCTGATGATGAAGAACCCGGCCATCCCGGCGTAGACGTTCAGACGAGTGACGCCGAGCGCGTGGTCGTGATACCAGACCGTTCCGGCAGGCTGGCTGTTGTCGTACACGTACTTCTTCTCGACCCACTGCGGTCCACGCACGCCATAGCCAGGGCTGAAGAAAAACTCCGGGTTGCCGTCGTACTGGAAGTCGTTGTGACCGCCGTGCACGTGGGGAACGATCGGCACGCCGTCTTCTTCGATGCTGTAGCCCGTGTATTCGTGCAGGCTGTACGCCCAGTGGAGGTTCTCGTCGACGACCGAACGCCCGGTGTAGTCACCGAACCCGAGCGTCGTGTTGTCCTTCCCCGTGATCAGATACGGCAACGGAAGTTCTGTCGCAGGGTCGACCAGCTTGTTCTGCCACTTCACCTCGAGTGGCTCGCCGCTGCGAACCTGGAACGTACGGCCGGGCCAGGTGTTGACCCCCTTGTCACCGTACCCCCAGATGGTCGTGGGCACCGGTGTCATTCCGTCCGGTCCGACCAGACCCGTGAACTGCACAGCCTGCTGCACATCGACCGTGATCTTGCCCTTCTTCGCATTGAAGATGAAGCTCGGATCCAATGCTCTGGGCACTTCATTCGCGAACTTCGGCTGCATCGCCGGGTCGCTCAGTCCCGGACCTCGGGTCGCCGCAAATGCTCGTGCGGTGTATCCGAATCGTGAACTCAGCCACAGCCCTGCCCCGGACGCAGCTGAGAGCTTGACGAAGTCACGACGCGTGATCTTCATGTGCACCTCCCAGTCACACTCGGATGCCAAGCTGCGGCTTCCTCATCTCTGATCGCAGAGGAACTCGTCACTTCAAACGTGAGAAAGGTCCCTGATACCCGACCCTCTTGTCATCGCCCTCCCGAACGGGCACGTTCGGGTGTATGCGCCCACCACATCCCGAGCTTCCGTGGCCGACCATCGACCCCGACGAGCTGTCCCGCACCTCCGACGACCTCCGACGCCTGGCTGCGACGATCGGGAACGAGGTCCAGAACTGGAGACTCAGAGCCGTCGAGTGGAGTGGCCGCTCGGCCGACGCACATCGCGTCGAGTTCGACCGGATCGGAGCGCAAGCTGCTTCGATACCCGAGGCCACCGGGAACGCCGCGGCGGCGATCCAGCGGCTCGAACACGTGGTGTGGTCGGCACGCCGGGACATTCTCAGGTTCGCCGAATCGGTCCGAGCCGCCGAATCGAACTCCGCCAATCGGCGAGCAGCGGCTGATCGAGCCGCTCGCGCGGCAGCGGCCACCCCAGGCTGCGATCCGGCTTCCCTGGCCGAGGGCGAACGGCTGAGGCATACGGCACTCATGCTGAAACATCGTGCCGAGGACGCTGAGCGAGAGGCGCACATCGCACTTCGACGTGCCATCCACGCGGCCTCGAGCATGGTCGAGGCCATCGACCGGCAGGATCGGCTCCTCGTCAACCGGCTCGACTCGCTGTTGACGGCAGCGCGCGGGCCACGGATCGAGCAGTCCGGGTTCGGATCGCCCATTTCGAGGCATGATCGAACGTGGATACTCGACCAGATCATCGCCACGACGACGTCGATCCGACGACACGTCGACGCCCTCCTCCAGGCGATCGCCCGTCTCGAGGCTGTTCCGTGGTCCGAGCGCACGCAGTGGGAGGAGATGGCGCTGGCTCATCTCGCCGCGGAGCTCGCACTGCACCGACGTTTCCTCACCCCTGGACGGCAGATGCTCGCCTGGGACCCGGTCGGCGACGGCCGTGCGATCGAGGTGTTCGGAGACCTGACCACCGCTAGGCACATCGCGGTCGTTGTGCCGGGGATCATGAACACGATCGAGAACTTCGACGACCAGCTCTCGAGCAGCGCGAAGAACCTGTGGCTGGAGGCGGCTGCCCACGACGGCCGCACCGCCGTGATCGCCTGGCTCGGATACGACACCCCCGAGTTACTCAACGCTCTCTCGAAGGGTCGTGCCGCGGAGTACGAATCCGAGTTGCGCTCGTTCGTCGACTCTCTGCCCGCCGACGCTCACGTGACGGTCATCGCCCACTCGTATGGCACGGTCTTGCTCGGCGAAGCGGCTTCCGAAGGGCTCGCAGCCGACGACGTCGTGCTGGTAGGCAGCCCGGGGACCCGGCTCGACCACGTCAACGAGGTCGAACTCGAGCCCGGCGCCCAGGTGTTCGCCGGTGTGTCGGACAGCGACCACATCGGGCGAACCGGGTACGGGAGCGTCATCTGCCCCGAAAAGGCCCTCGGGATCGGATGGCTGACCGGTCTCCGCTGGGTGGTCAGCCCGATCACCGGTCCGCTGTCGTGGGTGGTCGACTCGTGCGAGACGGATCCAGACGGCGACGTCAAAGGCCTCTCTCACGGGGTCAACCCGGCCCACCAGGACTTCGGCGCCATCGAGATCTCCACCGAAGGCGTCGATGGCCACTCGTCCTACTTCGATCGAAGCTCCACCAGCCTCGATGCCATCGCGCAGATCGTCACCGAGAGCCATCCGGACCAGCGCTGATAGCCTTCGGAGCACATGTGTGGGCGATATGTCTTGGCCGGTGACCCCGACGACTACGTCGAGTTCTTCGACGTGGACCGGGTCACGACCGAATCACTCGAGCCCAACTACAACGTCGCCCCGACCGACCCCGTCTATGCCGTCGCCGAGTGGGAATCGGAGCGACTGCTGGGCACGATGCGCTGGGGCTTCCTCCCCCACTGGGCCAAGGACCGCAAGGGCATCCAGATCAACGCCCGATCCGAGACCGTGGCGACCAAAGCGATGTTCCGCGACTCGTTCCGGCGGAAACGGTGCCTCATCCCGGCCAACGGGTTCTACGAGTGGGAGCCGAAGGACCGGGGGCGCACCCCGCACTTCGTCTATCGGGCAGACGGATACCCGATGGGCTTCGCCGGGCTGTGGTCGACATGGAAGGATCCTGAGTCCGGGGAGTTCATCAGGACCACGGCCATCATCACCACCGAGGCAGAGGGCGTGATCGAAGGGATCCACGAACGGACGCCACTGGTGCTCGACCCTTCGGTGTGGGATGCCTGGCTCGATCGCGATCTCACCGATCCGGATGCGGTCGAAGCTCTACTGCAGCCGATCGACTTCGAACTCATCGCCGAGCACGCCGTCGACTCGGAGGTGAACAGCGTGCGCAACAACCATCGAGGGCTCACCTCGCCGGCATCGACCCAGAGGCTGCTCTGACGCCTGAGAGCGCCGTTCGGTTTGGGCACCCGAGCCTCTACCCTCGCCTCCGATGGCGAGAATCCTCCTGATCCGACATGCCCCCACCCCCGAGACCGGAACCAAGCTGACCGGCCGTCTCCCCGGGGTCTCGCTGGGTGACCGCGGCACCGAGATCGCTCGCGCCACCGCCCAGCGGCTCGCATCTGTGAAGCTCAAGGCGGTGTACGCCTCACCGATCGAGCGGACATGGGAGACCGCCATCGAGATCGCCTCCGTCCACGGCATGGAGCCGATTCGCGACGACGGGTTCCTCGAAGTCGACTACGGAGCCTGGTCGGGTCGGACACTCAAGAGCCTCTACAAGCTCAAGGCGTGGCGGACGGTGCAACTGACCCCCAGCCGGATGGTGTTCCCTGGCGGTGAGGCGATCTCCGATGCGCAGAAGCGCGCCGTGCGGGCGTGCGAGGAACTCGCGGCGCGTCACAAGAGGGACACCGTCGCCGCGGTCAGCCACTCCGACGTCATCAAATCGATCGTCGCCCACTACCTCGGCTCTCCACTCGACCAGTTTCAGCGAATCGGGACCAGCCCTGCATCGGTGACCGTGCTCGACCTGCCCCCGGGAGGCATCCCGCGCGTCGTCGCCGTGAACACGAACGGAGACCCTCTCACATGGACATAGAAGACCTCGGACCGGCGGAGCGGATCGTCGCCGGCGCCATCGGCGAGCCGGGGAACCGACGTTTCTACCTCCAGGTCACCGCCGACGGCGAATTGACGACCCTGCTCGCCGAGAAGGCGCAGATCAACGCCCTGGCCACCCAAGGTGTCGCGATCCTGGATGCGAACGAGATCTCGTCGGACGAGGTGGCCGTCGACCGCCTCATCGCCGCCGGCATGCACGTGCAGGACCCGGGCTTCGACGGTGAGCGATTCCGCATCGGTGAGATCTCGATCGCGCTTGCACCGTCGGAGCTGCTCACGATCACCGTCGAGGACATCGAAGGCGAGGACGGGATCACCTTCGTCATCGCACCCGAACAGTTCCGCGCGATGGCGAAGGTGGCGATCGACGTCGTGGAGTCGGGACGACCCACATGTCCCTGGTGCAAGCTGCCGATGGATCCTTCCGGCCACCAGTGCGCAGCGAGGAACGGCCATCACCGGGACTGACATGCCGGAATGGGTCGAGATCACCGAAGTCGTCGGGCATCTGCCCCATGCATCGAACGCGACCCTGCTGGCGCGGGACGCCGAGGGCCGACTCTGGGTCTACAAGCCCGATCAGGGAGAGTCGCCCCTCTGGGACTTCCCCTATCGGACGCTCTCGCGCCGCGAGGTCATCTCCTACGAGGTGAGCGCCGCAATGGGACTCGACATCATTCCACTGACCGTCGAAGCCGACGGGGTGTACGGTCCCGGATCGGCGCAACGATTCCTCGACGAAGACGAGGACTTCGACCCTCGGCCGTGGTTCGAGAACGAGTTGGAACCGTCGCTCTGGCCGTTCGCAGTCTTCGACATCGTCGCCAACAACGCCGATCGCAAGGTGGGACACCTGCTCCGCGAGGCCGGGACCGGGCGGGTCTGGGGTATCGATCAGGGCCTGACGTTCCATCCGATGGACAAGCTCCGCACGGTCCTCTGGGGCTTCGCAGGGCAGGCCATCCCCGAGGAGTTGATGCGGGCCGTCGAGCGGCTCCAGGCCGCGGTTCCAGGAGCCCTCGGCACCCGGATCGCCACGTTCTTGGGAGAGGCCGAGGCCGACGCCCTGGCACATCGCGTCAAGGTTCTGCTGGAGTCCCGCACCCATCCACTCCCCCCGACCCATCGTCCGGCGGTCCCGTGGCCCATGTGGTGAACGCCGCCGTCCGTCGGAACCTCAGTCTCCGCGTGGCCTGACGACGACCTTCCCCAACGCCAGCCCGTCACCAAGGTATGCCAGAGCCTCGGGGACGGCTTCGAGGGGGAACTCTCGATCGACCTGAACCGCGACCTCGCCATCCGCGCACAATGCCGCCACGTTCTCGAAGTGGGCGGGCCCTTCCCTGACCACGAGCACCTCGAGGCGGCCGGCGGTGTACAGCCCGGCGAGCGCGACTCGCAGCATCGTCGCGACAGACCCGCCGACGCAGGCGTAGCGACCGTCTGGTGAGAGCGCTCTGCGGTAATCGGACGGTTTGCGTTCTGCGACCAGGTCCAGGATCCGATCGTATCGCTGACCGGTTCGGGTGAAGTCGACTCTCCGATGGTCGAGCACCTCATCGGCCCCGAGCGACTTCATGAACGCCAGCTTGCGGTCATTGTCGACTCCGGTCACGTGCGCACCGGCCCGCTTGGCGAGTTGGATGGCCAACGAGCCCGAGCCACCACCGCCTCCGTTGACCAGCACCCGATCGCCCGGCTCCAGGCCTGCAATCCCCTGATCCGCGATTGCAGCTGACTGAGGGATCGCAGACGCCTCGGTGAACGACAGCGCCGGCGGCTTGAGCGCCAGCGACGCCTCCGGCACCACGACGTACTCGGCGAAGCCGCCCATGTGGTCGAGGTTGTCCCCATAGACCTCGTGTCCGGGGCGGAACCTGGTGACGCCGACCCCGACCGATGAGACACGACCCGCGATATCGGAGCCGAGGATCCGCCGCCGAGGGGTGCGGATGCCCCCGAGGCGGGCGTAGAGCGGCGAACCGGTCAGCCCCTCCCAGTCGGAGAGGTTCACCGAAGTGGCGACCACCTCGACCAGAACCTCACCCGGGCCGGGTCGCGGTGCCGGCAGGTCGACGACCCGCAGGACCTCGGGGGTCCCGTAGCGCTCGTACACCGCCGCCCGCATCTGCGCTTCCTCCGGTCGAAGTGCCCGCAATCCGTTCATCGACCGGACACCTCCCGCACGGTACCGTGCCGCCACGCAGCGAGTCGACGGGAGAACACCAGACATGACCGATCGCCCGGCTTCCACACCGGTACGCGGATGACACCGAGGGCTGAACTCGGGCGCGATCTCGGTCTCTGGGGTGCGGTCGTCACCGGTCTCGGCTCGATCGTCGGCACCGGCGTCTTCGTCTCGATCGCGGTCGCCTTCGGGCTCTTTGGCCGCGAGGTGCTGTTCGCCGTGCCGCTGGCGGCTGTTGTTGCGACGTTCAACGGCCTCTCGAGCGCACAGCTCGCCGCAGCTCATCCGGTCTCGGGAGGCACCTACGAGTACGGCCACCGGTTCCTTGGCCCGTGGTGGGGGTTCACCGCCGGGTGGCTGTTCCTCATCGCCAAGACTGCGAGTGCCTCGACCGCAGCGCTCGGCTTCGCCGGCTATCTCGGTGTCCTGTTCGAGCTCGAGGACTCGTTTCGCCTCGGGATCGCCGTCGGGTCGTCGGTCCTGGTGACGGCGCTCATCCTGAGCGGCATCCGCAGGACCGCCATCGTGAACTCGATTCTCGTGGCGATCACCCTCGGATCACTTACGACCTTCGTGGCCGCAGGCCTTCTCGATCCCGTCTTCACGGGCACGCGACTGGTGCTCGAGGGCGGTTCCGGCGTGAGTGACCTGCTCGCAGCGACCGCCTTCCTGTTCGTTGCCTACACCGGCTACGGCAGGATCGCCACACTCGGCGAGGAGGTCAGGGACCCGGCGGTGACCATCCCCCGGGCGGTCATGATCACGCTCGCCACCTCCGCCGTGCTGTACACGTGTGTCGCCATCACCGTGTGGACTGCCTCCGATCCTCTCGCCGGCATTCCCGGGGCCGCCGCACCGCTGGCGATGCTGGTGCGAGCGCCGTGGGCTCACATCGTGGAGATCGGCGCCGTCGTGGCCATGCTCGGCGTGCTCCTCAACCTGATTCTCGGGCTGTCCAGGGTGTGGCTGGCGATGGGCCGTCGACGTGACATGCCGAGCGCGCTCGGCCACATCTCTGCAGGCGGATCTCCCACCATCGCCGTCATCCTCACCGGGACGGTCGTCGCGGCTGTGGCGCTGGTCGGCGACGTCCGGGCGACCTGGTCGTTCTCGGCGTTCGCCGTGCTCCTGTACTACGCGATCACCAATGCCGCCGCGCTCCGGCTGGGAGCCGACCAGCGACGGTTCCCCCGCTGGACGTCGTGGGCAGGGTTGGCTTCCTGCGCCTTTCTCAGCTTCTGGGTCGATCCGCTGACCTGGGTCATCGGGGCCGGGTTGATCCTTCTGGGCCTGGCGGGTCGATTCGCTCGCTCGCTTCTGAACTCCGACGGAGACTCGTGAGGAGGCGCCAGTCCTCGCTCCCTGGGACCTTCGACTCTGGCATGGCACGGGTGGAGGTGACGTGCTGTCGATAGAAGGAGGTCGAGTATGGAGCGCGAATCAGAGAGCTACATCCTCTTCGACATACCGACCGGCAAGCGGCCGGAAGATGCAGAGTTCATGGAGCGCCTCGGACACCCGGTGACCGTCTGCCAGGGGCCGACCCACGGCGAGACGTGTCCGATCCTACGTGGGGAAGGGTGTGCGCTGGCCGAGGGGGCACACGGCATCGTCTTCGAGCTGGATCTCGAGGACGAAGAACACCTCTCGATCCTCGAGACGTACAAGACCCAGCTTCGAAGCGACGTGCCGATCGGCGTTGTGGTCAAGCCTGGTCAGGCAGAACGTCACGCCGGCCTGCTGGCGGGTCTCAAGGTGTGGGATCACACACCATCGGCCGGAGACCTCGACGGGCTCGCCGCTTCGGTCGACGCCGCCGACCTCTGATCCCGTTCTTGTGACGTCTACCCACCTATACGGTGGTTAGACGTCACAAGAACGCGCTCACCGACGACGGACGTAGTCGCTGACGATCAGGTCGCCGAGTTCTTCTCCGTTGGCGTTGAACACCCTGCCACCGACGATCTTGGCGAGCCGGTCGATGAACGAGACCAACCCCGGCGACTGCTCCAGCATGAAGATGTTCATGGTGACGCCCGACTTCGAGAGCCGCATCGCCTCGGCGTAGGTCTTCTCCAGCGTCTCACGCACCGGCGGCCACTGAAAGAACACATACTCGCCCTCGAGGTGCGCGGTCGGTTCGCCGTCGGTCACCAACAGGATCTGCTTGGTCGCATCGCGGTGCTTGGCGAGCGCCCGATTGGCGAGATTGAAGGCGTGTTCCATGTTCGTGCCGTAGACCGGCTCCCAGTCGACCTCGGCGAGATCGCGGGGGGTCATCGGACGGGCGTAGTCGCTGAACCCGATGATCTCGAGGTGGTCTTCGGGAAAGGACGTCGAGATCAAGGTGTGAAGGGCGAGCGCCATGCGCTTGGCGGGCAGCCAGTGGCCGCGCAAGGGCATCGAGCGGCTCATGTCCAACAGAAGCACTGTTGCGGCCCGGGTGCGGCTCTCGGCCTCTTCGATCTCGAAGTCCTCCTCTTCGAGTTTGATCGGGCCGGTGGTCGGGCCCTGCCGGAGGACGGCGTTGTGCAGTGTGCGCTTGAGGTCCAATCGGAAGGCATCACCGAAGCGCCAGGGCCGGGACGAACCGGTTGGCTCCTCTGCTCCCCCGGCATCGGCGATGTCATGGCTGCCCACCTGGTCGAGCGTGAGTCGCTCGAAGACCCGTGACAGCGCCTGCTGGCCGAGCTTGCGGACGCCCCTCGGTGTGAGCTCGAGCTTGCCCTCCGATCGAGCGATGACACCAGCGTCCTCCAGCATCTTCTCGATCGCTCGGAGCCGCGAGAGATCTCTCACACCCTCTTCCCCCAACGCGTCACGGACCGCGTCCATGTCGATGTCTTCCAGGCTCGCGCCGGGGTAGTCCTGACCCAGGGCCTGTTCGAGCTCTTCGAGGCGGGACGCCTGGTCGATCATGTCGAGCCCCTCTCCCAGACCTGTGGGCTCTCCACCCATGTCCATCGGCTGGTCCCACGGGAGGTCGGCGGCGATCTGTCTGAGATTCTGATTGAACTGGCTCATCTGGAACGCCAGGTCCATGTCGCCCATCAGGTCGTGAGTCAATGCCTGCAGCTCGGCCCGTTGCTCTGGTGTGAGCGAAGCCATGTAGCGGGACATGGCCATCGCCCGCCGGGCCAGCGCTTCGAGCAACTCGTCGAAGGTCTGCGGATGCTCCGGAAAGTGCCGGCCGTGTTTCGCCATGAACTCGTCGAACTGGTCCTGACTGGGCCCGAGACCCTGAGCCCGCTGCTCCATCATGGCGTTGAGGTCGGCGAGCATGTCCTTGAGCGCCGCCATGTCCTCTTCGCTCATGTTCTGGAGCGCTTCGGAGACCTGCTTGAAGCTGGCATCGAGCATCTCGCGACGCAGATCCTCGAGCAGTTCCTCGAACCGATCGCGTGCCGCCGTCGAAGACCAGTCGTATTCACGGAGCTCGCGGATCTGGGCGGCGGCGTTCTGCGGGAGGGCGTCGAGGCTCAGCTCGGCGAATCTGGCGTCTTCGGAGCGGTCATCCGCCAGCGCGAAGCGCTCGGTGGCCTTGATCTGCTCCAATCGCTCCCGGTACTCCGACAGCGGATCCGGACGGCCCGCCTTGCGCTGCTGTTGCTCGCGCAGACGACGAATCCGCTCGCGCATCTCGCGGAGCCCGTCGAACCGTCCGTCCATGCCGTCCTGGAGCATCCGGCGGAGGGCGTTGTCCACACCCCAGCCTTCGAGCACGTCTTCGGCGAGCTGGGCGGCGAGGTCGTCGACCGGAAGGTCGGCTCCGAACGGGTTCTGTGTCCCGTCCCAGCGCGAGTACCGGCTCACGCTCATCCGAGCACTCCAGTCGCAGCCGGCCCGTCAGCTGGCATAGCGATTCGACGACTTGTTGAGACGACGAGTGAGATGGAGCCCTTCGAGAGCGAACTCGACAGCGGCAGCAGCATCACCCGGTGACTCCCCTCGCAGACCCAGCCGCATCAGCAGGTCGGAGACGTCGAGATCGTCCGTCTGAGCGATCAGCTCGTCGGCGGCAACGAGGTCGCCGGACTGGATCTCCATGCCGGTGTCGAATCGGTTCAGCAGATCCGAGAAGTCGAACCCCATGAGCCGTTCGCGGAAGATCGCCAGGACGGCCTGAGCCAGCAGCCTTGTGAGGATCTCCTCTTCCCGTCCCTCCTCGAATCCCTCGAATTCCACGCGACCCATCGTGGACTGGATCAGCGACCCCAGGTCGCAGACCCTGGGAACGGCCTCGGGTTCGCCGCTGCGAATCGCTCTCCGCACCGACGAGGCGATCAGGGTCTCGAGGTTGGCGATCGACAATCGGACAGACACACCGGAACGATGATTGACGTGGCCCGATGCCCTCACCTGGTGGGTGTACTCGGCGACGATGTCCTCGATGAACTCGGGGACCGACACGGCCACACCCGCAGGGGGTCGCGCCTCCTGGTGCATGATGCTGATCTCGTCGTCACGGTCGAGCGGATAGTGGGTACGGATCTCGGAGCCGAACCGGTCCTTCAGCGGCGTGATGATCCGGCCGCGGTTGGTGTAGTCCTCCGGATTGGCGGTGGCGACCAGAAGGAGGTCGAGCGGCAGGCGCACCGTGAACCCCCGGATCTGCACGTCGCGCTCTTCGAGCACGTTGAGCAGCGAGACCTGGATCCGTGGCGGGAGGTCGGGCAGCTCGTTGATCGAGAAGATGCCCCGATGGGTCCTCGGAACCAGCCCGTAGTGGATCACCAGCTCGTCGGAGAGGTACCGGCCCTCGGCCACCCGGATCGGATCGACGTCCCCGATCAGATCCGCAACGGCCGTGTCGGGCGTCGCCAGCTTCTCGGCGAAGCGTCGGTCCGCTGGCAACCAGACGATCTCGACGTCGTCTCCGCGCTCGGCGATCCGCTCGTGGCAGTGGCGGCACACGGGACGATACGGGGAGTCGTTGATCTCACAGCCCAGGATCACCGGTGTCTCTGGGTCGAGTAGTTCGACGAGGCGGCGAATGAGCCTGGTCTTCCCCTGACCTCGTTCACCGAGGAGGATGATGTCGTGTCCGGCGAGGATCGAACGCTCCAATGCCGGGATGACGGTGTCGTCGTATCCGATGATCCCCGGAAACAGGTCTTCGCTCGTCCGCATGCGTTCGATGAGGTTCTCGCGCAACTCGTCCTTGATCGGACGATCACGCCACCCCGAGGACTTCAGTTCGGCGATCGTGGCTGGCTTGGAATCCATGCGTCAACCCTAGAGACCCGCGATCGCTATCTGCTCTGGCCCCGCCGGT
>JAHEDH010000067.1 GCA_024641285.1 bacterium | reverse complement strand
TCGAGGTCTCGGAGGGGCGCTACTTCTAGCCCGATCGACGTTGCGGTCGATCCCGCGGGATCAGGATGCCGCCCTCCACGGTGACGAGGACGGGCGGACCGCCGTCCTCGGAGCGCCAGATTCGAGCAGGGTGGGAGCCCTCCTCCGGTTGCCAGCGCTGGGGGATGAACTCGAACGTCCACTCGTCCCCTCGGTCCTCGTACGTTGCAGCGTGATAGTGGTCGATCGTGTCTCCGCTGACGATCGTGATCGAGACACTGCACGGAGAAGGTGTGCCTTCGTCGAACGCCCGGACAGCTGAGACGAGATTCGGACCCGACCAACGTTCGGCAATCCCAACGACACCGAAGAACACCGCAAACATGAGTGGGACCGGGTGCCACGTGAGGAGGCTGGTCACGACGAGAACGGCTGCGATCCCCAGCAGCCACCAACGCAGCCGGAGCGCCAGCCCCGAGTCGACCGTTGGGCGCAAGAGGTCGATCTGTTCGCTCACTCCGAGGTGTTTCATCCGATCCTCCGGGTCGGGAGCGTAGACGTCGAGCCGGGGGGTTGTAGGGTCGTTCGATCACGTCGAGAGGAACCGGATGTCACTACGAGTCATCGCCCACGCCTGTGCGAAGGAAGGCAAGGGAACCGAGCTCCGGGAGCTGTTCGCAGGTCTGGTCGACCCGACCCGGGCCGAGGACGGATGTGTCGGCTACGAGCTGCTGTCGAGTCTCGACGACGAGCTGGCATTCACCTTCGTCGAGGAGTGGAGGGACAGGGCTGCGCTCGACGCACATCTGGCGTCGCCGCATGTCCGAGCGGCCAACGTGCGCCTTCCCGAGCTGCTCGATGGCGAAGTGGACCTGCGCCTCTGCAGGCTGATCAGATGAAGGGCTCCTCTTGCGGGCGCCGATCGGAGACTGGGCGGTGGTGCGAGGCGGGCGGGTTGTGCTTTCCGACTGAAGCTGTCAGTCCTCGGACTTCGGCTGCGTGAACGCTTCGGTCAACATCGGAGGCATCGCCGGCCACGGTCGCGGCTCGACGTTTTCGACGATCTTGCGCACGAAGGCCTCGGTGTTGTCGATCTTCGGTTGGACCGCAGGCACCACGTCCTTGTTGTGCGACACGAACGACGAATAGACGTACTGGCGCAGGTCCGACGGGAGGCCCTCGAAGAAGCGCATCGGCAGGTTCACCCAGTTGACCATCGATCCCGTCTCGACCCGATCGTGCTTCTTGGGGATCAGATAGTCGACACAGAGCTGATCGAGCATCCTGCGTATTGAGCCCTCGTCGTCCTGGTCGTCGGCATGTTGCTTCATCTGGCGGTACAAATGCGCCGCGCTCGGCGCCAGCACGCAACCGCTCAACTCGAGACTCTCCGCATGCTGGTATGCATCGATGATGGGACGGCCGGAGAAGAAGGTGTCGTGGATGAAGAACTCTCCGAACGAGATTCCACCTCGCAACGGCAGGCCGACATCGAACATCCGCCGGAGCAGGAACGAGCAGACCTCCACGAATGCGACGACCCTCGTGCCCCAAATGCTGATCCCGTCGTCGAGATCGATCGGGAGGCTGACCAGGATGCTGTCGGAGAAGAGCAGCCAGTCCATCTCCTCTCGAACGACGCTCTTGAAATAGGGCTCCAATTCGGACCACGCGTCGAGGTTTTCGGCCGGCTCGAGTCCCTGATCCTCGAACAGTTCCGACACCACGTGGTTTGGCACTTCGCCCAGCACGTCGACCACGATCCGTGCCGTGCTGGCGACATCGTTGGCGAGCAGCATCTGCTGGTACCCGAGGATGTCGAAGAGGCCGACGAGGCCGGTCTTCGCTGTGACTTCAACCATGACGCGCTCCCTGACAGGTCTCGACGATCCAGCGCCCCTCCCTTCGAACCGTACCGATTCAGGCGTCGCCGAGGGCGCTGTCCTGCGCATGGTCGTTTCGACACGCGATGCTCGCCGTCCGGCGCTTGGATGCCCATCGCCGGCTGCTCGGCGCCGGCTCGATCTGACATCTAGCGCGCTTGAACCGCCGCCGGCGTCTGGACGCTCAGGAAGTCGCGAACGGCCGACATGACGTCTTCGGTCTGCTCCGAGTGCGGGTTGTGCCCTGCCCGTTCGATGATGTGAAGGCGGGCGCCCGGGATGCCGGCTGCCAACTGTGACTGGTGCTCAGGCGGATTCACGAAGTCCTCGGCCCTCCCATCACCAGCGTCGGTGCCGTGATCTCGCCCAGTCGATTCATCACCGGCCAGCCGTCGAGGAGATGGCGACCGGCGAAGATGAGCGCATCCGGACGAAGCTCCGATCTCCACCCTCCATGTATGGCTTCGAGCGCCGTCTGCCAGAGGAACGACAGGCCCGACGTGTACGAGTAGGCCTCGCCGATTCGCATGAAGAGGCCGAGCATCTCTTCCGGCTCGAACTCGCCGGTGAACCAGCGCCCGACCAACTCGACCTTCTCAGCAGAGAAGCCAAGCATCGCAACGATGTCGGCGGCGTTCTCGCGGCACCAGAAGGCATCGCCTGCCGAGTGGATCAGGATGAGATGCGACAGCTGCTCTGGATATCGGAGCATCGCCCGGTCATTCGTGCGCTTCTGCGCGGGCGGCGCGTATCGAGATCTCTCGTGAACGAACTCGGAGGGTGCGCAGCTGCGCACCCTCCGAACTTGCTGTGGTCCTGCTTTAGTTGAACAGTTCGTTGATCTGGGTGTTCGCGTCGCTCAAGGTCGAGGCGGCATCCGATCCGCTGAACACGGCCTGCATGGCTGGGCCCATGATTGCGTCGCGGTCCGCGGCGTAGTCGGCGATCGGGAAGGTGAAGGTGGTGCCATTTTCCACGTGGGTGGTGAAGGCGCTCACATCGACTCCCTGCTCAGCTCGCACTTCCTTGACACGATCCGCTGCTTCCGGAATGGCCGGGAAGACCACCGCCGTGTCTGCAACCAGGTTCTGGCAATCCGCAGAGGCGAGGAACTTGATCCACTCCCAGGCCTCTTCGGGATGATCGGTGCTGGCTGAGATCGAGTCGGCGAGCCCGTTGAACATCGACGCCCGTTCGCCCGTCGGCCCAATCGGCGTCGGGAAGAAGGTGGTGTCGAACTCAGCGGCGACGATATCGCCTATCTCCCAGGAGCCGAGCGACGTCGTCGCCGTCTGGCCGGCCTTGAACAGGTCGTTGTGACCGGTGGCCGAGAAGACCTCCAGAGGTGGTGCGAAGCCCTTGTCGATCAGGCCCTGAATCCACTCGATCGTTTCGACGAACTTGGGATCGTCATAGTTGAACTTCGTTCCCCAGAAGGGCTCATCCATGAAGCTCCAGCCGTCTGACACCGCGAAGAAGCTCCACTCGGTCTGACCGTTGCCGCCACCAGCGCCGACGAGACCAAAGCCGTACACGTCGACATTGCTCGGGTCGAATCCGTCCTCATTGCCCCGCACGCCGTTGGCGTCGACGGAAAGGGCAGCGACGAGTTCCTCGAACGTGCCTCCGTCGGACGGGTTCCAGTTGAGGTCCTGCAGCGTTGCCGGATCGACGCCTGCATCGGTGAGCATGCCGTCGTTGACCACGAACGCGATCGTGTCCCAGTCCTTCGGGAGGCCGTATCGATTGCCGTCCGGCGTGACCCACAGGTCGGCAAGGCCCTCGAAGTAGACGCCTGTGTCGATTCCGTCTCGCTCCACCCAGTCATTGATGGGGAGGATCTGCTCCGTCTCGGCAAACTCGGGGTACCGGGCCAGGTGGTTCGTGAACGTGTCAGGCGCCGTACCAGACACGAAGCCCGTTGTGATCCCGGTCCAGTAGTCGTCCCAGCCCTGCTGTTCGACCTCGACCGTGATGTTGGGGTTGGCCTCGTTGAAAGCAACGGCACAACTCTCGTAGGCGGGAAGCTGATTCGCATCCCACAGCGAGTACGAGATGGTGACCGCTTCGCCGGAACCGCCGTCTGTCGGCGCGCCCGTAGTGGCTGCGCCACCCTCGTCCGAAGTCCCACCACACGCCGCAAAGACCAGCGCAGCAATGACGAGTAGAACAGTCGTCCTCGATTTCATCATTTTTCTCCTCTTACCTGATTTGGGTCCCTCTAAGAGGACCGATCCGCGGAGTGACCGCGGAGTCCTTCACTTGATGCCAGAGAACCCGATCGAGTTGACGAGTCGCTTGCCGGTGGCGAGCAGCATCAACAGGATCGGTGCGCATGAGACCCAGGTAGCCGCCATCAAGCCTGCCCAGTCCGGGGTGCCCTGCGGGGTCTGAGACCGGAAGTTCCCAAGCGAGGCTGTCAGCACCCGGACGCTCTCATCCGGGCCGACCAACTTCGGCCACAGATAGTCATTCCACTGCGTGATGAATGTGAGAACGGCCAGTGTCACGATCGGCGAGGCAGCCATCGGAATGATGATCGTGAAGAACGTCCGGAAGCGGCCAGCGCCGTCGATCGAGGCCGCCTCCTCGATGGCACGCGGCAACCCGAGGAAGAACTGCCGCAGGAAGAAGATCGCGAATGGAGTCATGAGAAGTGTGGGCGCCGCTATCCCGATGAAGCTGTTGAGCCATCCACGATCGAGCACCCAGATGAAGTTCGGAAGCAATGTGAAGATCGGCGGAATCATCAACGCCGACAACACGACGAAGAACAGTGCGTTCCGTCCGGGAAACTTCAGACGGGAGAAGGCATATGCGGCCATCGAGCAACACAGCACCTGCCCCACCGTCACCATGACGGAGACGATCGTCGAGTTGCGCAAAGCTCGGAGGAAATTGATGTCCGCACCGGACCCCCCGGCTGCGATCGCCTCTTCGGTTGTCGCCAGGCCCATCGCTCGCTCGAATCCTCCGATGGAGAAATCTGCAGGAAGTAGAGACGTGGAGTTGGCGGGAAGCGCCGCATTCGTCGAGAGCGCGGTTCGGAGCGACCAGTAGAACGGAAACAGGGTCACGAGCAGGAGGAAGACGACGAGGGCGAATGTGAAGATGTCCGCCGGCGCAGGGCGCTTCCAGCGCGGTGCGCGTACGACTTCAGGTGTGGGTGTGAATTCCGGGATTTCTACAGTGCTCAACTCGTTCTCCTAGGCCAGGTCCGACTCGTTCGCTCTGAGCATTCGCATCTGGATGAATGTGACTGCGGCGAGGATCACGAACAGGGCGACGGCCATCGCCGACGCGTATCCGAAATTCCGACGCCCGAATGCCTGATCGAAGATGTAGAGGTAGATGACACGGCTGGCGTTGACCGGACCGCCACTCGTGGTCACGTCGATCGTGTCGTAGATCTGGAACGACCCGATCACGGTGATCACGAGAACGACGGCCAGCACGGGTCGGAGTAGCGGGAGCGTCACGTGCCAGAACTTGCGCCTCTCCGTGCACCCGTCGACGACTGCTGCCTCGTGGACGTCACCCGGGATCGTTTGAAGACCGGCGAAGATCAACAGCGCCGTGTAGCCCATGTGGCGCCAGACGTTGATGAGCGCGACGGTCGGGATGACCCATCCTTCGGACCCGAACCACGGGATCGGTGATACGCCGATCGCGTCGAGAGCGTTGTTGGCGACACCGAGGCGGAAGTCGAGGATCCAGAGGAACAGGAGCGCCGCAACGACGTTCGACATGAGCCAGGGGGTGAGCATCAAGGTGCGCAAAGAGTTGAATCGGACCAATCGGTGGAGTACCCAGGCGATCGCGACCGCAGCCACCGTCTGAATGCCGATGTTGAGGACGACGTACTTCAGCGTCACCCAGAGTGCATTCCAGAAGACGTCATCGCCCAGGAGGTCCCGATAGTTGGCCAACCCCACCCATTCAGCCGTTGGGCGAAGGAGTTCACGGTCGGTGAAGCTGTTGTAGAACCCCAGGATGCTCGGTCGGAGGTAGAAGATGACGAAGCCGACCATGGCAGGGATGAGGAAGACGATTGCGGCGCGGGTTTCGCTCCAGTCATGACGTGGCTTTGGGTCGACCTCAGTTCCCGTACCTATTGCCATCTCTACCTCTCTCCTGTGAACCGCCCGGCTCGGTTCGTCGATCAAGAGCTGATCGCCCGGGCACGCCAACGTTGACGTCAACGTTGGCGTACCGTACCTTGAGTTGGCCGAAGACGTCATCCAAACTCTGGACTTTTTCGAATCGCCCTCGAGACCTAACGTTCTCGGCGAGGAGTCGTTCGAGGAGAGGTCGATGTGAGTGGGAGAGCAGTCACGCTCACTGACGTCGCGACGAAGGTCGGCGTTTCAGCCCGAACGGTCTCCCGGGTTGTGAACAACGAGGGGGGATACACACCTGAGACGCGCGATCGGATCCTTGCGGCGATCGACGAACTCGGATATCGACCGAATCTCATGGCGAGGGGCCTGATCCGGAGTGGAACCGACACCATCGGGTTGCTCACTTGCGAGATGCTCGACCCCTTCTTCCCGGAGGTCGCAGAAGGTGTCAATCAGGCTTCGACGAAACTGGGACGAACCATGCTCCTCGCCGCCACCCACAACGATCGCGAGGAACAGACTCGAGTTCTCAGCTCCTTCCAAGGCCTCGGTGTCGATGGAGCGATCGTGTTCCCAGCCCGTGATACCTTCGACGATCTCCGGGCGGCCGCCCGAGCGGGGCTCCCAATCGTCATCGTGAACCACCTGGTTACGGCGCCGAACATCTCAGCGGTCAGCGCGGACATCCAACGCGGAGCCGAACTCGCGGTCGAGCACCTCGCTGATCAGGGGCGAAGCCGAATCGCCCTTCTCATAGAGTCCGAGGCGCACCACTATCCACCCACTCCCCGACGCGAGGCTGGTTACCTGTCCGCACTCGAGCGGAGCGGGCTCCCTGTTGACAGCGACATCATCGTCCCGGTGTTCAACAGTGTCGAGGGCGGCCGCGACGGCCTCAGGCGGCTGCTCGAATCGACCAGGGATATCGACGCGATCTTCGCTTTCAACGACATCATCGCGATCGGAGCTCTCCAAGAAATGTTGAGCGCCGGGATCTCGGTACCAGACGACGTGGCCATCGTCGGGTTCGATGACATCTCGATGTGCCAAGCCGTCACTCCGACCTTGAGTTCTGTCAAGATCGACAGAGAGGTCCTCGGGATGACTGCCGTCGAGGTGCTCCAGGACCTCATCGAGACGGGCGACGCCGAGGCGCGCTCCCTGCCTGTCGAACTCGTCGTACGGGACTCGAGCTAGACCGACTCGCTACAGGGCGGTCGTCGCACGAGGAGCTGTGTCAGTCTCAGACCCAACTGATCGGCCGTGCATTGCCTTGCGAAGGAACAGATGGACGGACGGGATCAGGAAGAACATCTCTCCGGTGTTCCACACGAAGTGCGCATCTACCCGATTGGCGGTCGTGACCCCGGGAAGCCCGCAGAAGAAGCGAAGCCGGGGCCCTGCGTTGAGATCGAGCCAACCGCCCTCGCCGACGATCCCCGCAAGCCCTTGGGCCGTGACCTGCCCCACGCCGAGGCCGTCGAGCCCAGACCCGACTTGCAGGAATCGCACGAACAGGTAGGTGTGCTCGAGCGTGTGCGCGAGTGCCCAGACGAACAGAGCCCATCCCCAGAAGCCGCGCATCCCGCGCGTCATCAGGTAGACGACCACGGCGAGCACGAGCCAGTTCCAGCCGAAGTGAACCCACTCGGAGTTGGCCGGCGAGAGGAGGCCGTTGCTCGCTCGAAGTGAGAATCCGAGGACGTAGCGCTGGTACATCTGGGCGCCGTGTTCGACGGTGTGTAGGCCCTGGACCGTCAGCAGTGCGCCGGCGATCGCAGCAGCCCGCCCGAAGCGCAACGCATCCGACCGCCATTTCGCGGCCACCGGGATGGCCATCACGACGAGGAAGAGAGCAACGGCCTGCCAAAGCTGCCACCCCCACCCGATCCGGACGGATGCGGCTGCGACGAGGCCGATCGCCATGGCCGCGGTGAGGGGCCACACGTGACCGGCGGGCGCGAGGATCTCCAGAAGCGGCTGACCGCGCGTCCGACCGGATGCTCCCTCTTCTGACGGGCTTCGGCTGAGCAGGGTCATGATCGGATCACCAAGTGGCGGTGCCCAGGCAGGGGGCCTTCGATGACCGTGGTCTTGCCATCAGGCCAACGTACCAGCGCAGACAACAGCTCGTCGCCGGCGGCAATCCCGAAATGCAGGGTCATCGGACTTCCCGAGAGGTACCCGGCGCCCGACCGAACGGTTCGCACTTGCAGACCGCTCGCCGTCTGCAATCTGACCTCGGCTCCAATGGCGGAGGTGTTGGCCGTGCCGGGTTGGGACAGCGAAAACGAGACTGCATCGCCGGCGCCGCAGAGGCGGTTCTCGTAGGCGACCGAGGGTGCCGCAAGGTTGTTGACGACCACGTCCAGTCGCCCGTCGTTGTCGAGGTCCACGAGTGTCGAGCCACGTCCGCTCTCGAGGCCACCGAGCCCCCAGTCTGCGAGTGCGAACGTTCCGTCGCCTCGGTTCGAGTAGGCCATGTTCGGCTCGCGGATCTCAGCTCCATCGAGGTACCAGAACGTCTCCGCAGCGATCATGCCGTTGACGACATAGAGGTCGTTGTCGCCGTCGTTGTCCAAGTCCCCGAACCGGCCCGACCATGCCCAACCGGCTGCATCGATTCCGGCTCGTTCGCCGACCTCGTCGAACGTCCCATCGCCTCGGTTTGCCTGGAGCACATTCCGGATGCGCTGTGGATCGAACGGATCGTCGGTGTCATCCATCGTCTCCATGAGGGGGAGCCACTCCGCCATGACGTCGGTGTCGGAACTCGCGGGCCTCATGTCGGTTCCGAAGATCTCCTCGACGCCGTCGTTGTCGATGTCGCCGGCATCGAGACTCATGGTGTGGGCCGAGGTGAATTCGAATGGGTGGGCTTCGACCAGCCCGGAACGGGAAGTGTGGAGCCAAGTCATGTCAGGCATTTCGAAGTCGTTCCCCACGAGGAGATCGAGTCGGCCATCGAGGTCGAGATCGATGAGAGCCGTTGCCAACGCCTGGGAATCCTCGGCCAGGCGAAGTGCTTCGAACGAGCCTCCCCCGAGGTTGTCGTAGACGAACACACCAGCGCCGTCATTGAACAGGAACGAGCTGCGCAGTCGTTGATCGAGCTCAGCGTCATAAGAGCCCGTCGCCAGGTCGAGGTCGCCGTCGCCGTCGATGTCGCCCCACGACATCGAATACGCAGGTGCATTGACTCCGCGCAGCGGCAATTGCTCGAAGGTCCGATCACCCGCGTTGCGAAACACAGCCACACCGGAACCCCGGTGGGTGGTGACGATGTCGAGGCGTCCGTCAGCGTCGACATCGACGAGATTCACCGCCCGCGTGCTCCGATCCTGCATCGTCTCGGGGGTGAACTGCCACCCGCCTTCGTTCCACAAGATCGTGTTCGGCCCCTCGAGGTTTCCGAGCACGATGTCGGCGAAGCCGTTGTCGTCGAGATCCTCTGCCGCGACTCCGGAGCCGTTGCTGTCGAAGAGGCGTGCCGGGGCGTCGCTTGCCTGCGTGACGTGCTCGAGCGGGTGCGCCGCGAATCCGTCGCCGCAAGTGCGTTCTGAGAATGGGTGCATTTCGACGGTGGCGTCCGAGATGCCCGCTGTGGGCGTCGGGCCGGCCCGCCCCTGTGAGCCGATCCTTGCAGTCGCCGCCAGGCCGAACCAACCGATGATTGTGGCGAGCGCCAGGGCGAGAGCCAGGCGCTTCTTTGGCAACCCGCGTGGAATGTTCGCCTCCGGAGGACGAAATGTCCCGGTTTGTTTGACACCTGAACCGTGGCGAATGTAGCTTGCGTCAACGCTGACGTCAACGGGTCCCTCAGGTTCGCTCGATCAACCACTCGAGGCCGGTTGCTCGGCGTCCGCCACCGTTGTCAAGGGAGCTCGAGTTGCCGACGAAAGAACTGATCGCCCATCTCACCGATGGGAGGACCAGCCTCGCGTTCGTCGGCGACGGAGGTGTGCCAGAGCTTGCCCACTGGGGAGGTGCGCTCGGCGACGAGCCGATCGATCCCGTCCTGTTCGAACGACCGATCGCGGGAGGTGGCCTCGATGTCGACGCCCCTGTCGGACTTGTCAGCGAGTCGGCCCGGGGGTGGTTCGGCGTTCCAGGTTTGGCCGGGAGCAGGCCTGACGGGTCCGACTTCGCCCCGCGTTTCGCGTTGGCGACGGTCGACGCGTCGAACGAGAGCCTCTCGATGGAGCTCGCCGACGACACGGCGAAACTCACGATCACGATGGATGTTTCTCTCGACTCCTCCGGCGTTGTCGTGTTCGACGCCTCACTCCGGAACGAAGGATCGACCGAATACGTTCTCGATGCCCTGCGGCTCGGTTTCCCGGTGCCACGTCAGGCGGGTGAAATTCTGACAGTCGGAGGGCGCCACAACTTCGAGTTCGCACAACACCGGACCGATTGGGCGAACAACTCGCTCGTCGTCTCGAACCGACATGGCAAGACCTCCCATGAGCGGCTTGGCGTCGTGTTTGCCGGGACGTCAGGCTTCGGAGAAGCCGATGGGGAGGTGTGGGCGGTTCACATCGGCTGGAGCGGAAACTACGAGTTCACCTGTGATGCCGTCAGCGAGGGGCGGAAGTCGATCCATGTCGGCGAACTCCTGTTGCCGGGCGAGGTGCGCCTCGCTCCGGGTGACGTCTATCGGGCACCGACGATCTACACGGCGTATTCGCCGAGGGGACTGGGCCTGGTTTCGAGCAGCTTTCACGACTACCTGCGGTCGAGAAGCGAACACCCGGACCTCCCCAGACCCGTCCACCTGAACACCTGGGAAGCCGTCTATTTCGACCACGATCTCGAGAGGCTCTCGGCTCTCGCTGAAGCAGCAGCTGCTGTGGGAGTCGAGCGGTTCGTGCTCGACGACGGCTGGTTCGGTGGACGGCGCGACGACACCCGCGGATTGGGTGACTGGTTCGTCTCGCCCGAAGTGTGGCCGGACGGACTCGACCCGCTCATCGACCACGTGCGCCAACTCGGAATGGAATTCGGGATCTGGGTCGAGCCGGAGATGGTCAGTCCCGACTCCGACCTCTATCGCTCCCATCCTGACTGGGCGCTCGTCGACCAGCGGTATCCGCATGTGTACGGCCGTGGTCAACTCGTGCTCGACGTTGGCCGTCCCGCAGTTCGGGATCATCTGTTCGAGGCGCTCGACTCACTTCTTGCGAACCATGACATCAGCTACGTCAAGTGGGACCACAACCGTGACCTCGTGTCTCCGGCTTCGGGCGGTGCTGCCGGTGTCCGCCGGCAGACGCTGGGGGTTTACGAGCTGCTCGATCGCCTCCGCGAGGCACATCCTGATGTGGACTTCGAGACGTGCGCGTCCGGTGGTGGGAGGGTCGACTTCGCGATTCTCGAACGTACGGTCCGCGTCTGGCCGAGTGACTCGATCGATGCTCTCGACCGCCTGTCGATCCAGCAGGGCTTCTCGCTGTTGTTCCCGCCGGAACTGATGGCGAGCCACATCGGGTCGCCGGAGGCGCACTCCACTCGCCGTCGCCACCGGACCGGGTTCCGTGCCGCGACGGCCATGTTCGGGACGCTCGGGGTCGAGTGGAACCTCTTGGAGGCGAGTCAGACCGATCTGGACGAGCTCGCCGAGATGATCGCCATCCACAAGCGGTTCCGATCGCTCGTCCACACGGGCTCGGTCGTTCGGATCGACCATCCCGATCCGACGGTTGACATCCACGGAGTGGTGGCGGCTGACGGCGCCGAGGCGCTCTTCCAGGTGACCCGGTTGGCATCTTCCCCCACACATCACACACCGCCCGTTCGGTTGCGCGGCCTCGACGAGCACGCCACATATGAGGTGACACTGATTCCGATCGCAGACGAGCGATTCGGAATCGCCCGGCGCCAACCCGGGTGGGTGGAATCGAAACTGGTGGCGACCGGCCGGCAACTTGCCGCAGCGGGGTTCTCGATGCCACAGATGGACCCGGAGAGTTCGCTTCTCCTGCACCTCACCGCCGGCTCGGCAAGGAGTGCCGAGCAGGGCAATCCATGACCCATTGAACCGTTCAGATCGTGAGATCGATCCCGGCCGCGGGCCGGCGGTGGCCACCTCGGGACCGACAACTATCGTCCGATTCATGCTTGATGTGGACCGCCTTCTCACGCAATTGACGCTCGAGGAGAAGTCCGGGTTGCTCTCCGGTTCGGATTTCTGGCACACGGCTCCGGTCGAGCGACTGGGGATCCCGGCGATCATGTGTTCTGACGGACCCCACGGGCTGAGAGTGCAGCTGGAAGCAGCTGACCATGTCGGTCTTGCGGAGAGCGTTCCGGCCACGTGTTTTCCGACCGCTTCGGCGTTGGCCTCATCGTGGAACCCGGACCTGGTGCACGAGGTTGGACGCGCCTTGGGTAGAGAGGCCAAGAAGTGGGGTGTGTCCGTCCTCCTGGGTCCGGGGGTGAACATCAAACGCTCTCCGCTGTGTGGGCGGAACTTCGAGTACTTCTCCGAGGACCCGTTCCTGTCCGGTGAGATGGGTGCTGCGATGGTGAACGGAATCCAGTCGGAGGGGGTGGGCGCATCGGTCAAACACTTCGCCGCCAACAACCAGGAATCCGACCGGCTGCGGGTGAGTGCCGAGATCGATGAGCGGACCCTTCGGGAGATCTACCTGCCCGCATTCGAGCGCGTGGTCACGGCAGCAGACCCCTGGACAGTCATGTGCGCATACAACAAGGTCAACGGCGTCCACGCCTCCGAACACCACTGGCTGCTTTCGGATGTGTTGCGGGAAGAGTGGAACTGGAATGGAGTGGTCGTGTCGGACTGGGGAGCAGTCCACGACCGGGCGGCGGCGCTGGAGGCCGGGCTCGACTGGGAGATGCCACCTGACCTGCCTGGGAGCCCCCGAGCGATCGTGGACGCCGTCAACGACGGCACGCTCGACGAAGCCACCGTCGACAGGAGCGTCCGACGCGTGCTCAGCCTCGTGATGAACTCCATCGACCAGACAGACGACTCGGCGACGTTCGATGAAGAAGTGCACCATCTGCTGGCAAGACGCGCCGCAGCAGAGTCCATCGTCCTGTTGAAGAACGAGAAGGGCACCCTGCCGCTCGGAGCGGGTACCGTCGGTGTCATAGGCGAGTTCGCTCGAACTCCTCGGTTCCAGGGTGCAGGCAGCTCCCAGGTGAACCCGACGGCGGTGGACATCCCCCTCGATGAGCTCAGGAACCACCTCGGACAAGAGCGGGTCCGCTTCGCCCCCGGATATGCGCTCTCCGATGAGACCGACGAGGCCCGACTTGTTGCCGATGCTGTCGAGCTGGCACGGGCAGTCGACACCGTGGTTTGCTTCGTGGGCCTTCCCGGGTCATTCGAGTCGGAAGGCTTCGACCGGACGCATCTCGAGATCCCAGGGAACCAGGCCGCGCTCTTGGACGCGATCGCGGACGTCAACACCGATGTCGTCGTGGTCTTGGTGAACGGGTCCGTGGTACGGATCTCCGATTGGATCGACTCGGTGCCCGCCGTCGTGGAGTGTTGGCTTGGCGGCCAGGCCAGTGGAGGAGCGATCTCAGACGTACTCACCGGAGCGGTGAACCCTTCGGGCAGGCTGGCCGAGACCCTGCCGGTGAGGTTGGAGGACAACTCGGCGTTTCTCAACTTCCCGGGGGACTCGGGTCGAGTTCGATACGGCGAGGGGGTCTTCGTCGGCTATCGAGCTCATGATCAGCTACGCCAGGATGTGACCTTCCCCTTTGGCCATGGTCTGTCGTATACCACATTCGAACTATCCGATCTCGAGGTCGAACTCACCGGTAGCGTTCAGGAGGACGACTTGACCGCCGAGGTTGCGGTATGGGTGACCAACACGGGATCCGTTCCGGGCTCCGAAGTCATCCAGGTCTACGTCGGGGATGACGAATCCTCCGTGGCGCGACCGCCACGTGAACTGAAAGCCTTCGCGAAGGCACACCTGGATCCGGGTGCGAGACGGCGCGTCAAGCTCGACCTGGGTCAACGAGCTTTCTCGTTTTGGAGCGAGACGCTCGAGCGCTGGGCGGTTGAAGCTGGCGAATTCACAATCTCCGTCGGCCACAGCTCTCGTGATCTCCCCCTGACAGAGACCGTCCACGTTGATGCGCCCTCGCTCGAACCACCGCTCAGCGGATGGTCGACGCTTCACGAGTGGCGGGCAGACTCACTCGGAACGAGGCTTCTGGACAAGGCTGTCCCCGATACGTCGCTGCTGAAGGATGAGGGGATGATTCAGGTGATCGGAACCATGCCGATGGCGACGCTCGCCGCCTTTCCGGGGCTCGGGTTGCATCACGAGCTACTCGAAGAGTTGATTCAGTCCTGGAGCAAGACTCGAGGGCTTCCCCCGGGAGTCGAACCTCAACCAACAGGTTGAGAGGGCGCCGACCCGCCCTTGCGGCCGGCGTCCCGCGACGGCGACTGGGCACAGACCTCTGTGGCCCTGCCCGTTTTGTAGGATTCAGCCGTCGTCCTCGAGGATTTTGTGCTCGCCCTGCCTTCGTTCCGGTCAGCTATCTCAGAGCTACAGCGGTTCACCCCATGACTCCCGGGCCGAGCGCCACGGCCGCAGTCGGCAAGATCCGCTCGCTCGGCTTCACCCACGTGCTGTCGATCCCCGACTCGGAGAGCCGACTCCTCCATGACGCGGTGGGCGACGCTGCCGATCTCGAACTCATCGTGCCGTGCCGGGAAGGAGAGTCGATCGCCATCGCCGCCGGACTGTGGGCAGGAGGCGCCAAGCCACTCCTTCTCGTTCAGAACACCGGACTCATGGAAGCGGGCGACGCCCTCCGGGGGTGTGGGCTCGGCCCCAAGATCCCGCTGCGGATGCTGGTGGGCTGGCGAGGGTTCGCCGGCGCCGAGGCCGGGAAGCTCCCCATCGACTCCGCCTACACATACACCGAGGCACTCCTCCAGGCATGGAGCATCCCGTATGAGATCCTCGACCGCGCCGACGGCCTCGGGGCCATCGAACGCATGGATGCGACTGCCGAGCAAACGCAATTGCCGGCGGCTGTGCTCGTGGCTCGGCGGTTCGAGCCATGATCGAGCGCCTGGACCTCTTCCGTGCGGTGGCTGAGCGGCGTACCGATGAAGTGGTGGTGACCACGATGACCGCCACCCTCCAGTGGCCGCTCGTGTCCCAGCACCCGCTCGACTTCGATTTCCTCGCCTTCGGGATGGGCCACGCCTCCGACTTCGGTATGGGCCTCGCTTTGGCGCGCCCCGAACGCAAGGTGATCGTGTGGAAGGGCGACGGCGGGCTGCTCATGAGTCTCGGTTCGCTCGTGACGATGGCTCGTTACGGACCTGCCAATCTGATCGTCCTGCTGCTCGAGAACCGGTCCTACGAGATGGTCGGAGGCCAGCCGCTCCCGCCGGGCGTCGACTTCGTGGGCCTGGCCGTTGCGGCCGGGATGGAAGGCGGCGGCAGAGAGGGCTCGGGTCGGATCGAACGATGGGAGACGCTCGATGATGTCGATCGCCGACTCCCTGAAGTGCTCACGGAACCCGGTCCCCACTTCGTCGTCATCCCGGTGCACAACTCGGAACCACTGCCACCCGTATCCCACTCCGATCACGCCCAGCGTGTCATCGATCTTCGCACCGCGCTCGGACTCCCGGAGCGATAGATGAAGACGCCCGGGGTTCATCCCACGTGCGGCATCACGTCCTCCGCCCAGCGCCGAGTGACTTCCTCCCAGGCGTATTCGGGCGGCGTCAGCAGAAAGTTGCTGATTCCGATCGATGCCAGTTGCTTCACACGCTCGATGCACTCCGCGGGGGTGCCGGCGATCGAGAACCGTTGGACCAGGTAGTCGGAGACGAACTCGGCCGGAACCCGGTCTTCGAGCGGCCGGCTGATGTCGAAGTTGTCCATGAACCGCTGCACGCCCGGACGTTCCTCCTCCGGCACGGAGTCCAGCGTGAGGCGAAAGTTGTGGTGCGCCCGATTGGCGAGCCGACGTCGCGCCCGGGTGCGTGCGTCCTCGCCGTCGTCTGAGACGTAGATGATCCCGGCGGCCATGAGGTCGATGGAAGCGGGGTCCCGGCCGACCTCCTCGGCACCTTCGGCGACTCGCGACCGGACGGCTTCGATGACCTCGAGGTCGAACCCGTTGCCCATGATGACGCCGTCAGCGACCCTGCCGGCCGCACGCTGGCCCTTCGGGCCTTCGACGGCGAAGTAGATGGGAGGGACGGTGTCACCCACGGGGAATCGAAGCGGCACCGGACCCACCGGAGTCTCGAGGCTCTCCCCGCTCAGCAGGGTGCGGATCGTCTTCGTTGCCTCTTCCATCTCCGCGATCTTGGTGATGCTGCGGCCGAGTTGATAAGCGGCGGAGTCGCCGGTGGCGATGCCGAGCACGAATCGACCACCGATCATCTGATTGGCAGTGCCTGCCTCCCCGGCCAGCAGGGTGGGGTCACGGAAGACGATGTTGGTCGTCGCCGTGCCCAGTTGGATGTCGCTGGACACGAAGCGGGCAGCTGCGATCAACTGGAAGGGGTTGAGGATGTCGAGTTGGCCTTCGCCGATGTACAGGCCGCGGTAGCCCAGGTCCTCGGCCAGCTGGACCCTCCGGAAGTAGGTCTCCGCCGATGTCGTCGAGGCATGCAGGTTGAAATCCATGATCTCTCCTTCCAGGGTGAGGCTCGACGGCGACGGTAACAGTTCGTTCTCCACGGTCTCGGGGCGTCGGCGAGCAGTGCTCTGGGGCAGGAGTGTCACCGCCGACGGCACACTTCGACGCTGCCCGAGCAGCCAGCCGGTGATGACGGGCGTCGCCGGCCGCGCCCGTGTCGAATCGGATTGCAATGGATGTTGCACGCGTGTTGTTCAGAGTGGGGAGGTTCGGTCGCGATCAGTTCCCCGACTTGGCGTGCTCGGTGGGTCCCGTGGGACTCGAACCCACAACCAACGGGTTAAAAGCTCGCTCTGACGAGTCTGAGGAAGAAGGCGAAACCCCGGAAATCGACTGAAGTAGCTGGCGATTCTTGCTCATCAG